>JAOUKT010000098.1 GCA_029882395.1 Gammaproteobacteria bacterium
ATCGCCGTCTTCCTGACCGGTTAAAATCACCACAGGCAGTCTGGCTATGCGGGCATCGTCACTGGCTTTAATTTTTTCGAGCAGTCCGTAGCCATCCAGATTCGGCATCGCCAAATCTGAAAATACCATTGCAATGTCATCCCGTGCCTGAATCAGATGCCAGGCTTCTTCACCATCTGAAGCCTTCAGCACCTCAAACTCATCTTTCAGCGCTTTTGCTGCTGCAACTAACATCACACGCGAATCATCAACCGCGAGTATGGTTGCTTTCTGTTGTGAAACGTCCACTCAGGCTCCCGCTGCGGTTTTGATAAAGTTTAGTAGATAATGAAGGCTTAAAGCAAATACTTAATGACAAAAAAAAAGCCCTGAAAGATCAGGGCTTTTTTAGTCAGGCTAAGTTATTTTATTAACCGCGGCCTGAACGTTTACGTTCGTTTTCAGTTAACAGCTTTTTACGGCAGCGGATGTGGTTGGGTGTGACTTCAACCAGCTCATCATCATCGATAAACTCCAGGGCCTGCTCGAGTGTCATATCGATCTTGGGCACCAGGATCAAGTTTTCATCGGTACCCGCAGCACGGATATTATTCAGCTGCTTGGCTTTTAATGGGTTCACCACCAGATCGTTATCACGCGCATGAATACCGATCAGCATGCCTTCGTAGATTTCCTCAGCATGGCCAACAAATAAACGACCCCGTTCCTGCAGGTTAAACAGTGCATAAGCCAGTGACTTACCCGTTCCATTTGAAACCAGTACACCTTTTGAACGCTGACCAATCTCAACATTCAACTTCGGTCCGTAGTGATCGAAGTTGCTGTAAATCAGGCCATTACCAGCAGTGGCTGTTAAAAACTCAGTACGAAAGCCAATCAGTCCACGCGATGGAATAATGTAATCCAGCCGCACGCGGCCGTCACCATCGGGAACCATGTCTTTCAGTTCACCTTTGCGTTCACCCAGCTTCTCCATGACAGAGCCCTGAGAATCTTCCGGGATGTCGACGGTTAAGTTTTCATATGGCTCAGATAAAACGCCGTCTATTTCTTTAATGATAACTTCAGGGCGTCCGACGCACAGCTCAAAACCTTCGCGACGCATAGACTCGATCAGTACCGACAGATGCAATTCACCACGACCCGAGACGCGGAATTTATCAGAATCTTCTGCCACTTCAACCCGCAAAGCGACGTTGTGAATCAGTTCCTGATCCAGACGATCAGAGATATTACGAGAAGTAACAAACTTACCGTCTTTACCACCAAAAGGACCGTTATTAACCTGGAAGGTCATCGAAACCGTTGGTTCATCAACAGACAACGGCGTCATTGCTTCTACATTGGCCGGGTCACAAAGTGTGTCGGAGATATTGAGTTTATCGATACCACTGAAACAAATAATGTCGCCGGCCTCTGCCTCTGCAACCTCAATACGTTCAAGACCGTGGAAACCCAGGATCTGCTGCATTTTACAACCGGTACGCGTTTTGCCTTCTTTATCAATCAGGGTCAGTGGCATATTGCGCTTAACTTTACCCGCGGTGATACGACCGATACCAATAACACCCACGTATGAGTTGTAATCGAGTGAGCTTACCTGCATTTTAAAGGGCGCTTCCGCGTCCACTTCTGGAACAGGTACTTGCTCGATAATCTGCTCAAGCAGGAAAGTCATGTCACCATCGCGAACGGTTTCATCCGGGCCGGCAAATCCGCCCAGTCCTGATGCGTAAATAACAGGGAAGTCTAACTGTTCATCCGTTGCGCCTAAGCGGTCGAACAGCTCAAAAGTCTGATCCAGAACCCAGTCCGGACGGGCGCTCGGCTTATCAATTTTGTTAATAACGACAATCGGCTTGAAACCCATGTCGAAGGCTTTTTGTGTAACAAAACGCGTCTGAGGCATCGGGCCTTCCTGCGCATCAACCAGCAACAGGACAGAATCAACCATCGACAGAACGCGTTCGACCTCGCCGCCGAAGTCAGCGTGTCCCGGTGTGTCGACGATATTAATGCGGTAGCCATTCCAGGTGATCGCGGTATTCTTGGAAAGAATAGTAATACCACGCTCTTTTTCCTGATCATTAGAGTCCATCGCGCGTTCTTCAAGCTCAACACGGTCACCAAGGGTGCCTGATTGCTTTAAAAGTTCATCAACCAAAGTGGTTTTACCATGGTCAACGTGAGCGATGATAGCGACGTTACGTAAATTTTCGATGGACACTGTGTTCGTACCTGTGAGCGAGAAAGCCGGACATTATAACAGTATTAAATGCGCTCTTGCCGTTTTTTCCGACAAGAACACACACAATCTGCGCTAATTTCCAAATAATATTGTGTATTTGCAAACATTTATGCCTGAAATATACCAAAATGCGCCTGGCAATCGTGCTCTGCGTGGCTTAAACACACGGTTAGCCACAAAACCACTATTGCCTTCATCGCTTAAAACTAAAAGACGTTAATGATGTTCAATGCCCAGACGAATTGCCTCATGCACTACCTCTGCCCGGCTAGAAATATTCAGTTTGGCATAGATGCTTTTAATGTGGGAAGCAACGGTATTAAAGGACACGTTCAAAGCGGCTGCCGTTTTTTTAGTAGAAGAGCCTTTGGCGATTTCTTTCAGAACCTCGGTTTCACGTTTAGTCAGTCTATCCGCCATGGGTATATTGTGCTGCTCTATCGGTGCCAGTTTTATTGCTGTTCCTGAGGCAAAGAAATCAAGAATACGCATTGATATTTGCGGTGACAAAGGCGGTATGCCCTGAGAAATACCTTTTAGAGCCACAATTAAAGATTCTTTTTTTTGTTCCTTTAACAAATAGCCCTGAGCGCCCGCGCATAAGGCCGAAAACAAGGAATCGTCATCATCGTAAATAGTGGTTACAACAGCGACACAATTCGCATGGCTGGCTGCCAGGCACTGCAGCACCGATACCCCGGAACCATCCGGCAGGTTTAAGTCAACCAGCGCAATATCGGGGTTTACTGTCAATAATCGTTGTTTGGCTTCGGCTACCGTCGAGACCACTTCAATATTGATCCCTGGAAAGCTGCTTTCTAAAACTGAAAACAGCCATTGCTGAGCATCTGCCAGGTCCTCAAGAATAAGACCGCTTTTCATGCACTATCTCCTACTGCTTTCAACTGATAGCCTCTCTCTCTTCGAATGCTAACGATACGCGAATGGCTGTGCCGATGCCGTGATCTGTGTCTATTTTTAATATCCCCCCCAGATCACGTACTCGCCGTTTTATGCTATTGAGGCCGATACTGGTTTTGTTCTTACCCGCCACAGAGCGGTCAAAACCTTTACCATCATCTTCAATTTCGAGTTTGAAGTTATTATCTATATAGCTTATTTTTATGCTAACGCTATCCGCCTCGGCATGTTTGATAATATTGCTCAATGATTCGCGGAACACTTTTCTCAGGTTCGATTTGTAAACTGGCAATAACTCTATCTCTGGTAACTCTTTTTGCTGCCAGTGCAGTTTCAGTCCGGCTTCTTCACATCGCCTTTTAGCTTCTATACGCCACTCTTTTACTGATTCCTGCAGCGATAATTGCGGGCTTTCCAGATCATGAATAACACTGCGCAGCTCGCTTAGGGTGTCTCGCGCCAGGTCCGCGTTTTCATCATTATCAGCACGATAAACCAGGGACAGCACCTTGGCGCTGACATCATCATGCAGGTCTCTGGCGATACGTCGTCTTTCCACTCTTGCGCCGTTTAGCTG
Organism: Gammaproteobacteria bacterium; assembly: GCA_029882395.1. Lineage (GTDB taxonomy): Bacteria > Pseudomonadota > Gammaproteobacteria > SZUA-229 > SZUA-229 > JAUVDT01. The sequence continues at coordinate 3,747 of JAOUKT010000098.1, forward strand.
GGCCTGTTGAAATGCCAGCACATGCTCGTAGATCATCCATACCGACTCAATTAAGGCGGCATCATGCGGTGAAAAAAGGCGCGCACCTTTCTGCGCATTATGCAGGCAAAATGGCATGCTGCCGGGCAATGCCGGAATCAAGATTGATTGCCCATGATTCTGGATGCTGACCTTAGTCACCGCTTCAGCGTAAGCGCTGTCTATTTGCAACGGCTGGTATAACTGCTGCAATATATCCGTCCATAGTTCATCCGGTTTTTCATTCGGCGCCCGTTTTAATATTTCACTCAGTAAACCTGATAATAAATTACGCCGGTCAGTTCCCAACCGGCGCATCAGCATACGGTCCAGTGTTAATTGTCTCAGCGGAATGTATAACCAGCCGGTGATTGCCAGCAATAACATCAGGCTTATATTTTGTGAGATGCCGGTTAATGCAATAACAAGTGCATCCATCACAATAAAAGCCAGACCAAATAAAAACCAGAACCAGGCCGTTAAAATCCATTTGTCCAGATTAAACAATCGGTACTTGGTTAAACCAAGTGCAATGCCCAGGTACACAAATACAAATAAAAACCACCCTGTTTCCTGAGTAAGGATCGGTTCATAATTTACCAGTAACGGCAATATATTTAACGACACATAAATAACAGGGCCGACAAACCATGCCAGAATAAACCATTTGAGCTGAGCCCGCTCCACTGGACTCGACGCCGTACGCTTCCACTGCACAATAGCCAATACAGCATCCAGCAACAGCCACAATAAAACCGGCAGCCGCACGCCAAAATGCAGGGAGTCGTAAACATGAAAATAATTTAATAAAAAGAAAGCTGCAACAGCGGCTAACATCAAACTTAAAAATGGTAACTGGCTGATTCTGCGAGGGTAGTACCAGAGAATAGCATTGCCAAAACCACAAAATAACAATACACCAAACTGATTCATTCTTGACAATATTTCAAATAAATAACCGTCAATCATCAGCTCTCGCGTGGTATAAATAGCAGAGGGGAAAATACCGGCTAATAAACCAACAGCCGCCAGCATATAGAGCCTTGGCCCCATTTGATCACTGGCATAAACCCAGACCATGGCACCCATCAGTACCACAGAAAAACCACTTAATAATTGAAACCAGAAATAAAAAGACAGCTCCGATATTGGTTTTTGCGCGGCGGGCGTTAGCCTTATTTTTTCCCCCTTTGCGGTTGTTACCTCAATCACTCGTTCAGACAATATTTGAAACAGCTGCGTTTGTTTTTCAAAAAAGGAAAAATAATTTTTATACAATGCATGATCATCCGGCTCGATCATTAAATCACCAGCTTCAATATGCACACTGCTTAAATTTTCGACGGATGATATACGCACAATCACATCATTAACGTGTAAACCGCTGTTATCTGACGGGCCGTCTTTGATAATTTTTTCTATGCTCGCACCGTTTGTTGTCGGCGCCAGCTCAAGCCCAAGCCAGACTGTATTGGTTGCCAGCCTAACCGCCAGAATCGCTACCAATAGCAAAGATGCCGTGACGACCAATAAGACATTATGAGGTGAGGCTTTCTGCTTCATACAATATATAATTTTTATACTTTTATTTACGACCTAATCTACCACCTTTGAAAGAATAACAGTGATAATATTGCCATTCTAAACCCGCTTTTTTAACATCAGCCACCTAAGTCGAGCACAACCATGCCTGCACCAGAAGTTTTAATGTTGCTATCCAGTGACTGCAGTCACTGCCCGGCTGTTCTCAATACACTCTGCGACTTACTCAAAGCCG
>JAOUKT010000099.1 GCA_029882395.1 Gammaproteobacteria bacterium
CATTCTTTGCATGGGTCTGTTAGTTCGCTCATATCAGCCTCGGTTGTTTTATGGTTTGCAGGCAGTTGTCGCGGCGTTTGATGCGCTGGTGTTCTTTGCATTTGTCCTGGGTGGCTCCGCAGCCGGCCATGTTGAGTGGTATTCCGCACCAGCAGCATTTGCAGTCAGACAGGTAGGTTTTTTGGTCTGGCGTTAGTACGCTGAGTTGTTGGGTTTCGGTCATGGTTTATAGCTCGCAAAAGAAGTCGTGCAGCGTGCCGTCGAATATTTCATTGAGCACGATGCTTAGCATGTCGCATTTGTTCTTTTTTGTCAGGGCTTGTATTTCGGATAACTCACCGGTGACAAATGTCTCTAGCTCATCTTGTGTGAACGAAGAGGCTTGTTCTTGCATTAATTTGTAATTGATGAACATTGGCCAGCTGTCAACAGGCTTAAGTGGAATATTGTTATCATGTGCCATGATGTTAAGTGCTTCAATAAACGCAGGGGCTTCGCGTAGCAATGTGCTAGTTGTTTCCATTGCTGTCTCCGTTTAATTTTTGCCTATCATCCATATCTGGTTTTTTTCTAAAGTACTCGGCAAGAAACATGGCGTTACATTGCATATGGTCTACGTGTGGTAGGCCTGTTTCAGGGTCTGTGTCTTCACCGCTGGCAAAAGCTGCTGCATGCCTTAGTAGGCTGTCCATGACGCTCATCCATGGCAGGCCTTTTTGCCAGTTGCCACGACTGTACTTTTTTGCGCCAAATTCTAAAACCTTCACTAAACCTGAGATGGCTTCAGGTGCATCTAGCAAATAACTGAGCTGTGGTTTTCCGTCGTTAAATCTGTCGGCTTGTTCTGTCATTTTTAATGTTCCAAATGTTTCAGCGGTGTGCTGGTCTTGTAGTTGTGCAGAGTGTCATTGCTGTGTTCCTTTTTCAAAATAACGGTTTATTTCTTTACCCACCCATTCGCCGGCGGGTATGGGTACGCCGTTGCCTATCATTCGGTAAGCGGCTGAGTCGCTGCAGTTAAATGTAAAGCTGTCTGGCACGCCTTGTAGTCTTGCGTATTCGCGCACGCTGTAGGGGCGAACGCCTAGCGGGTATCGTTTGTCTTTTACCAGGCGGGTGCTTTTGTCTTTGGCGTAGTGAGCCACACACAGTGGTGCAATGTCGTTGTTGTGTGGGTCGGATATTATGGGTAGATCACGGTATGCACCGTTCATGCGTGAGGCAACATATTTGGGTATGGTGATGCGTGGCTCGTGCTCAAGAATATCAATGAGTTTTTTGGCTTTACGTGATACGGGTGGTCGCCAGTTAAATGGTTTTTTGCTGGCCATGATGATTAACCGGTCGCGCTTTTGTGGCAGCCAGATATCGGATTCAATGGGGCAGAATGTGGTTATGTAATAGTTTGGTAGTTTTGTCATGGCTTCCATGACAACGGGGAATGCTTTCATGCCGGGCACATTTTCAATGGTGAAGCCTTCGGGGTTGCCAATGGCTATGTGTCGCAGGGCATGTAAAAACAGCTCGTCTCCGGTGCGGGTGTTATGGATATCTGCAATGGGTGAATACTTTGTGCAAGGGTAGGTGAACACCATCCAGTCTGCTTCTGCATCATCACGTACCAGTTTTTTTGATATATCGACAGGCTTGGTTTTAGTGCCGAAATTGTCACGCTGCACCTTGCAGGCGATGGCATCCAGCTCAAAAGACTGCTGAATGTTTAAGCCTGCCTGCATTAAGCCGATATCAAATAAACCTGCACCGGAGAAGTAGCTGTTAATGTTGAGCATTATCAGGATATCGCATAGGCATGATGTACAGTGTCGGGTTCGCGTTATTGTCCCGATGATGACTAATCGCTGGTGTGAATTTTATTACCCCGTCTTTTTTTGTGAATGATATTTTTATGCCGTTGTTTTTTTTACCAAAAACCTTAGGTATAAAGGATAAGTGTTCTGGATTTATGTAAGCGCAATCTAATGCTGTGGAGTCTTTATCAAAGTCTTTGCGTAGTTTGTCGATGTCTGGATATTTTCCATCGATGATTGAAAAATGAATGTGTTTGTCGTTGTGCTTGGCGCTGTTGAAGTGTTTTACGTACCCGTGTTTTGAATCTATGAAATAGAATTCGCATGTGTCTGATGATAAAGGTATCTTTGATTCCAGGCGAATGATGTTGCTTTTTTCAGGTTTAATATCAGACAGGTTAGCGACAAACATCATGTGTCCATTTGTGCCAGCGATTATTCCGGTGTTGCTAATATAGATTCCCTCAAGGTAATACCTTACATCATTTTTTGCCTGGCAAGCTGTGGCCGCACGAATGAGTGATGCATCAATGGTAAGCGGGTCTGTGTTTATTGTTGTGTTGGTTTTTGCCGGTGCGTTCATTCTAGATGTGCTCCTTTGTTGTTACTGTTGTGTAACGGTTTGAAAAAGCCAAATAATAAAGCTGCCGTGTGCGATGTAGATAACAGCGATGGCTACAAACGCGCCGATTTTTTCGAGCGGGGTGAGTGGGTCTATTTCGAAGTTGTCGTTGTTCATGCTGCTTTTCCCTCCGTGGTGGGGTATTTTTCGTCGATTAGTTTTTCAAGAAAAAATATTCCGTCGGTTGTGATTAGTGCATAGGAATGTACGTGCCCTGTTGGTGATATGTGTTTTGAGAGTCGCTTTAGTGCGTACCCTTTATTGATGCTTTTTTGGGTGGGTACGTTGTATTTATTATTTAGTCCTACAATTTCGTATTCCAGCACGCCTTGGTTTCGTAAGAATTCATTAAACTTAATGGGGCCGATGCCCAGTTTGTCTGCAGCTTCTTTAAGGGTGTAAGTGGCTTGCTTGTTCATGGTTACGCAGCCGCTGGGTCTGTTGGCGTTGTGTTGAACGGGGTTTGTGGCGGTGCTTTGCGGTGCGCGGCCAGCTGCACCACGGGTGCTTTGGTGGGCCGGCGGCGCAGTTTGTTGAGCATTTGTTCGTGCGTTATGAGGCTAAGCTGGCCGTGGGTGTTATCCAGCTGGTAGCCGTGTAGGTTGGCAAACTGCCTGGGCGCGTGCACGGGAAAGCTGGCGGGTATTTTTAAGTTGGTCATTTTTTGCTGGCTCATGGTTATCACCTGGTGCGTGTTTGTTTAACACATAAAATATACATTAAGTATATCAAAGTCAAACAATTTGTATATTTTTGGTGAATATTTATTGATTTATGAGCATTCATGGCTGTGGTTACCGGTAAATAAGGGCGGGTGACGAGCATTGGAATGTGTTATTTTTCAATGACTAATAAAATAAATAGGGAGATTTAATGATGAGATTTTTTGTTGCGGCGATTTTTTTGGTATTGGTGGGGTGCATCGGTGGGCCTGCCCCCTTTGTGATTAAGCAGGCTGATGGGCGTTTTTCAAATAATAAGGATCTGATTTATTCGTCGTTGAATAATCGTATTTCTACTAAGTCGGTGGCGGGCGGCACACATATTGATTCGAGCGGGGTGTTTGTTAATCCCTTTATTTCAACCAACAAGGCTGGCGATAAGGTGCTGATGCTGGGTTTTCAGGTGGTTAACCTTGCGGATTATTCAACGGCTTATGGTGATGTAAACCAGCTGGGTGTTATTCGGCGTGTGATATTTCGAGTGGGTGGTGAGTTGATTGCGCTGGATGTGGTTGATCGGCGAAACCAGTCGTCTGGGGTGGTGGCTTTTAATCCTTATTCTGGCGCATCGATGGATAAGTCCGAGGCGGGAACGGTGTTGCTATCAAAGCGCGAATTTTTGGCGCTGTCTTCCGGTGTGGCTTTTTCATGCAAGATCATTGGCAGCAAGCGATCTGTTACCTATGAAGAAGATGATATCGCTGAGAGCTTTAAACAGAATCTTAAGCAATTTGCAGGGCGTTTTTTATAGCGTAAGCCATGTGGAGTAGCGCCCTGCTTAATATAGGCGCCACTCGGCCTGCTTAATATTGGCTGCTGGTGTGGTGGTGTAGCCTGGTATTGCTTATGAGTTCGTTAATGCGTTTGTTAAGAGTGTTGATTTGTTTTGTGTTGTGTTGCGATGTGGTGATGGGGTGTGTTCGGCGGTGCTGCTCAGCTTGAATGCTGCGAGTGAGTGACAGATGCTGAGCCTGCTTGCTTTCCAGCGCGCTGAGTTTTAGTAAAATGGCTTGTTTGTTTAGATGGGCCTGTGTTTTCATTTCGAGCTGGGTTTCGTAGGTGGCATTCACGTCGCTGGCAACGGACTCGTAAAGGCTAAATTCTATTTCAACGGCGCTCAGGCGCTGGCTCATGTCTGTAATTTGTGAGCTGAGTGTCAGTGTGGTGCCGGTGTAGCTTGCGGCGGCCAATACTATGGCGGCAGCAATGAGTTTAAAACCCCCTATCATTTGCGCGCGCAAGCTGTGGCTAAGTAGTAACTGTGATGCCCCTGATTTAATGCTGTGGATAACGGCCTGGTTGTTCATTGTGTAGCTCCTGCTTTTTTTATTGTGCTTAATACCTTACTTTATTTGTCGGTTAATGCGTGCGATTCGAGCGAACATAAAGCAAAAGTAAAGGCAACAAGGTTTTTATAAACTACAACTTTAGTTTTATTTGGGGTGTGAGATCGGGGTCGTTGCATGAAATGCCAATGATTTTAACGGGCCGGTCTATGTGGTCAAAGATAACTCTGGCCCATGCTTTGCGGTGGGTGATGACTTGTGTTTGCTTGTTGATGACGCGGTAAACCACCGTGTGGGTGTTGCCGTCCAGATCGTGAATGGCGGCTGATATGGCGTTTTTAACGGTGCTGCGGTCGTCTTTGTGGATGTAGTTGATCAGGCCTTCGATGTTGTGCTCGATCTGCTCGCGGGGAATGATGTCGTAAAACGCTTCGCTCACATTAAAGCTGTCTGACTTCAGGTCGATTTCCCAGGTGATGAACTGGCCGGCCTTTAATGCCAGGTCTAAATAAATGGTTAATTTAGTTTCGTTTAATTCAATTTGCTGCTGGGTGGGTTGGTCGCTGCCGATGGTGCCGTATTTAATGTATTGCCAGTCGCGGTGCAATATGGGGCTAAGGGTTTTGGCGGCGAGCTCGGAGCAGTTGTCGTTTTTAAACCACAGGCCCACGGCCGCGGGAGTGTAGCCTGATAGGTCCGCGAGTTTTTTGTTGGTGTTAATCCCTTGTTGTTGCATGAGTTTTCGTAACCGATGCGAAAAACTGGTCATTGTGAAGTGATTTTATCTCTTGTTAAAAACAGAGTTTAGTTTATGAGTGGTGGCGGGTTGTAAGGGTTTTGTGAATTACAACCATGAGATTGTTATGGTAAATCAGGCACTTAGCAGGGCGGCAAATTTTATTTTTTGCTGGATTTCTTGGCGGTTCAGGTGGTTTGTTTGCTGGTCGGCTTGCAGGGTGGTGTACAGTTTGGCGGCCAGTGCTGCCAGCTCATGATGTGAATAAGTTTGTTTTAGGCGGCCATCGTTAATCAGCTCGTCCTGAGTTTCGAGCAGAATTTCAATGACGGTGGTGAGCAGGTCTGGGTCGCTGGT
>JAOUKT010000050.1 GCA_029882395.1 Gammaproteobacteria bacterium
AAGCCGAAGAGATCGATTATGCGATAGCAGAAGTGCGCAAGGCAGTAGAGAAGCTGCGCGAGCTGAGCCCGTTGTGGGATATGTATAAAGAGGGTATTGATCTGGATTCTGTGCAGTGGGCTGCCCATTGAATACTGGCAATGCTGTTTCGTGACCGAGTGTTATGCTCTGGTTTTGAAAGCTTTGTAGGCTACTTTAAACATCGCTTCAAAAGCAGAGTCGCCTCTTTTTCGTGTAAAACAGCATCAGCTTAAGTGGTAATGATGTTTTGAATTATTAAAGATTCACAGTCTCGCCGTTATTCGGCTGGGGCAAAGAGTTAAACAATTAGTTTAGAAATACAGCAAAACAGCGTAAAATACGCTGAATACAGAGGTAAAAGATCATGGCATATAGCGAAAAAGTACTGGATCACTACGAGAATCCACGAAATGTTGGTAGTTTTGATAAAGATGAGAAAGGCGTTGGTACAGGCATGGTCGGTGCACCGGCTTGTGGCGATGTCATGCGTTTGCAAATTAAAGTTGGCGATGATGGCATTATTGAAGATGCTGTATTTAAAACCTATGGTTGTGGTTCTGCAATTGCGTCCAGCTCATTATTAACAGAATGGGTTAAAGGCAAGACACTGGATGAGGCAAAATCGATAAAAAATCAGGATATTGCTGATGAACTGGCTTTGCCACCTGTCAAGGTTCATTGCTCTGTATTGGCTGAAGATGCCATTAAATCAGCAATTGAAGATTACCAGTCGAAGAATTAACAGGGGTTTTTTAGTAATGGCAATTTCGATTACGGCTCCGGCAGCTGAACGTGTATTAAACTTTCTGGCCAACCGAGGCAGTGGTGTCGGGGTGCGACTGGGTGTAAAAACTACCGGCTGCTCCGGCATGGCATATGTCATCGAATTTGTTGATGAAGTCTCTGAAAATGATGAGGTTTTTGAGGACAATGGCGTTAAAGTTATTGTTGATAAAAAAAGCCTTGTCTATCTCGATGGTACCCAGCTCGATTACACCAAAGAAGGCCTCAATGAAGGCTTTGCTTTTAATAACCCTAACGAGGGTGATCGCTGTGGTTGTGGTGAAAGTTTTACGGTTTAATTCATCTCAATTATTTATACCCGCTAACCCTGGTGATTTATACATAACCGGGGTTTTTTTATTGGCCAGTTTAAGTTTCTGAATGTCTGATTTATTTTCTAAAAATTATTTTGAAATCTTTAACCTGCCCGTCGGGTTTGATCTGGATGTTGAGCAGTTGTCCGTTGTTTATCGGGATCTGCAAAAAGAGATTCACCCTGATCGGTTTGCAAATGCCGGCGAACAACAAAGCCGGCTTGCCGTGCAGATGACTTCACTGGTCAATCAGGCATTTGATACGCTTAAATCCCCGGTGACAAGAGCCCATTATCTGTTACAGCTGGCAGGCCTTGATATTGATCATGAGCAGGATACAACGATTGATCCGATGTTCCTGATGGAACAGATTGAGTTAAGAGAAGAAATTGAATCGCTGCGTTTTAATAAAGATGCGCTGGCTGAGGTTGAGCGCCTGCTCAAATATGTTAAAGATTTAATGGCGGTCGTGATGCTTGAGTTTTCTCAGGCATACCAGCAACAGTCTTTTGATAAAGCGCATGAGTTATCGCGTAAAATGCAGTTTTTAAATAAAAATATCCAGGAACTCGATGATGTAGCCGTGGCTATAGAAGACGAGTTGTTGGGGTAAGTCTGGAAAGTAGTTAATGGCGTTAATACAAATAGCAGAACCGGGTCAGTCAACCGCTCCACATCAGCACAGGCTGGCTGTCGGTATAGATCTTGGTACCACAAATTCACTGGTTGCAACCGTCAGAAGCGGCAAAGCAAATACTTTAACCGATCAAGAGGGCCGTGCTATTTTGCCTTCTGTAGTGCATTATGCGGATGATAAAACCATCGTGGTCGGTCACAAAGCCCGCGAGCTGGCTGTCTCGGATCCGCATAATACTATTGTTTCTGTCAAAAGGCTGATGGGGCGTGCGGCAAAAGATTTAAAGGTGCTGGCTGAGCATATGCCGTACCAGTTTGCTGAGCACGATTCGGTGGTACCCCGAATCAAAACAGCCGGCGGCGAAGTCAGTGCTGTTGAAGTCTCTGCAGAAATTTTAAAAAGCCTTAAAGACAGGGCTGAAAAAACCTTAGGTGGTGATTTAACCGGCGCTGTGATTACCGTACCGGCATATTTTGATGATGCACAGCGCCAGGCCACAAAAGATGCCGCTCGATTAGCGGGTTTAAATGTCTTGCGTCTTTTAAATGAGCCAACGGCAGCTGCCGTCGCTTATGGGCTGGATAGTGGTGAAGAAGGCGTAGTCGCAATTTATGACCTGGGCGGGGGTACGTTTGATGTGTCCATCTTGCGTCTTAACAAGGGTGTTTTTGAGGTGCTGTCGACCGGCGGTGACAGCGCACTAGGCGGAGATGATTTTGATCTGGCAGTGGCTGAGTGGTTAATGGCTGAGGCAGGCATAACCGAATTAACCGCGACGCTCAATCGACAAATTATTAGTGAGGCTTGTCGTGCCAAAGAAGCATTAACCAATGCAGATTCAGTGACCATTTCACTTCAAATGAATGAGCAAAGCTGGGCGACTGAACTTAGCAAAATTAAATTTAATGAACTGGTTGATTCGCTGATATCAAAAACCCTGGCTTCATGTCGTCGTGCACTGCGCGATGCAGGCATTGACAAAGAGGCAATAAATAACATCGTCATGGTCGGCGGCTCAACACGGGTACCCGCTGTGAGAGAGCGCGTCGCTGAATTTTTTAATACCGAACCGCTGGTCAATATTGATCCTGACGAAGTGGTTGCGATCGGCGCATCATTACAGGCTGATATTCTTGCCGGTAATAATCAGGATGGCGACCTGTTATTGCTGGATGTGATTCCGTTGTCGCTGGGTATTGAAACTATGGGCGGCTTGTCGGAAAAAATCATTCATCGTAATACACCGATTCCCGTTGCCAGGGCGCAGGATTTTACCACCTATAAAGATGGCCAGACGGCATTGGCTGTGCATGTCGTGCAGGGTGAGCGTGAGTTAGTCACGGACTGTCGTTCACTGGCGCGTTTCGAATTGCGGGGTATACCGCCGATGGTTGCCGGTGCTGCGCGCATTCGTGTCACCTATCAGGTTGATGCGGACGGTCTTTTGAGTGTGTCATCGTTAGAAGAAAGCAGTGGTGTGGAGGCGGCAGTCACCGTCAAACCTTCATATGGGCTTTCTGATAACGAAATTGAAACCATGTTGCGTGATTCCATGGATCATGCGCAAGAGGATTTGCAAGCGCGGAAGTTGCGAGAAGAGCAGGTTGAGGCAGATCGTGTATTGGTTGCCATAGAAGCGGCTTTATTGGCTGATGGAGATCGGCTGTTAGAGGCCGATGAAAGGCGCTTAATTGACCAGTCTCGTACTCAGCTGGCTGAGGTTCGTCAGACGGGCAAGGCGGAAGAGATAAAACAGGCGGTTAAAAACCTAGAAAAAACCTGTGATGCTTATATCGCGCGTCGTATGAATCAGAGCATTCACGAGGCGATGGCAGGTCACAAGATTGATGAATATACTACCAATAAAGACGCAGAATGACTTTATTGGCTTTTAAAACGGGAGCTTAGAATTAAATGACTCAACTGATCTTTTTGCCACACGAAGAAATATGTCCTGAAGGCAAAGTAATTGATGTGGAGCCGGGCATTACAATATGTGATGCCGCACAAGCTAATGGCATTGAAATTGAACACGCTTGTGAAAAATCATGTGCTTGCACTACGTGTCATGTCTATGTTCGTGAAGGTGGTAATTCGCTGGAAGAAGCGACTGAAACAGAAGATGATATGCTCGATAAGGCCTGGGGGCTGGATCCGGATTCGCGTTTAAGTTGTCAGGCGAAAGTGGCTGACACGGATCTGGTTATCGAAATTCCAAAATATACGATCAATATGGTATCAGAGAACCATTAGGAGGTTATGTCATGGGATTAAAATGGATAGATACGCTGGATATTGCGATAGAACTCGATGAGAAGTTTCCAGAAGTAGACCCTAAAACAATTCGTTTCACTGATCTGCATCAGTGGGTTTGTGAGTTGTCAGATTTTGATGACGAGCCCGAAAGATCGGGTGAAAAAATCCTTGAAGCCATTCAAATGAGCTGGATCGAAGAAAAAGACTGATCAGTCCCATAAATAGATGCCTCAGGGCCTTTATTCATACCTCAAACCCGCGTAAAATGGCGGGTTTGTTTATTCTTATTTACTATTTGTATTTTACTTTATCTGGAGTTACTAAATGGCCTTAGAGCGCACTTATTCAATGATCAAACCTGACGCAGTCGCTAAAAACGTGATTGGCGAAATCTATGCTCGTTTCGAGCAGGCAGGTTTAAAAATTGTAGCTTCTAAAATGATCCACATGACGCGTGAACAGGCAGAATCATTTTACGGTGTACATAAAGAACGTCCTTTTTTCAATGACCTGGTTAGCTTTATGATTTCCGGGCCGATTATGTGTCAGGTGCTTGAAGGCGAAGGCGCTATTGCCAAAAACCGTGACATCATGGGGGCAACTAACCCTGCAGAAGCCGATGCTGGCACAATTCGAGCTGATTTTGCAGAATCAATTGATGAGAATGCGGTTCATGGTTCAGATGCGGCAGACACTGCAGCAGAAGAAATTGCATTAATGTTTCCAGAAGGTATTTGTGAACGTACCCGTTAAACTGCAAGAACCGCTAAAACAAAACCTGCTGGGCATGACCTTGCAGGATCTGGAGGCCTTTTTCACCAGCACGGGGGAAAAGGCCTTTCGTGCTTCTCAGGTCATGAAATGGATGCATCAGCTGCTGGCTGCAGAGTTTGATGAAATGACCAATATCAGCAAGACCTTACGTGAAACACTCAGGCAAAAAGCCTGCATCGATGTACCGGAAATCGTTTTTGACCAGACTTCAACTGACGGTACCCGCAAATGGGTAATGCAGCTCGAAGGCGGTAATAAAATAGAAACGGTCTACATCCCGGAATCTACCCGCGGAACCTTATGTATTTCTTCGCAAGTCGGCTGTGCTCTGGACTGCAGTTTTTGTTCCACAGCACGCCAGGGTTTTAGCCGTAACCTGACAGCGGCCGAGATAGTCGCCCAGGTCTGGATGGCAAGCCGTCTATTGGCTAAAAATACTCAGGATAATCACAGAATTACCAATGTCGTTTTGATGGGTATGGGTGAGCCGCTGCTCAATTATGAGAATGTATTAAAAGCAATTACCATTTTTATGGAAGATAATGCCTATGGGCTGAGCAAGCGCCGGGTTACATTAAGTACTTCAGGCGTATTACCGAAACTGGATTTATTAGGGCAGCAAAGCGATGTGGCACTGGCAGTTTCTTTGCATGCAGTGACGGATGAAATCCGGGATAGCCTGGTGCCTGTTAATAAAAAATATCCTTTAAATGAACTGATGGCCTCATGTCGTCAGTATATAAAAAATCAAAGTGCTAAAAGTCATATCACGTTTGAATATGTCATGCTCAATGGTGTGAATGACAGCCGTGAAGATGCGATAAAATTAATAAAATTAATAAAAGGTATTCCTGCAAAAATCAACCTGATTCCGTTTAATCCTTTCCCTGACTCGGGTTATGAATGCTCGCCGATGACAGTGATTAAAGAATTTAAAGAAATACTGATGAAAGCCGGTCTGATAGCCACTATTCGAAAAACCAGAGGCGAAGATATTGATGCGGCATGCGGACAGCTGGTAGGCAAGGTAGAAGATAAAAGCCGAAGAGAAAAGAAATTTGAAACACTACGTTATGGAATGGCTAAATGATAAAAATAATAAAGGTTTCTTTGTTTGCAGGTTTTATTTTGCTTGAGGCATGTTCATCTATTGGTACGAGTAAAGAGGAAGGAAGTTTAAGAAAAGCTGCAAATTTTAATATCCAGCTGGGAGCCGGGTATCTGTCTCAAAATAAACTAAGCCTGGCTAAAAAGAAACTGACCAAAGCCCTGGAGCAAGACCCAGATAACGCACTGGCTCATAGCACCATGGCATTGTTGCTGGAAAAAGTTGGTGAGGCTGAGGAGGCAGAGAAATATTATGAAGAGGCGATCAGCCTGGCTCCTGGAAACTCTGAAATCAATAACAACTTTGGTACATTTTTGTGTAATCAGGGCAGATTCGATGAAGCACAAGAGCTCTTCAAGAAAGCCATAGATGATGCGTATTATAAAACGCCGTTTGTTGCGCTGATTAATGCCGGAAAATGCGCAATGAATAATTCAAAGTTTGAATTAGCGGAATCCTATTTAAGAAAAGCACTGCGTATAGAACCAAAATCAGCGTCAGCACTTTATTTAATGGCGGTGCTGGGCAATAAAACCAACAGATACCTGATGACGCGTGCCTATATACAGCGCTATCACGATATTGTTAGTCCGTCCGCCCAGAGTTTGTGGGTTCAAATACAGGCTGAGCAAGCGCTCGGTGATAAAGTTTTTATGAGTGAACTCATTAAAATAATAAATAAAAAATTTCCTGATTCAGATGAAGCGGGTATGTCAATGAGGTTAATGCGTTAATGAGTACTGTAGATATAAAAAGTTTCGGAGAACTTTTACGAACAGCCAGAGAGGCTAAAAAGTTATCACTTCCACATATTGCTGATGCCTTAAAGCTTTCACTTGATAAAGTTGAAAGCATTGAAAATTCCGATGTAGAGGCATTACCCCCGGCAACCTTTACCTGTGGCTATCTGCGTTTATTTGCCAAGTTAGTCGATTTGGACGAAGGCGATATTGTTCAGTCATATTATGACACGATTGGAAGAATATCAGAATCAGGTGGTTTGAGTTCTACCTCGGATTTGCCGGCGCAGGTTAGCAGCCAGGATTTGGCTATGCGAATTGTAAGTTATTCTTTAGTTATAGCCGTTATTGCGCTTTTTTTGTTTTGGATAATTGGCAATAAAAAAGACAACGCTACTCCTGTTGCTCCAGCTGCTGCTGAAAAAAATATAGGTGCTAGCGAAGCAGATACAACTTTGCAATCGGTATCTGATGAACAGTCAGTAGAATCTGAGAAAGCTCCTGAGATTAATTATTTTAAAAATGAAAATACTACGCCTGCTGAAACCACAGAGAAAAAAACAGTTGTTAAGGATGTATTAGACCGGTCTGCAGAGCAGATTAAAGTAGTAGAAGAGAAAAATGCGGAGCAGGTTAAGAAAGATGAAATTCTGGCTTTGGCCAAAGAAGCAAAGCCCGTGGCAGATAGTGGAAATGACGTGGTGCAGGTTTCTTCGACAGATGACTGCTGGGTTGAAATTTCTGATGCCAACGGGCAGCTGTTGTTTTTTAGTTTATTAAACAAAGGTAAAACGGTTGAGTTGCAAGGCCAGGAGCCTTTCAAGGTTTTTCTGGGTAAAGCAACGGCGATTAGCATGCTACTAAATGATATTGAGTATGATATTTCAAAACATATCCGAAAAAACCAAGTGGCCCGTTTTACAATGACCATGGCTAATGCTTTAGAATCACAGGTAGACCAGGCCAGTACTGAAAATAAACCGGCCGCTGAAGAGAAGACAATAAGCGAAGAGCTGTAGCTCTCTTTATTAAAGATAAGCATTTGAGAATTTAGAAAAACTTATGTCAAAAAATATTAAATCCATTCGTGGTATGCACGATATATTGCCCACTGAGTCGGCTAAGTGGCAATATCTTGAATCAGTGTTGTTTTCTGCCATGAAACAACACTGTTATCAGGAAATTCGCATGCCTGTTGTTGAGTCTACGGCATTGTTTACCCGCTCGATTGGTGAAGTCACGGATATTGTCGAAAAGGAGATGTATACGTTTGATGACAGAAACGGTGACAGTCTTACCTTGAGACCCGAAGGTACAGCGAGCTGCGTAAGAGCCGGTATTCAGTCGGGTTTGTTGCATAATCAATTTCAACGGCTCTGGTATATGGGGCCGATGTTTCGCCATGAAAGACCTCAAAAAGGACGTTACCGGCAGTTCCATCAGATTGGTGTCGAAACCTTTGGAATGAGTAATGCAGAGATTGATGCGGAACTGATTTTGATGACGGCAAGCTTGTGGAAGACACTGGGTTTGTCCGGCGTCCGGCTTGAAGTTAACTCGCTGGGTAGCAATCAAGCAAGGCATCAATATAAAGAAATTTTGATTTCGTATCTTGAAGCTTATAAAGATCAGCTGGATGAAGACAGCTTAAGGCGTCTGCATACAAACCCGCTGAGGATTCTGGATACAAAAAATCCCGAGATGAAAGAAATAGTAAATAATGCGCCGAAACTATCAGATCATCTGGATGCTGAATCAGCAGAGCATTTTTCCAAATTACTGCGCATTCTTGATAAGGCAGGTGTGCAATACACGGTTAACCCTAACCTGGTCAGGGGGCTGGATTATTACTGTAAAACAGTCTTTGAATGGGTAACAGACAAGCTGGGCGCTCAGGGAACAATCTGTGCAGGTGGAAGATACGATGGCTTAGTGCAACAGCTGGGTGGCAAAGACACGCCTGCAGCAGGCTTTGCAATTGGTCTTGAAAGGTTATTATCACTGCTGGATGAGAGTGGGCTGATCCCGCCTGAGGCATCAGCTGATCTATACCTTGTGATGCTGGGGCAAGATGCAGAGATTGAAGGCATGGTATTGGCTGATAAAATAAGGCAGTCTAATCCCGGCTTAATGGTAATGTCCAGCTGTACAGCCGGTGGTTTAAAATCACAATTGAAAAAAGCAGATAAATCGGCTGCCAACATTGCACTCATATTAGGTGATGAGGAAGTTGAAAAACAGGAAGTAATCATTAAGTATTTAAGGCAAGAAAAAGAGCAGTGCTCTGTTTCGATAAATGACTTAAATGAATTTTTAAAAAATATATAAATAGGTCTTGTAATGGAATTTGAAACAGAAGAACAACAGGTAGAAGCGCTAAAGAAGTGGTGGAAAGAAAATGGGAAACAAATCATTTTCGGTACTGTAATTGGTTTCGGCTTGATCATCGGCTGGCGTTATTACCTGGACTACTCCGTCAAGCAAACCTCAGAAGCGAGTGCGTTATTTGAGCAAATGCTTTCAAAAAACAGTGAATCCAGTCCTGCTGCAAACAAACAAGCTGTTTTCGAAAAGATTAAAAAAGATTATGACGGCACGCCATATTCTTCGTCAGCAGGGCTCGTCCTGGCCAAGTCTTATTACGATGCAGGCAATAAGGACAAAGCACTGGAAACGCTCGATTATGTTATTACTAATACTAAAGATAAAATAATCAGCCAGGTTGCGCAGCAAAGAAAAGCCAGAATTTTAATTGATTTGGGTAAAGCTGAGCAGGCGCTGCTTGTTCTATCGACTGACGTTGATAAAAGTTTTATTGCAATATTTGAAGAGCTAAAGGGTGATGCGTTTATACTGACAGGTGATATTGAAAATGCAAAAAAGGCATATGATAAAGCACTGCTTAACAGTACGGCTGATAAAACCCTTTTGCAAATGAAAAGAGATGATTTAGGCGAAACTACAGCGGGATCGGCTGCATGAGATTAGTATCGGTAACTTTTATGACGCTTGCTTTGCTGGCCTGCGGCGGAGCTGTTGATAATGCAGAGCCACCTGCACCGTTGGTTGAGTTTCAAGAAACAGCAAAATTAATGTTTCTAACAGAACTTGATGTGGGTGACGGTGCAATAAACTATTCCCGGGCAACATCACTTAATCTTGAAGATGAAATTGTCTCTGTTTCGGCAAAAGGTCTGTTAACGGTCTTTAATAAACATAATTCTACTGTGCGTTTAGAGAAAGACTTAAATATCCAGTACGCCTCTGCAGTAGGCGGTGATCAGCATCTTTATCTGCTGGGTACCCGTTCCGGTGAAGTCATCGCAATTGAACCGGTCTCGGCTAATGTCATATGGAAAACTCAGGTTAGCAGTGAAGTTCTGGCGCGTCCGGTGCTGGCTAATAAGACAGTAATTGTAAAAACGGTAGATGGTCAGTTGACGGCATTAAAAGCTGACTCCGGTGATAAAAAATGGATCTATAAAAGAGATGTGCCAGCCCTGAGTGTCAGGGGTAATAGTGTGCCATTAGTGATGCAGGATAAAGTAATTAGTGCATTGGATAATGGAAAAGTTGTCATTGTTAACCTGGATTCAGGCATTTTGTTTTGGGAAAAAACAATTACAGTGCCGCGCGGGCGAACCGAAATAGAACGCCTGGTTGACCTCGATGCGGACCTGCTGGTTAATAATGATATTATATATATCGCAGGCTTTCAGGGCAGAATAGTGGCTCTTGATCTGCAGTCTGGTGAGTTTTTGTGGTCAAAAAAAATGTCTGTTACAAACAATATGACATTTGAAGATAACAAATTATATGTGACCGATGATATGAGTCATGTATGGGCTCTTGATGCAGCCACAGGCGCTACAATCTGGAAGCAAAGTGTGTTTACAGCTCGAAAGCTGAGCGCGCCAGTGGTGATGCATGACTATTTGTTAACCACAGATTATCAGGGTTACCTCCATGTCATCGCTAAAGCTGACGGTCACCAGATTACCCGGCTTAATGTTGATAACTCGGGTATTAATAATGCACCGATTGTTTATGACGATAAAATCTATCTGCAAACGAATAATTCAAAAATATACATTCTTGGATTTGAAAAACCTTCTCTCTAATGAAAAGATTAAGAGATTATCTGCTTGAGATAATTTTGGCGGTAGTCTCTCTGAGTTTGCTATTACTGATGCTTGCGCCTTATTGGGTTGGCTACACCATGCAGCCAGAATATGAGCGTGTTATTCGTTCGTTTTCAGACAATTCAGGCTTTAGTTATGAAGTCATCAGCTATGACCGGCAGTGGTTTACGACAGATGCGGTCTTGTTGGTCAAGAGCGCATCGAATCAGACCCTGGCCTATATGAAACACCAGATTGTTCATGGTCCTGTCTATTTTGGTTTGTTGTTACAGGGCCGTTCGCCATGGGTAAACATGGTGATTAAGGCGAGCTGGTTGCCTGCAGAAATTAATCAGCAAGTATTGCCCCGGTTTTTGTTGCCAGACCAGCCCATCAAGCTGTTTGCAGTCATACAGCATAATAATGATGCTGAACTCAGTTTAACGATACCGGCAATCGAGGGCTATCACAATGATGTCAAGTACAAAGCAGACGCAATCGATGTTAGTTTAAAATACCGTTCTGATAATAGTCTTTTATTGGGCGAATTAAAGCTGCCTGCTTTTTTAATGACAAATCATCAGTCGCTTGAAGCAGATAAGATTATATTGAGTTTTAATCAAAAATATTCTGATCAATCGTTTTCGGGTGACATTGTCCTAAGTCTCGACTCTCTTAGATTCATACTTAATAACGACATGGTTGATATCAAACAGTTGTCATCACGTATTATTAACAGCAGTGAAATATCTGGTCTTTCATTGGCTCTTGATTTAAATGTCTCGAGAATAAATGTGCTTAATGAGCAGCTAAATAGCCTGACTGTTGGTGCCGGTGTAAATGGATTCAATGCAGATGGCTTGCACTTTGATAAGCAGGTTCTCGACCCGGGTTTTTTATCAGGCCTTGAGTTTCAAACAATAAATATAAAACCCCTTAGTTTTTTCACCGAACACGGGGCTTTGGTGGCAGACCTGACGCTTAGCAATTTGCTAAATAGGCCATTTTCACTTGATAGTGGTTTTAATGAAAATGAACCGGTATTTAACCTGGACATCAGTATCGACTTATTTAAACGGCTTTTTAATCTGTTTGCTTCAAATCTGCAACAGCCTGTACATGACAGCCGTTTTTTTCTAAATACAATGATCTCGTTGAACTATATTGAAAAAAATCAGGAGAAAATACGAATAAGACTGTCAAATAAGCATGATAAAATTGTAATTAACGATAATTTTGTCAATTTCTATGACTTGCGCAGTCATTTTTTATCAGCTCTATCTCTTAAATAATGAGAAAATTATGAACCCTGTTATTGCACTTGTAGGTCGTCCAAATGTAGGTAAGTCGACACTGTTTAATTGTTTGACTAAGACTAGGGACGCACTTGTCGCAGACTTTCCCGGCCTGACGCGGGATCGCAAATATGGTCATGCGGTTATAGATGATATTGAATATACCGTCATAGATACCGGAGGCCTGAGCGGTGAGACAGAAGGTGTGGATGTTAAAATGGCTGCCCAGACGTTACTGGCAATCGAAGAATCGACGCTGATTCTTTTTTTGGTGGATGCCAGAGAAGGCATGACAACGGCAGATCAGAATATCTCTGAACAATTACGCCGCTACGGCAAAAAGATTTTTCTCGTCGTTAATAAAGTCGATGGCTTTGATATTGACGCTGTCATGGCTGATTTTTATGCATTAGGCTTTCAGGACTTATACGGTATCTCATCGGCAAATAACCGCGGCGTGCCATCTATGATGGCTTCTATCTTCGGCCAGTTTGAATTTGAAAGTTCGCAGACCATCGAGCAGGCCGATGGCATTCGAGTTGCGCTGGTTGGTCGTCCTAATGTGGGTAAATCTACGTTAATAAACAGAATCCTCGGGGAAGATCGTGTTGTTGCTTTTGACGAGCCGGGAACAACCAGAGACAGCATTCTCGTGCCTTTTGAAAGGGATGATAAAAAATATACTTTAATTGACACGGCCGGTGTGCGCCGCAAGAAAAACATTACACTCGCGGTTGAAAAATTCAGTGTTATAAAATCCTTGCAGGCCATTGATTTTGCAAATGTCGTGATCCTTGTTGTCGATGCCCATGATGGTATTGCTGACCAGGATTTGAGCCTGCTGAGTTACGTTATTGATGCCGGCAGAGCGCTGGTGATTGCTGTAAATAAATGGGACGGCATGGATGACTATGATAAAGATAGAATCAAAATAGATCTTGAAAGGAAACTTGGTTTTGTTAACTTTGCCGATATTTATTTCATATCGGCACTTCATGGCAGTAATGTGGGGTTATTATATAAAGCAGTAAACGATGCGTACGACTCTGCATTTATGGACCTGGCGACTCCTGAATTGACACGATTGCTTGAAAAAGCATTGGAGGCGAATCAGCCTCCAGTGGTTAAGTCTCGCCGGCTAAAAATGCGCTACGCTCATCAGGGTGGCCGAAATCCGCCGGTTATTGTAATACACGGGCCTGACTCGGATCTGGTGCCACCAACCTATAAGCGCTATCTGATTAATTTTTTCAGGCAAGTGCTTAAAATTAAAGGCACCCCTATAAAAGTAGAATTCAAGGCGGGCGCTAATCCCTATTCGGGCAGACGAAATG
This sequence comes from Gammaproteobacteria bacterium, assembly GCA_029882395.1. GTDB lineage: Bacteria > Pseudomonadota > Gammaproteobacteria > SZUA-229 > SZUA-229 > JAUVDT01. Next base: position 13,384 of record JAOUKT010000050.1, read on the forward strand.
TGCTTAATAAGCGTCAGCAGACTAAGAAAAACAGAATGATCTCCTATATCAAGAAAAACGATAAGAAGAGAAAAAATAAAAACAAAAACAAAACAGGAGGCAGCTGGTAGGCTCAGGGTGTTGACTGCAGCATGCTGTTACGGGGTTGGGGGTTAATCACATAAAAAGTCTGCTGTTCTCTGCGTGCATTTTCAATGGCGTTTTCAGCGTCGTTAATAATATCTTCTGTTGTTTTATAGCTTGAGCTTAGTGCGATCCCGATGCTGGGTATGACATTAATAATGTTTTTTCCAATTGAGATCGGTTTCTGGATTTCGGCAATGATTCTTTCTGCCGCAAACGATGTTTCATTGATATAAACATCCTCCAGCAGGATAACAAAAGTGGTTTCAGAAAAGCGGGCAATGGTATCCCTGGGGCGAAGTTGTGTTTTCAGGCGCTTGCCGATCAGCTTCATGAAGTTGCGGGTCTGGCTTTTGTCCAGCTGAGTGTTTATTTCATGCATATTGGCAATATCAAAAAATAATAATGCAAAATAATAGTACTCGGATTTGAGTGTTCTGTGGACGCAGCTGCTGAGGTCTTCAATAAAGGTTTGTTTGTTCATGAGCCCTGTCACAGGGTCGTGCATATCCAGCAGCTCGGCATCGATGGAAGTCTGTACCTGGCTTAAAATATTTCTCATCCATTCAGCCATTGTTTTTATAAAGTCAAAATCACTTTCCCGAAACGGCTGGTCTTTAGGGTTTGAGCTGAAAAAACTTAAGGTGCCGTATAACATCTTTTCTTTAAAAATATTAATGCCTATATAACTGAGCAAGCCGGTGTTCAGATAGCAGGGGTGTTTTTTCCATTTGGGTTTTCTGACAATGTCGATTGCTATCGGTTCTGAGTGTTCTATGGTGATGCTGCAGAATGTTTTTTTAAGTTCAAATTTCTGATTTTCTTTGACCGGGTGTATTTTGGAAAAACCCTGCTCAACTATATAGTCGTTGTCTTCAATGCGGCTAAAAATGCCAATTTCCAGGTCGAACAGGTCGCAACCTGTTTTCAGGATCTGTTGAATCTGTTCGTGCGGCTCTTTTGTGTTCTGGGTGATTGTTTTGTAGAGTGACTCCATAAGGTGGAGTTTGTTGACAAGCGAGGTTGTCCAGCCAAGAGGTTCTATCTGGCCTTTGTATTGTGCAATCGTGAAGCGAATCGTACGTCTGAGTTTGTTCTCTTTTAAATCATTTTCTAACAGGTATTCATTGGCGCCTGACTTTAGAATCTCTTCGATTGAGGCTTCATCATTAATCCAGCCCATTACCACGATGGGAATATCTGATTTTATCAGGCGTAACTGTTTTATCGCATCCAGACCGATGGTGAGTTGTAGCAATATAATATCGAATGATTGCTTCTTGAGCGACTGGAGTGAAGATTCAAGGTTCAGACAGTGGCTGATATTAAACTCATGACAGGCCGAGACTAGTTGACGTATATGCTCAATGCTTTCGCTATTATCATCAATGATAAGTACGTTAATAGTGTCGTCTGTCATTTCTATTCCATTTACTGGAAAGCGCTTTGATCTATGAACGCTTTCTCTGCTTCTTCCAGTGGTTTCATGCTGCTGAGCTGCTTTTCAAGTACGGCTATATTTGCCTCTGAAGCATTGTCTGTATCTGAATATCGACGAATTATGCGCTGTTCGAGCTCGGATTTGTCGATATCAAATTCAACAATGAGAAATTTCGCTGCATAGGTTTCGGCAAGGTCCTGAAAAACTTTCCTGTTGACCCTGTCCAGAAAGGTTGCATCAGCTATCACACTGAAACCCGAAGACAGGATAATTTTAGCAAATTTTTCAAGTTGTAGATATGTTTTTGAGTTGGCTTCGTCGGTATATATACCGGTATCGACTGCCGATTGGCTGCTTTCGGTGGCTTTTAAGCCATAAAGTCTTTTGCGTTCTATATCCGAGCGTATTCTTATTAGATTGTTCTTTTCCAGTAAATTCTGGCTAATCGTGGTTTTGCCGCAACCCGATACACCGTGCGTAATACTGACCGATAAATGATCTGACTGAGTGAAAGATTCCGCTAAATCAGCATAACTTTTGTATTGTTGAAGTGTTTTTTCTATTTCTGTTGCAGTCAGATCGGGGCTTAATAAGCTAAAGCTGGCAATTTTTGCTCTGACCATGGCTCTGTATACCAGGTAGAAACGAAACACCTGGATGCCTTCATAGTCGCCGGTATGTTCAAGGTAACGGTTTAAAAAACGATAAGCAAAATGAGTGGCCTGCCGATCAAACAGGTCCATGAACAGAAATGCCACTTCACTGATGACGTCTATCCAGCGAAATTCATCATTAAATTCGATGCCATCAAAAATAGTGATGTGATTGTCTATCAACGCCATATTGCCGAGATGCATATCACCATGGCACTCGCGAATAAAACCGGACTGCTTACGTTGATTTAAGATTGGCTGAATCTTTTCAAATTCTTTTTGGCTCCAGTCCTTTAGTCGCGTAAGCTGGGCTCTGGCTTCAGTGTCTTTGATAAGAGGATCCAGCTGGTCAAAGTTCTGGATCACAGGGGCATTGACACTGCTTGCTGTGCCCAGTTCCGATTCATTGCCAGAGTGGGCGATAGTCTGGTGAAAGTGGGCGGCCTGATCAGCCATTTCATCAATGTGCTGAGCTTGCAGTTGAGCGCTTGCTAACAATTTATCCACCAGCTGAGTCTGGTCAAATTGGTGCATCTTTATAGCATACTCAATCACCGCTCCGTCACCGTTTAAGGCCGGTTGCGCGTCAGTACCGGTGATATTGACGGTGTGCAGATACAGGTCTTTAGCAAGGCGCTGATTAAGACGCACTTCTTCTTCACAAAAATGTTTGCGTTGAGCCAGTTCTGTAAAATTTAAAAAGCCAAAATCCACCGGCTTTTTGACCTTGTAAGCGTATTTGCCGGTCAGAAAAACCCATGAAATATGGGTCTGTAACATAATGACCTCTTTTACGTCATGGTCATAAAATGTCGGCTGCTGCATTGCGCGAATGAGGGCTTGCCGAGATTCGAGTGTGGTCACAGTCATGGCGTAATTACTCCGGTCAAAGTATTATTAGTATCTTTATATTCTAATGTATTTTAAGGCATTGCAGTACAGATGACTGAATCTAAATCTATGCGTTCCTCACGATCTAAAAAATCAAACAAGAAAAAAGCAGGCAAGCTTAAACAACCGGCTGCAAAAGCGCTGGCTGTGCGCTCCAAAAAACAGCCTTTAACAAAACAGTCATTCATCGTTAGCTGTTTTGGTTATCTGACATCGCCTTACAGCTTTATTGTGATGACTGTTTTTTTGCTGGCCAGCCTGATATATGTTGTGACGCTTGATTTTCAGGTCAGAGAGCGTTTTGAGGGCCGTATTTGGGCGGTGCCGTCAAAGGTATACGCACGTTCTCTTGAATTAAAGCCGAATATGCCGCTGGACCCGGACAGTTTTGAACAGGAACTGCGCTTGATGGCTTACCAAGAGGTCAGGCATTTTCCAAATCAGCCAGGGCAGTACAGGCGCTGGCAGGGGCATTTCGAACTGATAAGCCGGGCATTTAAAGATGCCGAAAAGGTCACAGAAAAGAATGCGATACGGCTGGCTTTTGAGCATCAGCGTCTGCTGACGCTCGAGCACCTGTATAAACCAGAAAAAATTGAATCCGTGCGGCTTGACCCTGCCTTAATTGGCAATATATACCCCGGACAAATTGAAGACCGGCAATTATTAAAACTAACTGAAGTCCCTGAGCGATTAATTAAGACGCTGGTCGCTGTAGAGGATCGTTCGTTTTATGAGCACTGGGGAGTTAATCCTCTGGCGATATTGAGGGCTTTAATGGTCAATATTCAGGCAGGAGAAAAAAAACAAGGGGGCAGTACGCTCACACAGCAGCTCGTTAAAAATCTGTTTTTGTCATCTAAGAGAAGTTACTGGCGGAAACTGAATGAAGCTGTTATGGCTTTGCTACTGGAGTTTCACTATGACAAAAATACCATTCTTGAGGCCTATATCAATGAGGTTTACCTGGGGCAAAACAAAAATGCCTCTGTGCATGGCTTCGAGCTGGGCAGCCAGTTTTATTTCAATAAACCCCTGAATAAGCTGTCAACTGAAAAAATTGCATTATTGATCGGTTTAATTAAAGGTCCTTCTTATTATAATCCCAGAAAAAACCAGGACAGTGCACTGGCACGCAGGAATGTTGTGCTCGAGGTGATGCGAGAGCAAAATGTGATCAGCGATCTGCATTATAAAAAAAATGTAAAGCGGCCTTTGGGAGTGGTTTCAAGAATGGTTAATTCCGGTGTAAGGTACCCGGCCTTTATCGATTTGATTAAACGTCAGTTGTCATCACGGTTTTCTGCCGATGTTCTCAAGCATGAGGGGCTGAAAATATTTTCTACGCTGGACCCGCAGATACAGATGGCTGCTGAACAGGCTGCAGAAAACACGCTGAACAAAATTCAACAGTACCTCAGTCATGTGCCCTTGCAAACAGCCATTATCGTCAGCGATGTATCCAGCGCCGAAGTATTAGCCCTGGTAGGCGATAAAGATCCGTCATTTCATGGTTTTAACCGGGCTTTAGATGCCTCTCGACAAATCGGCTCACTGATTAAGCCGGCTATTTATCTGGCAGCCTTAAACATTAAAAACCAATCGTCACAGGGGTTTCATTTATCATCGGTCTTATCTGATAGCCCGTTGAGCCTGCAGTCTCGCAACGGTGATGTCTGGCAGCCACAAAATTATGACCATAACTATCGCGGCGATGTGCTTTTCTATGATGCGCTGGTGCATTCCTATAATGTGCCCAGCGTAAGGCTGGGATTAACCATTGGGCTCGAGGAAATAGTGCTTACTTTAAGAAATCTGGGTTTAGAAAAAGAGGTACCGGTTTATCCTTCTATGTTATTGGGTGCATTTGAATTATCAGCCTATGATGTGGCAACGATGTATCAGACAATCGCGGCAGACGGTCATCAATTAAGCTTACACGCGATACGCACGGTGCTGTCTCACAATGATATACCGCTTGTGCACTTTGCCGATGAAAAAAAGTACACGATTGAAGAAGATAACATGTATCTATTACAAACGGCGCTGCACGATGTTACCCGATTCGGCACCGCCAAAGCTCTCTCGTCATTGCCCTTTAATGTGGCCGGCAAAACCGGCACGACTGACCGCCTAAGAGATAGCTGGTTTGCCGGTTTCAGTGAGGATAAACTGGCCGTGGTCTGGGTCGGTAATGATGATAATCTTGAAACAGGCCTGACGGGGGCAAGCGGCGCCTTGCAGGTCTGGTCTGATTTGTTCCAGCATATGCCGGTTCAAAGTTTAGATTTAACAGCCTCCGAGCAGATTGATCATTTCTGGGTTGATAAAAAAACAGGCTTACGGGCAGGTTTTGGCTGCCAGAATACTGTAAAATTGCCTTTTTTAAAGAATCGCCATCCCGTCGAATACGCGAATTGTGATTAATACGCCAACTTGAGAATAATGTAAGTGCCAGAAAAAAACAGCTCGGCCGATGTGCTTGATGCATTAAGTGAACAGGGTCTTATTAGTCAGGTTATAGAAGGCTTTATGCCGCGTGATGGCCAGCAACAGTTAGCCGGCGCCATTTTTGAAGCCATTAGTGATCAACACTATTTAGTTGCTGAGGCCGGCACCGGCATTGGTAAAACCTTTGCATATCTGGTGCCTGCGTTAATGTCCGGGCTTAAAACACTGGTATCGACCGGTACGCGGCATTTGCAGGATCAGCTTTTTCACAAAGATTTACCGGTGGTCATCAAAGCGCTGGATATGTCGGTTGATGTCGCCTTGTTAAAAGGCCGGGCCAATTACCTTTGCATTCAGCGCATGAAAAATGCTGAGCACATGGAATTTATGACACGCGAAACCCGGATGGAATTATTTCAGGTCAAAGACTGGGCCGCTAAAACCAGCAGTGGTGATATTTCAGAACTCGATTCTGTGCCCGAAGACGCTCGCATCTGGTCAATGGTGACCTCAACGGCTGATAATTGCCTGGGCAGTGACTGCGCTTTATACGAAGAATGCCACGTTGTACTCGCCCGAAGAGCCGCGCAGCAGGCGGATATTATTGTCGTCAATCATCATCTTTTATTATCTGATATGGCGTTAAAAGAAGAGGGCTTTGGTGAGTTATTGCCCGAAGTTGAGGCTTTTATTATTGATGAGGCCCATCAGCTGCCAGATATTGCCTCCAATTTTTTTGGCCAGTCAGTCAGTAGTCGGCAAATTATGCTGCTGGCCAATGATGTGATCGCCGAACAAATAGCCGATGCGCCTGATATGGGTGAATTGCGCGATCTGGCACATGAGCTGATCGAAACCGGGAAACATATGCGGCTGGCATTTGGCGTTGAAACCGGGAAGGATGCCTGGGCAAAAATCATGTACAAACCGAGTATCAAATCAGCTATTGATGATTTGCTGGCTAAACTGCAAGAACTTAAAGGTATACTGGAACTGGCGGCCGAGCGCGGCAAGGGACTGGAGAACTGTTACCAGCGGTGTCTGCAAGTGCACCAGAGGCTGCTGCAGTTTTGCAGCAAACAGGAAAATTCGATTGACTGGTATGAAACCTATAGCCGCAGTTTTATTTTGCATCAGACTCCACTGGACCTGTCAGAACGATTTCAGCAGCAAATGCAGGCTTATGATGCGGCCTGGGTAATGACCTCGGCTACTTTGCAGGTCGGTGGTGATTTTGAACATTTTGCCGGCCGCCTGGGTTTAAAAAACTATGCAAGCGGTATCTGGCACAGTCCTTTTGATTATAAAAACCGTGCCATGATTTACTTGCCAGAAGACCTGCCTGAGCCATCACAGCCGCAGTACACTCATCAGCTAATGCAAGCCATGCTGCCGGTCATTAAATCCAGTGATGGCCGGGCTTTTCTGTTATTTACCAGCTATCGGGCGATGAATGAAGCCAATGATTTTCTAAAACAACGGCTCGACTATCCGATTTTTGTACAGGGTCAAAAACCAAAGCACCAGTTACTGGCGGCGTTTAAAGACGCCGGTCAGGCGGTGTTATTGGGCACCAGCAGCTTTTGGGAAGGGGTCGATGTCAGAGGCGAGGCACTGACCTGTGTGATGATC
>JAOUKT010000007.1 GCA_029882395.1 Gammaproteobacteria bacterium
TAAGTATATTATTGCAAGACGTATGCCAAATTTAGAAGTTGAAAGTTGAAAGTTGAAAGTTGAAAGTTGAAAGTTGAAAGTTGAAAGTTGAAAGTTGAAAGTTGAAAGTTGAAAGTTAGAAGTTAGAAGTTGGAAGTTGGAATTCTAAAACCTCAAGTCGACAATCAATAGACTTGATTGTCGACTTAAGACTTAAGACTTAAGCATCATGATTTAAAACGGCCACCATTTACTATTAAAGAATTGCGACAGCCAGCCTTGCTCATTGCTTTCATGCACAAAACCTTCGCCGCTATAAGCAATTTGTGCATCGGCAATCCGGTTTGACAATATTGTATTATCGGCTCTGACATCTTGTGGTCGCACAACACCTTTGATGCGAACATATTCATCACCCTGATTCAGGGTTAGCCATTTTTCACCATGCACGACCAGGTTATTGTTTGATAACACATCAATCACGGTGACGGTAATATTTCCGGTTAAGCTGTTGCTTTGACTGCTATCCCCTTCACCGGAAAACTGTCTGTCTTGAGCTGTATTGGTGTTGAGTATTTCCGTACCATTATCGGTAATCAGATTGCCGAACAATGTCGGCGAGGTCAGTGTATTGGCATCATTTTTCGAGGTTGCTGTTGAGGCAGTTTTACTTGCATTCGTACTCTCCTGTAACACAACGGTCAGCAGATCACCCACTCTGTGAGGCCGGGGGTCTTCAAACAATAACATATTGCTCGGCTGATAAAGTGACGCACTTTTATAAACCGCCTGCGATGTGAGAACAGGTCTGACAACCGGTGCAAACTCAGCCTTTTCTGTCGGCCTGATGGTCGTACAGCCATTACCGAGTAAAACAATGACGAATAATAATAGTTTATTTTTCACTTTAATCACCGCTGTTACAGATTATTATTAACGTACTGAAGCATGCCGTCTGCCGTCGAAATGACTTTTGAATTCATTTCATAGGAACGCTGGGTTTCAATCATGTTAACCAGCTCTTCAACCACGTTCACGTTTGAGGTTTCCAGCGAACCACTAAGGATAGAACCGATTCCATTCAAGCCCGGTGTGCCGACCTGGGGGGCACCACTGGCCGCTGTTTCTGAGTACAGATTTTCACCCGTTGCCTGTAAACCCGCCGGATTAATAAAATCAGCCAGCTGAATGTTGCCAATTTGAGTCGGTGCTGTTGCGCCGGGCAGGTTGACTTCAACCGTGCCATCCTGACTCACTGAAAAACTCTGAACACCCTGAGGAATATTAATCGCAGGCTGCACCAAATAGCCATTGGATGTCACAACCTGTCCCTGAGCGTTGGTTTGAAAACTGCCGTCACGGCTATAACCCAGGTTGCCGTCAGGTCTTAGTATCTGGAAAAAACCACGGCCATTTATTGCCATATCCAGTGCGTTTCCTGTTTGCACGATGTTGCCCTGGCTGTGCATTTTTTCCGTGGCGACCAGACGCACTCCCGTACCCACGGCCAGACCTGACGGCAGCTGCGTATCCTGTGAGGTTTGCCCGCCTGACTGACGCAGGTTCTGGTACATCAAATCTTCAAAGATTGCGGCATCTTTTTTGAAACCATTGGTGCTTGAGTTCGCCAGGTTATTGGAAATAATTGATAAGCGGGTTTGCTGTGCATCCAGTCCGGTTTTTGCTACCCATAATGTTTGATTCATGACTCAGACCTCTTAAGACTGTTTATTTAGTTCGCATTAACTTGGTTGATGACTCGTCGGTTTCTTCAGCCACTTTCATCATTTTTACCTGTATCTCAAACTGCCGGGTGTTGTTGAGCATACTGACTAATTCACTCACTGCGTTGACGTTACTCGACTCCAGTGTTCCGGAAACCAGCCTGACCGATGCATCCGGCTCAGCTATATCCTGCCCCTGAATTCGCAGCAAACCGTCATTGCCTTTAACCAGCTGCGATAATTCGGGCTTGACCATTTTAATCCGGTCAACAATCGTCACCGCTTCGGCTGACTGGCCTCGTGCAATAATGCTGATAGAGCCATCACTACCGATATCCAGTTTCTGATAAGGCGGCACAGAGATCGGCCCTCCTTCACCTATTACTTGCAGGCCAGTTCCTGTGGTTAAAAAACCATTGGGATCAACCCTAAAGTCACCTGCCCTGGTATAGGCTTCGGTGCCGTTAGGTGCCTGTACAGCAAATAAACCTTCTCCTTGTATTGCTGCATCCAGCTCACGCCCGGTACTGAGCATGGAACCGCTTTTAAAATCAATGCCGGCACGATAATGCTGATTGTAAACACGCGAATCAAAACTACCGTTGCCTTTTAGCGCCAGACTTTTATAAGCATCCAGATCAGCCTGAAAGCCGGTGGTGCTGACATTCGCCAGATTATGCGCAATGGTTTGTTGCGCACGCAGGTTTTGTGAAGCGCCGGACATTGATATATAAAGTAAACGATCCATTTGCTGGTTCTCTCTATCTGCTCATTAACGGATATTAATGATGGATTGCGTTACGGTATTAGCCGTTTCAATCGCCTTGGAGTTGGCCTGGAAATTACGCTGCGCTGTAATCAGTTTCACCAGCTGAGCCGTCAGATCGACATTCGACTGTTCCAGTGCGCCGTTATAAATCAGGCCATAAGTACCGGTGCCAGCCTGACCCGTGTTCGCCAGGCCCGAGTCGTTATTTTCAGTCCAGGTCGTATTGCCATTCTGGGTCAGTCCCTGCGGGTTATCAAAAGCCGCTATAGCAATCTGGCCTAATGCCTGCTGCCGGCCATTACTGAAGTTGGCTCTGACCACGCCATCGCTGCCGATATCCAGTCCCACTAACTGTCCGGTTGAAAAACCATCCTGCTCGACATTTGCAACACCAAAGGGACCAAAAACCTGTTGCGTCGAGGCCGAATTATTAATACCGAAATCAAACGTCAGATCCAGCGGCGCCGAGCCGTTGATTAAGGATAAATCATAGGAATCGTAGACAATTTCACCATTGGTGGTTGAATTGGTTAAATCCAGATTACCGTTCTGGTCAAAATCGAGAATTTCCGTACCGGCTGTTGATGTCAGCAATACACCATCGAGTGTGGTTCTTACTTCCCAGGTATTATTGATATCATCTGTCTGAATAAAATAGGAGCGCGCGATATGTGTGCTGCCCTGAGAATCATAGACGGTAACAGACGTTGAATAGTTATACTGATTAGGGTCAGTTGGATCAAACTCCTGCACCGATAAAGCCACCGCATTCGCCACATCCGCAATCGCCTGAGTAACAGCAAGCGGATCCGGTGCTGGTGTCAGTGCATATAATGCCGCGGTGTTATTGGCTGCATTTGTAATCGCTGCAATCACATCGGTATCCGCACCAGGGCCGATGGCTGCAATCGCATCGGCTGCGGCCGATGCTGCGGCCGCAGCAGGATCATCAAGCGGGAAAGGATCAGCGGTTAACGCCGCGGCCGCGCCGGATGCCACGGCAAAGGGCTCATCGGTGATATAAAAATTGGGTAAAATTGTATTAATGTCTGACGGCAAATTCATATTCAAATTCACCGTGGTAGTTGGCTGCGGTGTGCTCACGCCATCCGGCACCTGAAGACTAACGGTACTGTTGATACTGGTAGTCAGCGGATTGCCATCGGTATCCACCGGGTATGCCTGCAATGAATCACCATTACTGTTGACAATATAACCATCGGCGTTGAGCTGAAAAGCACCTGCCCGTGTAAACAGTGAAGCGGAAGCCTGACCGGCTGTAATTTCAGGTGAAAGGATAAAAAAGCCTTCGCCACTAATCGCCAGATCGAGTGAGTTCTGAGTGAATTCAAGATTACCCTGAGCAAACTGCTGAGTCACAGACGAGAGCAAAACACCTGAGCCAATCGCGTTATCGGCATTTCCCAATGTCGAGGTTGCAAAAATATCCACAAACTCGGCACGCGAACCCTTAAAACCAGTTGTTCCTACGTTAGCAATGTTATTACTTGTCACTGATAACTCAGAAGAAGCGGCATTTAGACCACTTAACGAAATATTAAACGACATAATCTATCTCCAGAATCTTAAAGAATTTTACTGATGCTGCTAAAAGGCACTTGTCCCAGACCCTGAACATCAACCTGCAGTTCTTCGCCGACATTTCCTAATGCCAGACTATTAACATTGCCATATAACAATGTCGGTGCAATTGTTGTTTGACCGTTTTGAATCACTTCTACTTCCATCCTGTACTGCCCCATTGGGGCCTGATCACCGTTAAAGAGCGAGCCATCCCAGGCAAAAACAGTGGTACCTGAAAGCTGTTCTCCTAAATCCATCCTGCTAACTAAAGAGCCGGCGCTGTTATAAACATTGACAGCCACGTTTGATGCAGGGGAATCAAGCTCAACACCACCCTGAACAAGACCGGATGAATTTAACTGCCCGACATTTGTTTCAACCAGCACTCCCCGACCAATCATATTGGCTGCTTGTAGCGCCTGATTCGATTGCATATCTTCCGAGAAGGAGACAAAAGAGTTTTTCAATTCCTCGATACCGTTCACGGTTCCAAACTGCGCGATCTGTGAAAGAAACTCACCGTTATCCATCGGTTCAAAAGGATCCTGGTTTTGCATCTGCGCGGTCATTAATTTCAGAAATGAATCCTGACCCAGCTGTGAATCACCAGTGCTAGCTGTAGTGGCTGCTGATGTGTTGCTTTGAAGCTGTGTAATACTGCCTATTGCACTCATATTTTTATCCTCGACCAAGTTGCAGGGTGCGTAGTAAAAGTTCTTTTGATGTATTCATCATTTCTGTATTATTTTGATAACTTCTTGATGCTGACATCATGTTGGTCATTTCTTCTACCGCATTCACATTTGAACCAAAGACATAACCTTGTTCATTAGCCAAAGGATGGTTTGGCATATAATTCATCGGTACCGTGGCATCACTTTCAACAATCTGTGTAACCCTTACTTTAGAACCGTCTTCATTATTCAAATCATTTAACACGGTTTGAAATACCGGCTGTCGAGACCGATAGGCACCCTCTTCTGTTGTTGAATAGGTTTGTGCATTGGCCAGATTACTGGAAACCGTATTGAGTCTGAGCATTTGAGCACTCATGCCACTTCCGGCTATATCAAAAACTTTAAACAATGACATTGATAGACTCCTTATTCGCCTCTAAAGGCCGCTGTCAGGCCAGAAAATTTTCTCGATAAAAAACTCACCGTCGATTGATAACGAACAGAATTATCAGCCACTGCGGCTTTTTCTTGTTGGATATCTACAGTATTACCGTCAACTGAAGGCTGTTCAGCGACACGGTATTGTTCATAAGGTGGTGACTGAGGCATAACATCTATATGACTGGCATGCGTTCGGAAGACGCCTACTTGTTGCAGGTGTACTGATTTCAGCGCGGCACGAAAATCAATTTCTTTGGCTTTGTATCCGGGCGTGTCTGCATTGACAACATTTGTTGCCAGCACTTGTGTTCGTTGCTGACGAACATTTAATGCCTGCACGTGGATTCCCAGTGCTTTATCAAAATTGATTGTCATAGTATTTTCCTCATGCCGAATGAATAAGCAAAGGCTATGCCAATTAGTTTGAATTGAATTAAATCAATGACTTAGAGCAGACTGCTGGAGAAAGAGAAAAGCTTGATATGAGATTATGAGAGCAGGCGGCAAAGATTGCCGCCTGCCGGCAAAGCAGGATAAAAACTATGGTTTCAACTGATAAACAGCACCTTTAGGCGTTCTTATCATATTAAAGCTGTCTGAATACTGGACGATTGACTCTGATGAGCCCAGAAACAGGTAACCGCCGGGGTTTAGCATAGAGGCGAGCCGGCTAAGAATATCTTTTTTTAACTCTGCGGAAAAATAGATCAGCACATTTCGGCAGAAAATGACGTCAAATTTGCCTAATGAGGCATAGCTTTGCATCAGGTTATGTTCTCGGAAAGTCACTCTTGAACGAATATCCGTATTCACCTGCCAATAATTGCCTTGTTGTGTGAAATAGCGCTGTTTACGCTCCTCAGACAAGCCTCTGGCCAGCGCCATTGATTCGTACTTTGCCTCTCTTGCACTATTTAAAATGGGCTGGTCGATATCAATGCCCACAATTTGAAACTGCATATTGGCGCCAAAATTCTTTTTCATGAATTCATCGGCAATGATACTGATTGAATAGGGTTCTTGGCCGGATGAGCAGGCAGCGGACAGGATCTTTATCTGGGTTTTTTTCTGGTTTTTATATTCAGTAAAAATGGTTTCCGGCAGTATTTCAAAGGGGTAGCCGTCCCTGAACCACAACGTCTCATTGGTGGTCATGGCTTCAATCACTTGGTTCTTCAGCGGATTCATACCCACAGCACTGTCGATTCTTGCCACCAGTTCAGTCAAAGACGGGATATCTTGCTCACGCATTAGCTTGGATAAACGACTGTTCACCAGGTAATGTTTGTTTTCCCCCAGCACGATTCCACAGGCATTTTCTAAAAAAGCTTGAAATAGCTGGTATTCTTCTTGGTTATATTGTGATGCAGTCAAGTAATTACCGGTTACATTTGATGTGAAATTATCGAGAGCACAGAATAATCTGTATTACATATCAGGACAAGCGGCAAGTTAATAAACTTTTGCACATGTATTGTCACTGGCCATGTTTCTTGACGATGCTGAGTATCGTGGTTGCCAGCTCGTCCGGGTTAAACTTAGGTACAAAGTTATCCGCCCCTACCTTTTCAACCATTGACTTGTTGAAAACGCCACTGAGTGAGGTATGCAGCAGTACATATAACTTCTCCAGCTTAGGATTGCTCCTGATTTCGGTGGTTAAGGTATAACCGTCCATGCGTGGCATTTCTATATCCGATATCACCAAACCTATACGCTGTTCTATAGGCATATCATCATTTGCCCACTCTTTTAAAATATCCAGTGCTTCCTGGCCATCATTAGCCAGCGTACAATCTATACCTACTTTTGTCAGCAGGCGTTTAATCTGGTTTCTGGCCACTGATGAGTCGTCAACAACCAACGCATGCATCTGCTCTACCGCCTCAGTCTGCTCGGCCTGATCTAAAATTCCCGTATCGACTTCTTCACTCACCCCCATTATTTCTGCAAAAACCTTTTCGACATCAATAATTTCAACCATTTCATCCGCAACATGGGTCACGGCTGTGAGATAGGAGTTTTTGCCGCTGGCTTTCGGGGGCGGTAGAATATCTGACCAGTTAACATTAACAATGCGGTCGACACCGTTGACCAAAAAACCTTGTGTATGACGATTGTACTCAGTAATAATCACAAAGGATTCGTCGCTATCAGGCAATGCACGGTGTTTAATCGCCATGCGTAAATCTATAATCGAGATTGTTTTACCCCGCAAATGCGCCACACCTTTAATAACGGCATGAGCCTGGGGCATACTGTTTAGTACCGGGCAACGGATAACTTCTTGAACTTTGAAGACGTTTATTCCATATAACTGACGACCACCAAGACGAAACATTAAAAGCTCAAGACGATTGCGGCCGGCCAATTGTGTTCGCATGTCGACCGAATCTAGCATTCCTGCCATTTTTCACCTCTGTAATATTTAAATCCTAAACAACACACTATTTATAGTTGAAAAAAACGAGTCTGCTCACAATTCAATGAGCATTGAATATGCTTTTTACAAAATGCCTACAATCAGTCAACTACTGCGTCAAAATAACGTCTAATTAGTGAGCAACTCTTCCAGCACATATAAGCCACTACACAAACAAAAAATATAATAGCTTAAATAACAGTCACTTATAGCTTTATTCACTGTAAAGACCTGAACACATATTAAAGCTGGCCGGTTTTTTGCATTATTTACGACAAATGACTCATTACAGATATCATCAATGAAACCAATAACGTTAATACTTTTTTTGTTACTAGGCCCGCTGCCATTATCACTTCATGCCAGCAGCTACCATGATATGAGTACACTCAATAATCTGGTCACGGATTTTCTTTATAATCTGCCTGACATTAAACGCAATAATAATACCCAGATAAAGGTGCACGCTATTGATCGCAGACTCAAACTGTCTAAATGTAATAAAGTGACACTAAACCTGGCCACGGGCTCTCAATTATTGGGGAAAACCAGCATCCGGGTGATCTGTAAACAGCCGAAAGCATGGAGCTTATACGTTACCGCCATGATTTCTCGTTATGATGACATCTATTTATCAAACGGCTCTTTTAACCGAGGCCATATCATCCGGCAAAATGATGTCTATAAATCCAGAAAAGATTTGGCCAAGTTGCCTTTT
Organism: Gammaproteobacteria bacterium; assembly: GCA_029882395.1. Lineage (GTDB taxonomy): Bacteria > Pseudomonadota > Gammaproteobacteria > SZUA-229 > SZUA-229 > JAUVDT01. The sequence continues at coordinate 8,315 of JAOUKT010000007.1, forward strand.
GGTTATATTACCAACCCTGTCGATATTATTGGTAAGCAGTTTAAGCGACACGTGCAACCGGGTAGAATTATCACGCCTTCACAGCTGAGCAACCCGGTTGTGATTAAAAGAGGCGATATCATTGCTTTGCAAAGTAAAACCAACGGTTTTAGGGTCAGCATGAAAGGCAGCGCGATGACGGATGGTGCCATTGGCGATAGAATACGTGTGAAAAATAGCTCATCCAAGCGCATTGTAGAAGGGAGAGTGACACGATCCGGCGTTGTGGAGATAGGAAATTGATATATATCAGTAACTTATATTATTTCTCTAATTTGGCAATCAATCGGAAGATTTTACTAAAGTTATCATTATCGCTGCCGATAACAATGATGGGTAAAAGTAAATTAATTAAAGGTGTGTTATGACTAATTCAATCAGTGGTAGTTCCAGGAGTCGTGGTGATATCCTAAGCGACCAGAGCACTAAAGCGACTAAAACCGGCGATGTTTCGAACGCTGGCGAGAAACAGGTCTCTGCCAAAACCAGCAGTGCCGACACAGTCAGCATAACCAGTGAAGCCAATAAAATCCGTGAGCTTCAGAGTTCTCTGGCCAATGCGCCTGATATTGATCTGGCAAAAGTCGAATCTATCAAACAGGAAATTGCCAACGGTAATTACCCTATTGACCATGAGCGAATTGCCAGCAATTTAATCGACCTGGAAAAAGCACTTTCTTAAAAAGGCTATTATGATGAATACAGCAGACAACTTAAACCACATCACCGATCTGATTACCCAGACACTGCACCGTGTCAGTCTGCTAAATGAATGCCTGCTAGAAGAACTGGATATTCTTAAATCTAACAATGCTGAAGAGCTCATCACTATCAGTGAAAAGAAAGAAACACTGATGCGCGAGCTTAATGAAATAGACTGTCAGCGCAAAGACCTGACCCGAGCCAACCAGATTAAATCCAAAGAACAATACCTTCAGTGGCTTGATACATTAGATCCTACGACTGAGCTGAAAAAACAGTGGCTTGAGGTTGGTCAACAGATTCTTGCCTGCCAAAACCAAAACAGCTGTAACGGCATTATCAGTGAAAATATGGCTTCTGCATCACAGCAAGCGCTCAACATCATTAGCGGTAACAATACCCCTGCTCACAGCACTTACACCTCAAGCGGGAAAAAACCGGCTCAATCGAGCTCACTGCATAAAACCACCGCCTAGTCGCTAATGACAGTATCCGGCTTAACGAAACAACTCCCTGCTTTTCAGACTTTTGCCGGCCAGCGAATAATTGATAAGGTAACGCATTAGTTTTTTTGCATCCCTCAAGACTTCAGCATTATCAAGTCTGTTTTCTGCTATAGCTAACAGGCTTTTACCACTTAGCACGGGTATGTTTCTGGCATCAAACGAACGATCAAACTCCGATAAGCCCCGCTCTATTTGAAAATAATACTCTGCCGACTCATTCAAGCGCTTGCCAGTTATCACATCGCGGGATAAATCCACCAAAACACCAAGCTCATCGAGTAAGGCTAACTCAAAAACTCTTAATTCATATTCAAGCCTGGTGGCTTCAAATAGCCGGTTAACAGTATGATGATACTGTGAAAACAGGTTTTCATGCACATCATGTTTGTAGATCAGGTACATAACGAGCTCATTAACATACAAAGCACAGGCCAGCGATTTGCCCTGAAGAAAAGCCACTGTTTGTGCAGCCGGCTCAGCACTGGTCAGGGTTGGCATTTCACCACGCCCACTCCAGCTTATCTCCAGAGCACGAAAGGGTTGCAAGATGCTTTTAAGACGTGATTTGTTTGCGCGAGAACCGCGACTCATGAGACTTAAACGGCCGTAATTTTTGGTAAAAACTTCAAGTATCTGACTGGTATCTCGAAACGGCCGTTGATGCAGAATATAAGCGGGCTGTTTTTCAACTCGCATAATCGCTTACCTCAACAGCTGCCTTTAAAAAATCAGACCGTCGAGACATTATTTATCAAGATCTGTATAACCCAGACTGGATAATGCCTGCTCGTCATCAGACCAGCCTTTACGTACTTTGACCCAGACCCTTAAAAACACTTTAGAGTCCAGTAATTGCTCTATGTCATGCCGCGCATTGGTTGACATAGATTTTAAACGCTCACCTTTATTGCCAATGACAATACTTTTTTGACCTTTAGTCTCAACCAGCACCAAGGCATGTATCCTTACCAGATTGCCCTCCTCCTTGAAGGACTCAATATCTACCGTTGTTTGATAAGGCAACTCTTCTCCCAGTTCGCGTACCAGTTTTTCCCGGATTATCTCGGCGGTTAAAAACCGAACACTGCGATCCGTTAGCTGATCATCAGGAAAGTATGGCTCGTTCAGCGGCAGGTATTTTTCAATTAGGCACTCAAGGTCTTTTACATACGTGCCTTTCAATGCAGAGATAGGAATGATATCTGTAAACGCATGCTTGGACTGAACTTCCTGCAGATAAGGCAGTAATCGTGTCTTATCTGTCACCCAGTCAATTCTATTGACGGCGAGAATTAACGGCAACTTTGTGTCTTTGAGTTTGTTTAGAACAGCCTGATCTTCGTCAGTCCATTTCAAGGCATGGACTACAAATACAATCACATCGACATCTTTTGTGATCGAGGTTGCCGCCTTGTTCATGTAGCGGTTAATCGCTTTTTTTGCACCGCTATGAATACCCGGCGTATCAACATAAACAACCTGGCTGCTGTCTGTTGTTTTGACACCGAGAATCTGGTGCCGCGTTGTTTGTGGCTTATCCGCCGTGATACTCAGCTTCTGCTCGACGATATAATTTAATAACGTAGACTTGCCGACATTAGGGCGTCCAACAATGGCTACGTAGCCACAGCGCTTTTTTTCCTGATCATTTTCATTTGATGACATAATTAATTTGTTAACTCTATAGATTCAATGGCTTTTTTCGCAGCTTCCTGCTCCGCAATTCTACGGCTTCTTCCATAGCCACTGGTTTGTATCTCTAATTCTTTGATATGGCACTCAACTGAGAAGGATTGCTGATGCGCTTTTCCTGATATATCCACAACCGTGTATTCCGGCAGCCGATAACGCCTCGACTGCAGATACTCCTGCAACAGTGTCTTCGCGTCTTTTTCGGGGCCGTCAACAATAGTCTGATCGATCTTGTCTTTGCAAAGCCGCAGTATCAGCTGCTGACAGTCATCAAAACCACTGCTCCTGAGCACGGCGCCGATGATAGCTTCTACCGCATCCGCGAGTATGGACTCGCGCCTGAATCCACCGCTTTTTAGTTCACCACTGCCCAGTGAAATGTAATCACCCAGCTCCAGACTCTTGGCAATTTCTACCAGACTTTCTTTTTTTACGACCGATGCTCTTAAGCGACTCAGGTCACCTTCGCTGGCTTTCGGCAGCCGCATAAATAACTGCTCGGCAACCACAAAATTTAAAACGCTGTCCCCGAGAAACTCCAGCCTTTCATTATTTAAAGCACCGACACTGCGATGTGTCAGTGCCTCTAACAACAGACTGTTATCATTGAAGCTGTAGCCAATTTTTTTACACAGTTTTTCTATATCTGGCTTCAAGGAGTTATCTCAACTTCGTGCTGAAAGACTGTCACAAAAAACAAATTGCCAATTATTCTGCCTCTGTCTTCATAAGACAGTATCACTTTATACCCTGCTCTGTCTGAAGCACCTCTGTTTTTAAAAACGATAGACTTTGAGGTATTAATATTACGCAGGTTATTGGTATTAAACCGGGCGCTAATGATAGTCTTGATTTCTTCAGCCGATTTACCCTTAACAATAGCATCACTTTCTAGTGAGTTAAGGACAGAACGCGCACTGAAATAATTAAGATATGAAGGGATGATATTGAGCGCTGAGATCGCTATGGTACCAAAAAAAGAAATAACGATAAGCCAGCTCACCATCGACAGACCATGTTGTTTATGCATATTTATTTCCTCTTATCATTATCGGTTTTTTATTCAATCATATTACCTAAGCGTTTCCAGTCGATGCCGTCATCACTCCAGTTCATCCAGATCATCACCGCTTTGCCAACCAGGTTTTCATCTGGCACGGTACCCCAGACTCGACTATCGCGACTGTTATCACGGTTGTCACCCATTACAAAATAATGCCCTGCAGGTACCTGATATTCACCTTCAGGACTCAGGTAACCCGGCTTCAGCAAGATGTTGTGTTTAACATCTGCCAGCAGCTCCTGATGTTCATTTGCCCTGATTTCACCCGGCCCGGTATACTGAGAAACAAAGGTTCGGCTAACCGGCTTATCATTAACATATAGCACTTTTTCACGATAAACCACACGGTCACCCGGCAGGCCTATCACGCGTTTTATATAATCAACACTGGGCTCGGGAGGATAGCGAAAAACAACCACATCACCACGTTCAGGCTTGGCGTTACCTATAACCAGTTTGTTGAGCACTGGCAAACGCACACCATAAGAGGATTTGCTAACGAGGATGAAGTCACCAATATTAAGCGTGGGAATCATGGAGCCAGATGGAATACGAAACGGCTCTACAATAAAACCTCTCAGCAGAAATACAATCGCCAGTACCGGAAAAAAGGACCTGGCATATTCAACTACCAGCGGTTCTTTGGTATTGCCAATGTCATTCGCCTGTCTCTTTGGTAGAAGATACCATTTGTCAAACGCCCAAATTAGCCCCGTAATAAGAGATCCCATAAAAAGATAAAAGGCAAAGTCAAAATTCATTATTTTTTCCTGTTTATAAATATAGTGTGTTTATTTATTATCAACTTTCAATACAGCAAGAAACGCGTCCTGTGGTATTTCGACTTTACCAAACTGTTTCATACGTTTTTTTCCCTTTTTCTGTTTTTCAAGTAGTTTTCGTTTACGGCTTGCATCACCACCATAACATTTTGCCGTTACATTTTTTCGTAAGGCTTTAACATTGGTACGGGCAATTATATTTCGGCCAATCGCTGCCTGAATAGCCACATCAAACATTTGCCTGGGTATCAGCTCTTTCATTTTTTCTGTGAGCAATCGGCCACGTGCGATAGAGTTATCACGATGCACAATCATTGCCAGCGCGTCCACCACTTCATTGTTAATAAGCACATCAACTTTTACCAGATCGGCTGCCTGAAAACGCACAAATTCATAATCAAATGATGCATAACCGCGGCTGACTGATTTCAGACGGTCAAAGAAATCCAGAACCACTTCACTCATCGGCATTTCATAACTGATGGAAACCTGTTCACCCATATATTGCATGTGCGTTTGCACACCACGCTTTTCGACACAGAGCGTTATAACGTTGCCCAGATATTCCTGAGGCACAAGAATATTCGCAACAATAATAGGCTCACGAATCTCTTCAATGTAGTTAACTTCGGGAAGGTCATCGGGGCGGTGAATCTGAAAAACCTCACCTTTGGTATTTAAAATTTCATAGATAACGGTAGGTGCCGAGGTGATCAGGTCGAGATCATATTCACGCTCCAGCCTTTCCTGAACAATTTCCATGTGCAGCATGCCAAGGAAACCAATACGAAAGCCAAAACCAAGTGCCGATGAGGTTTCAGGTTCATAATTTAGCGAGGCATCATTGAGCCTTAGCTTTTCAAGTGCATCACGCAGGTTTTCATAGTCATCACTAGCAACCGGAAACATGCCGGCAAAAACACGAGACTGCACCTGTTTAAACCCGGGCAAAGGTTCTTCAGCCGGTTTTTGTGACAGGGTAATGGTGTCACCGACTTTAGCGGCATCAATTTCTTTGATACCGGCGATGATAAAACCCACTTCACCTGCCGCCAGCTGACTGGTATTGAGCCGCTTGGGAGTAAATACCCCGGTAAAATCGACCGGATAGACCATGCCCGTCGACATGATTTTTATCTTCTGTTTTGGCTTGACGGTGCCCTGAACGATACGAACCAGAACAACGACACCAACATAACTATCAAACCATGAGTCTATTATCAGCGCTTTCAGCTCAGCATCAGGATCGCCTTCAGGTGCCGGGGTTTTTTTGATCAATTGCTCGATCATGTCTTCGACACCAATCCCTGTTTTGGCTGAAACATGCACCGCCTCACTCGCGTCTATGCCGATCACATCTTCAATTTCCTGCGCAACTCGAAGCGGATCAGCGGCCGGCAGATCAATTTTATTTAACACCGGGATCACTTCGAGCCCCTGATCTAATGCCGTATAACAATTGGCTACACTCTGCGCCTCAACACCCTGAGAAGCATCGACAATGAGCAACGCACTTTCACATGCCGTCAACGAGCGAGAGACTTCGTAAGAAAAGTCAACATGCCCTGGCGTGTCAATAAAGTTAAGGTGATAGGTTTCGCCGTCTTTTGATTTGTAATCTAATGTAACGCACTGGGCCTTAATAGTGATGCCTCGTTCACGCTCAATATCCATCGAGTCGAGCACCTGCACATCCATTTCTCGATCGGAGAGACCTCCACAAATCTGGATAATGCGATCAGCCAGCGTTGATTTACCATGATCGATATGTGCAATTATTGAAAAATTACGTATATTTTTTTGCATATTAGGAGAGTACTTTAATAATTTTATCTTGATCGAAAAAATGCTGACAGATCACTTCATCATTGAACATTAATACCGGCACATCATTACCATACTTATTTTGTAAGGCTTGCCGGCCATCAATATCAATTTTTTCACAGGCCATTTCAGTAGTCTGTAAAAAATTTTTCAGCTCTTCTTCGAAGGCTTCGCACAAATGACAATTTGTGCGACTGTATAGAACCATATTCACAGACAGTGATCAGTCTTTAAGTTTTAGGACATGGAATAAACGTCCGCCATCGCGCATTATCAATACAGGAATGGATTTGTTAACAGGTAACTGTTTCATTATTTTTTTGTAATCAGAAACAGAGGATATTTTTTTATGATTTAACATTAAAATCACATCATTCTTTCTCATGCCAGTTATGGCCGCTGCACTTTTAGGCTCAACAGCTGTAATAACCACGCCTTGTTTGCTTTCGGCTGCGGAGACCAGCAATCCAATACGATCAAACTTTTTATCTGGTGCTGACGGTGCAATAACGGATTCTTTTTCGTCTTTCAGCGCGGCAATAACCACATACAGTACCTTGATCTTTTTATCACGCAGCACTTCAACTTTTACTTTTGTACCAACAGCGACCCGGCCTACCAGAGCCGGCAGGTGATTGGAGTCGGTAACCGCTTTGCCGTTAAATTTTAATATAACATCACCGGCTTTGATGCCGAATTTTTGCGCCGGTGAATCTTCAATTACCTGAGAAACAAGCGCGCCCTGAGGTCTGTCCAGGCCAAATGACTCGGCCAGCTCTCTTGATATTTCCTGTATGTATACACCCAGCCAGCCTCGTGTTACATGCCCTGATTTTTTAATTTGAGAAACCACGTCCATTGCCACTTCAATGGGAATGGAAAACGACAGCCCCATAAAGCCACCCGTGTTGGTATATATCTGTGAATTTACCCCCACCACTTCGCCATTCATATTAAATAATGGCCCGCCAGAATTACCCGGGTTAATCGCGACATCTGTCTGGATAAACGGCACATAAACATCGCGGGGCAAACTGCGTCCTTTAGCACTGACAATACCTGCCGTCACTGAATGATCAAAACCATAAGGTGAACCGATAGCCAGCACCCATTCACCCACTTTCAATTCGCTGGCATCACCAATTTTTACCGGGTTTAAATTTTTAGCATCAATTTTAAGCACGGCCACATCAGTCATGCGGTCTGAGCCGATCAACTTTGCCACCAGACTGCGTTTGTCATGCAGGCGAACAATAATTTCATCCGCTCCTTTAATGACATGATGATTGGTCAATATATAACCATCATTGGAGATGATAAAACCTGAACCCAGAGACTGCGCTTTTTCTTCAGGCATGCCATTGCCCTGGTGGTCTTTATCAAATTGCTCGCCAAAAAAATGTTTGAACAAATCACCAAAGGGGTTATCTTTTGGAATATCCATGCCTTCAAAGGGTGATGCGGCTGTCTTTCTGGAGGTACTGATATTCACTACCGATGGTCCGTTATCAGCAGCCAGCTGAGTGAAGTCTGGCAAAGAAGACGCCAACAAACCCTTAGAAATCAGTAATGTAGCCATAAAGACTAGCAGTGACACGCTTTTCTGATAAAGCGATTTATAACTTGGCATATAGTTTGTTCCTGAACATTTAGACATAGACATATAAAACAGCAGAATATTATCACGGACAGCAATAATTTGCTCTAGAGCATCAGTATATTACTGGCCAAATCTGGCATTTCTCTTGGCGCTGCAATGATTATTTCCCAACAGGCTTTGCATTGTGATATGGCGGGCAGGGTTTTATCTGTTTTCGTGCCATCTTAAGATATAGCATGAATGCGTTTATGACTTAAACTGGCTTAGCCTGTGACGGTTTGCTTAGCAGAACCGGTTCGAAATCAGCACGCTGATGGCCTTTTAGAATGTACCAACGGGAGCCATAAAGACCGCTGACCAGCCCTAATAAAGCACTCAATACAATATGCAGCTCACCTTTCCACATCAAGACCGCCCCGATCCAGTTGGCGATTAATGCAAAACACATCAAACCCGCCAGTGGCACCAGATAGGCCAGCATAGAGCCGCTGAACAACATATTTTCATTGATACCGATAATGACTTCATCGCCTACTGACAAAATCGGCTCTGCCGTTTCGGTTTTGCTAATTGACACGAAAGAATGCTTTTGACCCACCGCTTTTGACAGCACAGCTGTACCGCAGGCTTTGTTAGCCGCGCAGCTGTTACAGGATGTTTTTCTTAAGGTCTGGACAATGACAAATTCTGTCCCTACTTCAACAACCGTCGCTCGTTCTTCAATCATTGACGATGACGGATTGATTTTGCAATCCATTTAACCGTATCTAAAGGGGCTTCACCTATTGCGGTTACCTGATGATCACCCAGCATTAATCCAAACGCGTTGACCGAGCCCATTGATGTGTGGCCATCAAGGCGATGCGGCGTCACCACGTTACGGTCGATAAAGACCGAGACCGAGGCCAGCCCATCACTGAATACCAGCTGCTGCACGCTGTCCTGTTTTTTTCTCATCGGTTTGAGAATATTTTTAGTCAGCACAAATCCCTCAGGAAGCTGCGCTGCAAACCAGTTATCACCCGCTTTACGCAGCGACTGAGTTTCATCTTGTTTTAATATTTTGTAATTTCGGGGTATTGCTGTTTGTTTAAATGCCTCATGAGGCGGCGCTTGCAAATACTCAAAGTCGGTAAACATCATATGCTCAAGCACTTTTTTCTTTTCATTAAAAACATCACAGCGCAACATCAGGCCCGTATCTTTATCCAGCCAGTATTTGAAACCGTAGCGAAGCGCATCTTTGGGATTAACCAGGATCACCTGCGTCTCTCTGCTGGCGACTCTGTCCTGGCCGAGCATGGTGAGTTCGTAATGCTTGCTCAGCTGTTTAATGTCTTTTGGCAGGTCAGGATGAAATGGCAAATTAGAGGTCATTTCATTAATACTAACGAGGTGTTTATCGGGGAAAATTGAAGTCACTTCACCGTTTTGATGAATCAGCTGGCGTGACTCACCATTCAGCGATTCTAGACCGACCCAAATCCGGCCGTCTTTACTGCCATGCGAGATATGCATGGCCTCCAGCTTTTGATCGCGCCAGAAAACAAAAGTCCCCTGGTAATTTCCCTGATGACTTGAGCTACTCATTTTGTTGATCCAGCTCTGTACACTTTCAGCCAATACAGAGCCGGGAATGACGCTGCCCAGCAAGGCGATCATTAACAAGCGTTTTATCATTTTAAAATTTCACCCTACTCATCATTTCTGCTTTCTGTCGGGCTCATAAGCAACGGCACGCACATAGGGCACCATGCCCTGATAATTGCCACCTGAAGCCGAACGGGCGTGGTTGACCAGGTAGTTATTCAGCTCTTCGCGCACGGCCAAATCGACATCGATCTCTTCCGCATTTTCAGCCAGTTGAGTGATATTAATCGTTTTATGATTATTAATTTGTTGCTGAGCCAGCGTCTCAATAGCCGGGTTATCAGCAACACCTGTCACAGTCTGGTTGAGCATTACCGTGAAAACGGCAACAACAGCTGCAAACGTGGCACCTATTGCCGGCTTAAACCAGTTCGAGGAAAACATTGCCAGAACCGCTGATTGAGGTTGAGCTGAGCGCTCAGGTATTTCGTGCGGTAATTTTGCTATCGCATTCGCCACAGCCTGGCTCACATCAATCGATGAATAAATATCGCTTTCAGCTCGCAGGGCATGACCAATACGCGCAAAACGCTGCAACTGCTTTTTATTCTCAGCCTGCTGAATATGCCGTGACAAATGATCTAACTCTTTATCGGAAAGCTCACCATCGAGAAATTCTGAAATTCTTACACCTGATTCTTCTTTCATCTGCATTTACTCCCGGATATTAACCGGTCAGCTATCACCTTCATCTGATCAATCCTCAAGATGTGGTTTTAGTTGTTTATCAATAGCTTCACGCGCTCTAAAAATACGCGATCTGACAGTTCCTATCGGACAATCCATGACCAATGCAATTTCTTCATAGTTTAAACCTTCCAGCTCTCTCAAAGTGATCGCTGCCCGAAGGTCTTCCGGCAACGCAGCAATCGCTTTGTTAACCGTCTGTTTGACTTCCTCGGCCTGTATTTCCCTTTCAGGTGTTGCTGACTCCTGTAAAGCATAAGCGCCTTCATACTGCTCTGCTTCCTGAGCATCCAGCGTTCCACCAGCAGGACTGCGCCTACCCGATGAAACCAGGTGATTCTTGGCGGTATTGATCGCAATCCTGTACATCCAGGTATAGAACTGACTATCGCCTCTGAAATTCTTTAACGCCTTGTATGCTTTAATAAAAGCCTCCTGCGTTACATCTTCGACATCGGCCGCATTGCGAACAAAGCGTGATACCAGATGATTAATTCTTGACTGGTATTTCAAAACAAGCAGATTAAATGCTTGCTGATCTCCCTTTTGAACTCTCTCCACCAGTGCCTGATCTTCACTATGGTCGACCATATGGGACCAAAACCTCCGAATTAATGTCCCATTCGTTAATTAGGACAATATTATTTTATTTTAGTTCTTAGTATATTTCAGAACCTGCGGCGCGCAATACACACTTAGTCTCACTATATTGACTAAAGAAACAATATTCAAATCATGTGATGTTGTTTAAACTGTAGGCTAATTTTATTTTTACACACTACAAGACCCTATTAACCATTAATAATTCATTTTATATTAATCTATGACCGCACATTCTTCTATCGATCAACAATTCGACGTTCTCATCATTGGCTCGGGTGCAGCCGGACTCAGCCTGGCACTGAGACTGGCTGATTACGCCTCGGTGGCGGTCATTTCCAAAAACACACTGCAAGAAGGCAGCACCTACTATGCTCAGGGCGGCATTTCAGCGGTATTGAAACCCACCGATAGTTTTGACTCCCATATCAAAGACACGCTTAATGCCGGTGTCGGCTTATGTGACCCTGAAGCTGTAAAGTTTACCGTCGAACACGCACCGGAAAATATTCAATGGTTAATTGATCTCGGCGTGCCCTTCACCACCGATCAGCACAGAGACGGCAAACGTGATTTTCATTTAACCCGCGAAGGCGGCCACAGCCACCGTCGTGTTATCCATGCCGCCGATGCCACCGGACAGGCTTTATCTGGCACGCTGGTTAATCACGCCAGGCATCATCACAACATCACTTTGTTTGAAAACCATATTGCGATTGATGTCATTACCGGTAAAAAGCTAAAACAGAAAGACAACCGCGTTTATGGTGCTTACATTCTTAACCGGGATAGCGAAGCGGTAGTCACCTTCAAATCGCGCTTTGTGGTGCTGGCCACAGGCGGGGCTAACAAAGTTTACCTTTATACCAGCAACCCGGACGGTTCTACCGGCGACGGTATTGCGATTGCCTGGCGAGCAGGCGCCGAGGTAGCTAATATGGAATTTATGCAATTTCACCCAACCTGCCTCTATCATCCGGAAGCCAAATCCTTTCTGATAACAGAAGCAGTTCGCGGTGAAGGCGGCAAACTGCTTTTGCCCAATGGCGAACAATTTATGCATCGTTTTGATTCGCGTGGCGAACTCGCTCCGCGTGATATTGTAGCCAGAGCTATCGATCATGAAATGAAACGTCTGGGCACCGAGTTTATCCACTTAGATATTAGCCATAAGCCGGCCGCTTTTATCAAATCACATTTTCCGACTATTCATAAGCGCTGTCTGGAATTTGGTTATGACATGACCAAAGAACCTATTCCTGTGGTACCTGCAGCGCATTACACCTGTGGCGGTGTAAAAACTGATCTGAATGGCAGCACTAATATCAAAGGCCTTTATGCCATCGGTGAAACCGCTTGCACAGGGCTGCATGGCGCTAACCGCATGGCCAGTAACTCTCTGCTGGAATGCCTGGTGTTTGCCGAGTCGGCCTGTAACGATATCCTGCAGCAACTCAAAGATAAAACCACGCTGCCGGCGATTCCCTATTGGGATGAAAGCCAGGTCACCGATTCTGATGAAGAAGTCGTGGTCACACACAACTGGCATGAATTACGCCAGTTTATGTGGGATTACGTCGGCATTGTCAGAACAGACAAGCGGCTGGCGCGCGCTAAACGCCGAGTTAACCTGCTGCTGAATGAAATTGATGAATATTACGGCAATTTTAAAGTAACCAATGATCTGATCGAGTTGCGTAACCTCGCTGTTGTCGCCGACCTCATTATTCAAAGCGCCATCGCACGAAAAGAAAGCCGCGGCCTTCACTATTCGCTGGATTATCCGGAAGCCAGCACCCGTGACGAGGCGAAAAATACCGTCTTAAATCCAAACAAGATACACAACTCCGAAACTTAAACAGGATATTTATGAGCGATTTACCTTTAGTCATCGACCCAGACCAGCTTGAACACCTATTAAACACTGAAAACATTCTGCTAGTGGACATGTGCAAAGCCGAGCAATACGCTAAAGGCCATATTGCAGGCGCCGTCTATCTGGATTACCCGCTAATAATCAGCGGTGAAAAACCGGTAATGGGACGTTTACCGGATATCGACAAACTGAACCAGGCATTATCCTCTATTGGCCTGACCAAGCACTCGCATGTGATTGCTTATGATGATGAAGGCGGTGGCAAGGCAGCACGCCTTATCTGGACACTGCACTCGCTAGGCCATCAGTGTGCATCGATATTAGATGGCGGGCTGATCAGCTGGGTTAATGAAGGTCATGCTCTGACAACCGAACCGACAACAGCCAGCGCGTCTGATTATAAATCTGAAATCTCTGAAGACTACCTGGCGCACCGTGCTTATATCCTGCAACATTTAGATGATAAAAACGTGGCTTTACTCGATGCCCGCAGCCTTCAGGAATATACCGGCGAAAAAGCCTTTGCCGCCCGCGGGGGGCATATTCCAGGTGCCATTCATTACGAATGGACCGATGCTATGGATAAAGAACACAATATGCGACTGTTGCCTGACGAGGTCATTCAAGCTCGTTTGAACGAGCTGGGTTTAACGGCCGATAAAGAAATTATCTGTTACTGCCACACCCATCATCGTTCAGCGCTGAGTTATCTGGTGCTTAAAAAATTAGGCTACCAGAATGTCAAAGGCTACCCATCCTCCTGGTCAGACTGGGGCAATCAGGCAGATACGCCGATAGAAACCTAAGGCATTAATGATCACGCACAAAAAAGCCGCTATTGAGCGGCTTTTTTGTGCGCAATTTCCGGTAGCCCAGATCCTGCTCAAATAAAAACGAGAGATTGTTACTCGAAAGCACAGCCTGGTTTCTTACCTAACATTTTTAATATATTGGCTAACGGGCAAAAACGAGTAAAAGCCGACTGGAACAAATTCAGACCAACGAAGCCTGTCAGCCATAACCAATTAACACTGTGGTACTGAGACAAAGCCAAACTTACTAAAATAACTAAACCGGCAAAAGCAAAAACGATACGATCGATAGACATTTTTAACCATCCTCTATAAGTAATTTATAATATTCTAATCTTTATTGTTTTTATGTCAAGAAGTCATTTAAGTTTTTATAACACGAGCCACTTTTCAGGAGATCGCATCATTTATATACTTTTTGATTCGAAAACAGTCTTTTTTAACTATTTTCTTAATACTTCCTTGCTACATCATACATTGAAAAATAATAAATTCAAAATTCTAATGATGTCGGTAAAATAAAGTGCAATGTAAAATCATTAAGTGTGGCAATAACGTATCAAAATGTACTGAAGTTGCATATAAAAGATAAAAAAAGGCCCACTTCGTGAGAAGTGGGCCTCAATCAACCACAATAAAAGGAGACTCAAATTTGAGTATTTTAATAATAGTACATATATTTCAAAAAACAGAGAATTTGTTCAAATAATAATCAATATATGATTAATATCGATAATTTATGCCTTTTTAAGCCCCGTTTTCTTTTTCATGGCCTTTAATTGTTAATTGAAAAAACTATATTTTGAGTATTTTTTCTCTATAAAAAGCTAATTCAGCGATTGAATCTTTAATATCATCCATTGCCAGATGTGAGCCTTTTTTTTCAAAGCCTTTAAGAGACTCAGGAGCCCAACGATTGGCCAGTTCTTTTAAACTGCTAACATCAAGATTACGATAATGAAAAAACGCTTCTAATTCCGGCATCCACTTAGCCATAAAGCGACGATCCTGACAGATACTGTTACCACACATAGGTGATGCACCGGCATCAACATACTGCTGCAGGAACTCAATGGTTTGTTTTGCCGCGTCTTGCTCTGATAGCTTGCTGTCTTTCACCCTCTGTGTCAGACCGGACTTGCCATGCTGGTGAGTACACCATTCATCCATTGCCTGTAAAACATCATCACTGGCGTGTATCGCCATTTCAGGGCCTTGTGCCAGTATGTTCAGCTGTTTATCCGTGACTATTGTCGCAATTTCTATAATACGGTCTGTTTCAGGCTCTAGACCGGTCATTTCTAAATCAATCCAGATCAGGTTTTCTTGCTTATCAGTCTGACTTTGTTCGGTCATTTCTTCGATTCCACTCCGCTTTTTAATTGTTTAATATTCTAGTCGGCTTATTAGGCTAGCGTAAAGCGTCCAGATCTGGATAATAGAACTCATTATTATAAATATTTCCTCCCGGGAGTCAGTTTTGCACAATTTCACCGTTTTATTTCTTGTTATGCTGTCACTATCTGTACTCGTACGGTTCTGGCTAAATCAGCGCCACATAGCCCATATTCAAGCACACCGCGCAGAAGTCCCTGAAGCTTTTAAGGATAAAATATCATTAGAAGAGCATCAAAAAGCCGCTGACTACACCACCACAAAAAACAAATTCAGCCGCTGGCCGGGACTTTACGACACCGCCCTTTTACTTGTATGGACGCTCGGTGGCGGCCTGACATGGCTCGACTCAAACATTCAAAGCCTGGGGCTTAGCCCAATATTAACTGGCATCGTCGTCATTCTGGCCCTAATGCTCATTTCCTCATTACTCGACCTGCCGTTTACTGCTTACAGTACTTTTGTGATTGAAGAGAAGTTCGGCTTTAACAATACAACACTTAAAACCTTTATCATCGATCTCTTTAAAGGCGCAGCGCTCTCTTTAATGCTGGGCGTTCCGCTGATCTTTGTCGTTTTATGGTTAATGGAGCAAGCCGGTGAACTCTGGTGGCTATATACCTGGCTCGTCTGGATGGCTTTTAATCTCTTAATTGCTTGGGCATACCCGATCTGGATCGCGCCTGTTTTTAATAAATTTACTCCGCTGGAAGAAGGCGAAACCTTAACGCGTATCACCAGCCTGCTTGAAAAATGCGGCTTTTCGAGCAATGGCATATTTGTTATCGATGGTTCAAAGCGCTCCAGTCATGGTAATGCTTATTTTTCTGGTTTTGGTCGAAATAAGAGAATCGTTTTTTACGATACGCTGCTCAAGACACTCGATGATGATGAGCTCGAAGCGGTACTGGCACATGAGCTGGGGCATTTCAAGCACAAGCACATTGTCAAAAGCATTGCCTTGTCATTTGCTATTTCGTTATTAGGCCTGGCTTTGCTGGCATGGCTAATGAACCAACCGTGGTTTTTTACCGCCTTAGGGGTTCAGAACTCATCCACCTATATGGCATTGATTTTATTTAGCATGGTACTGCCTGTATTTACCTTCTTAATGCACCCTGTGATGACACTGCTCTCACGTAAAAATGAATTCGAAGCCGATGCCTTTGCCGCAGAACAAAGTGATGCCGGCAACCTGATACGCGCACTGGTGAATTTGTATAAAGAAAATGCCAACACATTAACTCCCGATCCATTGCACTCTGCATTTTATGACTCGCACCCGCCTGCACCTGTCAGGATTGCGCATTTATCCAACCAATGAAAGGACTCAGAATGAAAACTATAATAATGTTAAGCCTGCTGTTATTTTCGGCTGCAAATTACGCCGCTGAAAAGACATCAGCGCAGCTAAATCACGGTCAAAACGTGCATCAAAACCACTGCCTGAAATGTCATACCGCGTCCATTTACACCCGTGAAAACAGGGTTGTTAAATCGATTAACGCTCTCGGCAAACAGGTTCGTATCTGCCGGGATAACACCAATGCGCCTTGGTTTAATGAAGACACAGACGCTGTTATTAACTTTCTGAATAAAAAATATTACCAGTTTTAATGGGCTCTCTTTCTCAGGCCCATTGCAGAGCCATAAGACCCGACGAAGCCGGATTAAATGAAACTGAAATCTCAGACTTTCTGAACCAGCTAAACAGTAGCTGGAAACTCAAAGACAATGCCCGCTCTATTGAGCGGACATTGTCTTTTAATGATTTTTACGAAACCATGTCTTTTGTTAATGCCGCTGCCTGGATTGCTCATCAGCAAGACCATCACCCTGAGATACAAGTCAGTTATAAACACTGCCTGATCAGTTATACGACGCACAGTATTAATGGTTTATCGCTTAACGATTTTATCTGTGCCGCCAGAATCAATACGATTACGGATCAATAATGGCTCGCCGACTCACTCACAAACAACAGCGCCGCATCAAACAAAACCAGCAACAGCAACTCGAGCAATACGATGATGTCAACACCGAAACGCCTAACCTGCCAGCCAGGGTCATTACAAACTTTGGTAAAACAATCATTGCAGAACTTGAGAACCGGGAATTAATTCGCTGCAGCCCGCGTCAAAACCTTCAGCAAATTGTCTGTGGTGACAATGTCCTGATTCAAAAACTCGATAACAAAGATGCCGTGGTCACGGCGGTTTTAGAACGTGAATCACTGCTCAAAAAGCCCGGCTTTGGTGGCAAGCTAAAACCCATGGCAGCCAATATCGATCAGGTTGTTATTGTCATGTCGGTCAGCCCGCCACCCAATACCTATCTTATCGACCGCTACCTTGTAGCAACCGAAAACCTCAGTGCCAGTGGCCTGATCATTTTAAATAAAACCGATCTCGCTGATGAAAATACCGATTTAAAAGCCTTATTAAATGAATACCGCGAACTTGGCTATAACGTTTTACCGACAAGTATAAAAGACAAAAACAGCATTAAAGCGCTGGATCTGGCACTGAATGAGCGCACTTCAATCATGGTAGGCCTTTCAGGTGTCGGCAAGTCTTCATTAATCAATACTCTGCTGCCGGAACAGAACATCCGCGTCGGTGAAGTCTCCGCTGCCAGCGGTGAAGGCACCCATACAACAACCAGCTCAATTCTGTATCACCTGCCAAACGGTGGCGAAATTATTGATTCACCGGGAGTCAGGGATTTTGGTTTGTGGAATAACAGCGCAGAAGATGTTTTATACGGCTTTAAGGAAATCAGAGATCTGGCTGGTCAATGCAAATTTTCAGACTGTAAACATGACGTCGAACCTGGCTGCGTCATTAACAAAGCCGTTGATGATGGATTGATTAAGCAACAGCGCTTTCAAAACTATAAAAAAATTATTCACGAATACACTTAAAAAAAGACAAACGCCTGTCGATATATACGCTGGCTTAGGATTTTTGAGTTTCGGCTTTTAACTGCTTTTTATCATCCCGGCGCCTTTTAAAAAAGCGCTTTAACATTTCACCGCTCTCATCCGCTAAAACCCCGCCAGTAATTTCTAATCGATGATTGTGTTGATTATCTTCACAAAGCTGAAAAGCGCTCTCAACCGCGCCCGTCCTGGGCTCTGTAGCCGCGTACACAACCCGGCTCACCCTGGCATGAACTAATGCACCGATGCACATCACACAAGGCTCAAGGGTTACATAAAGCGTGGTATCGGGCAGCCGGTAATTACTGAGTGTATAACCGGCTTTTCTTAAGGCGACTATCTCTGCGTGAGCTGTGGCATCATGTGTTGATATAGGCTGATTCCAGCCTTCAGCTATTACCAAGTCATTCTGAACAATAACCGCGCCGACCGGCACCTCGCCCTGTTGCTCGGCATGTTCGGCCAGCTTTAGCGCATACTGCATCCAACGCTCATCATTAGTCATAAAAAAATATACCTTAGAAAAATAAAAAGGCTACTTAACGCAGCCTTTTTATTAATTGTTAGACTACATTTCAAACAATTATTCCCATTCAATCGTACCGGGCGGCTTACCCGTGACGTCATACACGACTCTTGAGATACCGTCAATTTCATTGACGATACGCCGTGAGACCAGGTCAAGGAAGTCATATGGTAAATGCGCCCAGCGTGCGGTCATAAAATCAATCGTCTCGACTGCACGCATTGCAACAACGTATTGATAACGGCGGCCATCCCCGGTTACACCGACCGATTTTACCGGCAGGAAGACGGTGAAGGCTTGTGACACGCCATGGTATAAATCATGCTTGATTAATTCTTCGATAAAGATATGATCGGCCAGGCGCAACAGATCGGCATACTCTTTTTTAACCTCACCCAGAATACGAACACCCAGGCCTGGCCCCGGGAATGGGTGGCGATAAACCATTTCATGCGGCAAACCTAACTCAACACCCAGTTTGCGCACTTCATCTTTAAATAATTCACGTAATGGCTCACACAATTCCAGCTTCATGTAGTCTGGCAAGCCACCGACATTATGATGTGATTTAATTAAATGCGCTTTACCTGTTTTTGCGCCTGCCGATTCAATGACATCCGGGTAAATTGTGCCCTGTGCCAGCCATTTTGCATTTTTTAATTTTTTCGACTCTTCTTCAAAAATATCAACAAACAAATTGCCGATAATTTTGCGTTTGGCTTCCGGCTCATTCTCGCCTTTCAAGCCATCAAGGAAACGCTGCTCAGCATCAACACGGATGACCTTTACACCCATATTTTTTGCAAAGGTCGCCATCACCTGGTCGCCTTCATTAAGACGCAGCAAGCCATTATCAACAAACACACAGGTCAGCTGATCACCAATTGCTTTATGCAACAAAGCCGCAACAACTGATGAATCAACACCACCCGATAAGCCGAGAACAACCTCGTCACGGCCGATATTTTTTCGCACAGTCGCAATCGCATCATCAACAATATTGCTGGCATTCCACAAAGACTCGCAGCCACAGATGCCATGCACAAAGCGCTCAATAATTCGCTGGCCCTGTAAGGTATGCGTGACTTCCGGATGAAACTGCACGCCATAAAAGCTTTTCTCTTCATTTGCAATCCCGGCAATCGGCGCCGAATCGGTTGATGCCATCAGCTTAAAGCCTGCTGGCATTTCGGTGACGTGATCACCATGACTCATCCAGACATCCAGCAAACCATAACCTTCTGCAGTCACTTCATCTTCAATATCAGTTAATAACGCCGTGTGACCTCGCGCGCGCACTTTGGCAAAGCCGTATTCATGCTGAGCGGCATTTTCTACTTTCCCGCCTAACTGCGCGGCCATGGTTTGCATGCCATAACAAATACCCAAGACTGGCACACCCAGCTCAAACACGATTTGTGGTGCCACGGGTGCATCTTCACCGATCGTACTTTCCGGACCACCTGATAAAATAATGCCACTTGGCTTAAAGTTTTTAACATCCTCAGCATTAATATCCCAGGCATAGAGCTCACAATAAACACCGGCCTCTCGAATTCGACGGGCGATAAGCTGGGTGTACTGAGAACCAAAATCAAGGATTAGTATTCGATCGCTGTGGATATTTGCCAGAGAGTTTTCTGATGTCATGGATTGCCCGATTAACTATAAATTAAGAGAGAGAATTAAAAACGCAGCCCGAAGGCTGCGCTTACAAGCTGCAATTTTTTATGATTCGATACGGTAGTTTGGCGCTTCTTTGGTGATCGTCACATCATGTACATGTGACTCACGCATACCTGCCGAAGAGACTTTAACGAATTCAGGTTTGCTGCGCATTTCTGTTATGTCTTTACAACCAACATAACCCATGCTCGAGCGCACTCCGCCCATTAACTGATGCACGATATTGACCATCAGGCCTTTGTAAGCCACCCGGCCCTCAATGCCTTCGGGCACTAATTTTTCTTCGCCATCTTTGTTGTCCTGAAAATAACGATCACTCGAACCCTGAGCCATTGCTCCTAATGAGCCCATGCCGCGATATGATTTATATGAACGCCCCTGAAACAGCTCGATTTCACCGGGAGCTTCTTCTGTACCGGCAAACATGCTGCCAACCATAATACTGTAAGCACCTGAAGCCAGTGCCTTGGCCATATCACCAGAAAAACGCACACCACCATCTGCTATTAATGGCACACCAGTGCCCTCCAGTGCCTGAGCGACGTTATCAATCGCTGAAATTTGTGGCACACCGACACCGGCTATAATTCGAGTAGTACAAATCGAGCCAGGGCCAATACCTACTTTGACCGCATCAGCCCCTGCTGCAACCAGATCTAATGCCGCCTGGCCAGTCGCGATATTGCCGCCAATCACCTCTACCTGTGGGAAATTTTCTTTAACCCATTTGACGCGATCAATAACGCCCTGTGAATGACCATGCGCTGTATCAACCACAATCACGTCAACGCTTTCAGCTACCAGCGCAGCAACACGTTCTTCAGTATCCGCACCTGTACCCACAGCGGCACCGACCCGTAAACGCCCCTGATCATCTTTACAGGCATTGGGAAAATCATCGGATTTTTGAATATCCTTAACCGTAATCATGCCACGCAATGCAAACTGATCATTCACTACCAGGACTTTTTCAATGCGATGTTTGTGCAATAGCGCGGCCACCTCTTCACGGCTGGCACCTTCAGAAACCGTCACCAGTTTATCTTTTGGTGTCATGATCGATGAAACATCATTATCCAGCTGGGTTTCAAAACGCATATCTCGACTGGTGACGATACCAACCAGTTCTTCGCCATCAACTACGGGCACACCTGAAATTTTGTATTCCTGAGTGATTGCCAGCACATCACGAATGGAAGCCGTTGAATCAATCGTGATAGGCTCGACAATGACCCCGCTTTCGTATTTCTTGACGTGACGAACTTCCGCTGCCTGCTGAGCCGGAGTCATATTTTTATGGATAATGCCGACGCCACCTTCCTGAGCCAGTGCTATGGCCAGTCTGGATTCGGTTACCGTATCCATGGCAGCAGATAGCAGGGGGATGTTCATTCTAATCTTCTTCGTCAGCTGAGTACCCAAATCGACTTCTTTAGGTACGACTGTTGAGTGGGCTGGAATCAATAAAACATCGTCAAAGGTAAGAGCTTCCTGAACAATTCGCATGGCTATCCCGGGTATATTATAAAATCCTTTAATTATAGAATTAAGCTGATGAAAGGTAAACGATAAAAAATGATTTTACTTTCCAGTCAAGTTCGTTAGAATCATGTAGCCGAATATTTTAAGAATATAAAAAACGGCGTTTAAGAAAGGCAAGGTTAATTAATAACTTATTAAGTTCTAATAATGCCGAATTATTACAAAAACCAGTATGTGAGGAGTTCAAATGATTCAGAAAGCTACGTTAGCTGGTATCATCTTAGCAGGCCTAGTAGGCCTTAGCGGCTGCACAGTCGCAAAAGTTGGCAAATATAATGCTGATGAAGATGGCTACAAAATGGCACTGGCAGATACTACTGCCCTTGTAGATAAAGCAAAAAAAGCAGGCGCAGAATGGCGTGACATTCGCTGGCCTAGTGCTAAGAAAGAGAAAAATGCTAAAAAGCATGCCAAAACCTTATTTGGTAAAGCATCTGCTGCAGCAAAAGACGGCGATTATGAAGTCGCGATCAAACTGCTGAACAAAGCAGCTAAACATGCCGAACTCGGCTTGCAAGTCGCTGCCACTCAGAAAAATGCTGGCCCTCATTAATTGAGACCGTAATTTTCTAAAAAAAAGCCGGGCTTGCCCGGCTTTTTTTATGCCATCCGCTATATACTAAGCCTCAAGTCCAATTCTGTTTAAACCCTACTCATGTCACTGATAACCGAAGACCGCACGCCTCTGAGCATTAGCCAGCTCAATACCATGGTTAAAGAACTGCTGGAGAACAATTTACCGCCATTATGGGTTGAAGGTGAAATTTCAAATTTTGCCAAACCCGCTTCCGGTCATATGTATTTCAGCCTTAAAGATTCAAACTGCCAGGTTCGTTCAGTTATGTTTCGTAACCGCAATATGCTGCTGGATTTCAAACCAGAAAATGGCAGCCAGGTATTAGCCAAGGTCAAGATTGGTTTTTATGAAGCACGCGGTGAGTTTCAGCTCATTGTTGAGCGACTTGAAGAGGCCGGAGATGGCCAGCTACAACAACAATTTGAACGTTTGAAGAAAAAACTCGCTGCAGAAGGCCTGTTTGACAGCGAGCATAAACAAGAGTTACCCGCATTACCCCATCATATTGGCGTCATTACCTCACCCACTGGGGCCGCTATTCGTGATGTTTTGAGTGTATTAAAAAGGCGTTTCCCGGCTATTCCTGTGACCCTCTATCCGGTGCCTGTGCAGGGAGACCGTGCCGCAGCACTGATCGCTGAAATGATTCGCAAGGCTGAGCGGCATGATCAGTGCGATGTTTTATTGCTGGTACGTGGCGGTGGCTCACTGGAGGACTTATGGGCCTTTAATGAAGAAGTTGTCAGCCGGGCAATATTTGACTGCCGCATACCGATAGTCAGCGGCGTGGGACACGAAGTTGATATCACTATTGCTGATTTTGCCGCTGACGTTAGGGCCGCGACCCCCAGCGCTGCAGCTGAACTGGTTGCGCCGGATCAGTTTAGCTATCTGCAAAGTTATGACTATTACAGCCTTCGTCTGCAACAATTAATGACCGAGCAACTGGCTCAACATAAACAGACATTAAACTGGCTTCATACCCGCCTTAAACAACAACACCCACAAAACCAGCTGGCCCAGTTTGAAAGTCAACGACGCAATCTGAGCAAACGCCTGCTGAGCCACTGGAAAAACCAGATCTTTGTTAAAAAATCAGCGCTAGCATTCAGGCTCTTTCAATTACAGCAACACTCACCGCAGCGACTAAGGTTAAGCCGGCAGCAGCAGTTAGACCGGCTCATAAGGCGGCTGAAACAAAGCGCTTTCGATCTGCATCAAAGCCGGCAACAACAGCTGGCTTCCCATGCCCGCACTTTAAATGCGCTCAGTCCATTACAAACCTTAGGCCGCGGCTATGCTATCGTCAACAAAGAACACTCGACCGACAACATTACTTCAAGCCGGCAACTAAATATTGATGATATTCTTAAAATCCGCTTACATTCAGGCTCTGTGCGATCAAAGGTAATTGAATTACTTGCTGAACCCAAAACCGATAATTCATGATAATTTTAAGCGGTTTTATAGCCAAAAACATGTTACCTTTATGACTGAATATAATAAAAAAACTTGCACAAAGCGCGAAAATTTGTTAAAAACACGCGCTTCATTATTGACATAGCTAGCACGGAGTACCCCCAATGGCTGACAATTCGTCGTATCGCCTCAATTCTATCGAGCCTTATAAGGAAAAGAAGGGCGAGGAATACATGAATGATAATCAGGTTGAGCATTTCACGATGATTCTTAATGCCTGGAAGGATGAATTAATGCATGAGGTTGACCGCACTGTTGACCACATGAAAGATGATGCCGCTAATTTCCCGGACCCTGCTGATCGCGCTTCTCAGGAAGAAGAGTTCAGTCTGGAACTGAGAACAAGAGACCGTGAACGCAAGCTGATCAAGAAAATTGACAAGACACTGGAAGAAATCAGTAGCGGTGATTATGGCTACTGTGAAACCTGTGGTGTCGAGATTGGCATACGCCGGCTTGAAGCCCGACCTACCGCCACTCAGTGCATCGATTGCAAGAGCCTCGATGAAATTCGCGAAAAGCAACTCAAAGGTTAACGGCAATGCTTCGCTGATATCAAAAAAGCCGATCTTTCGGCTTTTTTTATGCCATGAACACAACTAAATCAGTTTACAAGGGCCGCTTCGCTCCCTCACCTACCGGCGCATTACATTTCGGCTCACTCATCGCTGCTGTAAGCAGTTACCTGCAGGCAAAGTCTCAACAGGGCCAGTGGCTGATAAGAATTGAAGATGTCGATAAAACCCGGGAAATACCCGGCTCTGCTGAACATATACTCTCTACTCTCGACAGCCTTGGATTTGAATGGGACGATACGGTCATCTACCAAAGCCAGCAAACCGAGCTGTATGAATATTATCTACACACATTAATCAGCAAAGGCCTGGTATACGCCTGCGATTGCAGCCGTAGCAAGTTAAAACAAAGTGCCACTAAAGCGGGTATTTACCCTGGCTATTGCCGTGATAAAAAGCGCTCTCTAACTAGCCCTTACGCCCTCAGATGCCAGGTCTCTTCAGACACCGTGAACATTAACGATCAGATTCAGGGAGCCTTATGCGTCAATTTGGCGGATAACTGCGGTGACTTTGTTATAAAACGACGAGACCAGTTTTTTGCCTATCAACTGGCCGTGGTAGCCGACGATCACAGCCAGGGTATTACCGATATCATTAGAGGTGCTGATTTACTGCCATCGACACCGATACAAATTTATCTGCAACAGCAGCTTGAGTTCTCGACACCTCACTACGGCCACATTCCCGTGGCGATGCACGCGCATGGTCAGAAGCTTAGCAAGTCTCATCAGGATCTTTCCCTGCATGAGCATGACGCCGTTGAAACCTTGCATCAGGCACTGTTATTTTTAGACCAGTCTCCGCCAGAGGATCTGGCTCACAGCTCACAAAGCGAATTCTGGCAATGGGCCATACAAAACTGGGATATTAAGCGCATTTCTCGGCAACGCGAAAAAGTATTTGCTCTGGATCTATCATTGGGCGGTACGTTATAATTATGAATTATGAATTATAACCAACCATTGATGCTATCAGCATGACGCAGTATGCTTATAGCCTATTAATCCATGCTGTTCTAAGAGGACTTCGTTAAATGAGCTCAAACAATATTGAATCGGTTTTAATCGAAAATCGTCAATTTCCACCTAATGATGAATTTGCTAAGAATGCACGTATTAATGCTGAAAAGCTAGCAGCACTTCACCATCATGCCGAAACAGATTACACCGGTTTTTGGGCCCAGCAAGCCAATGAAATGCTCGACTGGCACAAACCTTTTTCCAATGTGTTAGACGAATCAAACGCCCCTCTTTACAGCTGGTTCAATGACGGTGAAATTAACGTCTCCTATAACTGCATAGACCGTCATCTGGCCGACAAAGCAGACAAGAACGCCATTATTTTTGAAGGCGAACAGGGCGACACTAGCTTCATCACCTATAAAGACTTGCACCAGCGTGTTTCCTCTTTTGCTAACGCACTTAAAGCCAAAGGCATTAAGTCGGGTGATCGTGTCGTTATCTATATGCCAATGACGCCTGAGGCGGTGATCGCGATGCAAGCCTGTGCTCGTATCGGTGCCATTCATTCTGTCGTTTTTGGCGGCTTCTCAGCTGACTCACTGCGTGATCGTATCAATGATGCCGGCGCAAAAATGCTTATCACCGCAGATGGCGGCCAGCGTGGGGGTAAAATTGTTGAATTAAAGTCAGCCGCTGACAAGGCACTGGCAGGTGGCTGCCCGAGCATCGAGAATGTGATTGTTTACCAGCGCACCCAACATGATATTCCCATGCAGGCCGGTCGTGATAGCTGGTGGCATGATGCTGTTGCAAACCAAAGCGATGACTGTGAGCCTGAATGGGTTAATGCCGAACACCCTCTCTTCTTGCTTTATACATCCGGCTCCACCGGCAAACCCAAAGGCATCCAGCACTCCAGTGCCGGTTATCTTTTAGGTGCCGCTATGACCAATAGCTGGGTATTTGATTTAAAAGATGATGATGTTTTCTGGTGCACCGCCGATGTTGGCTGGATCACCGGCCACACTTATGTCGCCTACGGGCCCTTAGCAGTTGGTAGCACCATCGTGATCTACGAAGGCGCTCCTACTGTACCCGATGCCGGGCGTTTCTGGAAAATGATCGAAGATCATAAGGTGACGGTATTTTATACTGCCCCGACTGCCATCCGCGCCCTCATGAAACTCGGCGACAGCTACCCAAATGCCTATGATTTGTCATCATTGCGCTTACTGGGCACCGTCGGTGAGCCAATAAACCCGGAAGCCTGGATCTGGTACCACAAAGTCATTGGTAAAGAAAAATGCCCGATTGTTGATACCTGGTGGCAAACTGAAACCGGCAGCAACATGATAGCGCCAATTCCGGGCGTCATTGCCACCAAACCAGGCTCTTGCACCAAAGCTTTACCCGGTATCATTGCTGACGTGGTTGATGATGACGGCAACAGCATCACAGAAGCCAATCGAGGCGGTTACCTGGTGATCAGAAAACCCTTCCCCTCAATGCTGAGAACGATCTGGGGTGATGATCAGCGGTATAAAGATACGTATTACCCCAAGTTCGATGGCCGTTTCTATCTTGCCGGTGACAGCGCCCGTAAAGACGCGGATGGCTACTTCTGGATTATGGGCCGAATTGATGATGTGTTAAACGTTTCAGGCCACCGCCTCGGCACCATGGAAATTGAATCGGCATTGGCTGCGCATGAA
The DNA here is from genome assembly GCA_029882395.1 of Gammaproteobacteria bacterium. Lineage (GTDB taxonomy): Bacteria > Pseudomonadota > Gammaproteobacteria > SZUA-229 > SZUA-229 > JAUVDT01. The sequence goes on from JAOUKT010000007.1 coordinate 35,546, forward strand.
CTGGTCGCCGAAGCCGCTGTTGTCGGTAAGCCACATGAGGTCAAAGGTGAGTCCATCTTTGCCTATGTTGTGCTCAAAGGCGAGCGCCCGGCTGGCGGAGTGGATGAAGAGCTGACAAAAACATTGCGCAACTGGGTGGGTGAGCAGATAGGTGCGATTGCCAAGCCAGATGAAATCAGGTACTCGGATAACCTGCCTAAAACACGTTCTGGAAAAATCATGCGCCGTCTGCTACGCACAATCGCAAACGGTGAAGAGATCACTTCCGACACTTCCACGCTGGAAAACGAATCAATCCTTGATCAACTTCAGGGTAAAGCCTAAAAACAGATGATTAACAATATGAAAAAGGACTTTCAAGTAACGATACCTGCACCCCCGATTCAAATCGGGGCAGGTATATTTTTACTTTTCCTTGCGTTTTACTGGAAGAGCATTATTGAACTGGTCGATCTCTGGAACAGCAGCTCAACCTATTCCCATGGCTATTTAATCCCGCTGGTCACTCTTTATTTAATCATCAGTAAAAATAAATTGTTAATCAACACGCCGCTCAAACCCTCTCCTTTATTGTTAATACCCTTAGTTTTTACTTTATTGCTCTGGCTTTTTGCAACAATTACAGAAACCAAAACGATCGAATTAAGCCTGTTACCGCTTGTTTTTATTTTCACCTATACCAGCATCATAGGTTATAAGTCTTCTCTTTTAATAGCCACGGCATTGCTGTATTTGCTGCTGGCGGTACCCATTTGGAACATCCTGATACCGACACTGCAAGACATGGCTGTGTTTTTCAACCAACACGCGCTTTCTTTAGCCGGCTTTCCTACCTATATCGAAAACACCAGTGTCACTATACCCGCGGGCACATTTGAAATTGAAGATGGTTGCAGTGGCATAAGATACCTGGTGGTGTCGCTGGCTTTGGGTAGTTTATTTTCTTTAATGAATTACAAAAGCCTAAAGCCTGCGCTGATTCTTTTAGTTTTATCGTTTGTCTTCCCCGTCATACTGAACTGGATTCGAATATACATTATTATTCTGATTGGCCACTTCAGTGAAATGCAAAGCCCACTGGTGACAAAACATCATACCTTTGGCTGGGTATTATACGGCATCAGTTTAATACCTTTTTATTTTATAGCGCATAAATTATCCGCTTTTGAAACAAATACAACAGAAACCGAAGCAAACATCAGCCCTGAAGCCGCAAAGCAATATAGCACTTTATATTATGCGTTTTACATCACACTGCCACTGGCATTTATGATTAGCCCGACATTTTTCTCCAGCTATTTAGCCACAAAAAACATTAAAACTGTCGGCCACATTACTGCTCCTTCTGCCGTATCCCCCTGGCTGGGCCCCATTCATTACAATAAATGGGCGCCAGGATATAAGAATGCCGGTATAAGTAGCAATACGATATACATCGGCAGTGACTCACACCCCGAAATCGCCTTGCATCTTTATTATTATGGCAAAGAGTCTGCAGACAGCGAACTTATCAATGAGAACAATATAATAACAAAAGACGAATACATTAGTTCAGAGAAAGTTTTTCTATTCAAAGACCATAAAATCATTGAAAATATAGTCACGATTCCGGGCATACAAAGCCGCCTTGTTTGGTACTGGTACTATGTCAACAATAAAAGCACCACCAGCCCCATTGAAAGTAAAATTTTACATGCACAAGAACTCATAACAGGAAAGGCAACATCTTCATTAATTGCTGTTAGCACAGAATGTTTCAACCAGTGCAACAGAGAGCGGAGCGAACTGAAACTTTTTTTAGAAAAACATCACAGCAATATTACCGACACATTATCGATGTAAAACAGGCATTAAAATGAACATAAAAAACACCTTAAGTATAAAATTATTATTTCTCATAGTTTTATTGCTGTCTGCTTGTGATGAGAACAAACCGCAAGTAAGCGCTAACGACCACCTTGACCTCGCTCGACTGTATTTCAACAAGGGCGCTTTCAAAGCAAGCGTGATCGAGGCCAGAAATGCCTTACAGATTGAACCTGATAACATTGAAACACTGACCACGATGACAAAGACACTCATCAAACTCAATGACTATGCCTCTGCAAAAAAAACCATCTTACGTGCCATAAGTCTGGACAAAGGCAACGAAGACCTGAAGACAATGCTTGCAAAAAACCAACTACTTGAGAACGATATCGCATCGGCCAGAAAAACAATCGATGCGATTAATACCAGCTCCATACAAAACATTGCAAACTATAACAATACGAAAGCCGATATACTGTTTGCCTTAAAAGACTTCACTGAAGCAAAAAAATGGTATAACAAATCACTAAAACTCGACAAAAAAAATGTTATTTCATTGATCGGCGCCGCAAAATCATCAACGCTTCTGAAACAAGCTGAAGAAGCTGACAAGCTGACACAACAAGCCGTTACATATAACCCCAATAATATAGACGCCTTAATCTGGCAAGCCCAGGTCTATATCTATAAAAAACAATACCGTGATGCTGAAGCCTCGCTTTCAAAAGCAATGGTTGAGCTAGAACAATACGACACGTTAACCAGTGACAAATACATTGCTATAGAGCTGCTTTCAAAGGTCCTGCTGGCCCAGGGGAAGATAGAAGAATCCTTCCGTTTCAGCAACTACCTTAGCCAATCCAGGCCCGGTAAACTGCAGGCCGCCTACAAAAAAGCATTCAGCCTTATATCTAACAAAGACAACATTCTGGAAGCCGAGAAAGCATTTGAAGATGTTTTACGGCAGGCCCCCAGTCACACACCCAGTGGCGTTATGCTTGGTATCATCAACTTTAACAAAGGCGATTATTCACAGGCCGATGAATATTTATCCAAATTTGCCAATGAACACAACAGCGCTTTACGCAGTAAAAAGCTGTTAATTTTAACAAAGATCAAACTTAACAACGCGGACGCCGCTATACAGATTGCATCTGAAAGCTTAAAAACTCATGGCAATGACGCCGACTTACATGCGCTCTCAGGTTATGCATATTTCATAAACAAAAACCTGAAACAGAGCATCATAGCATTAAACACCGCAATCGGGCTGTCTGATAACAATGCGATTTACTATTCAAATATTTCTAGCGTCTACCTTAAAGATAAGGATATCAAAAACGCGCAAAAGTACGCCAAAATAGCATTGAAGCTCAAGCCTGACTCTGTGCAGGCAAAACTTGTACTGATAGAAACGTACCTGGCCAATAACCAAATTAAACAAGCAAAAACGATGGCTACCAACTGGATCAAAAAAACTCCAGGCAACGTGTTAGCTTTAAACACTTCAGCTTCTATCTCACTTAAAAGTAACAATCACTCGGACGCAAAAAAACTTTTTCTAAAAGCCCTGTCAATCGATCCGCTTAACCTTAACGCCAATACAGCTCTGGTACAGTTTGACATCAACGAGAACAATACCGACAAGGCCTACGAAAGACTTTATCTGGTACTTAATCAGCACCCTGAACATAATGCGTCATTATCCATGTTGTTTGAACTTGCTAAAAAAACCAACTCTTTCCACAAGATGGAAAAAATTCTCAGCCTGGTCATCACAAAAAACCCTACAACGATCAACACTCGCTTAGTTTTAGCCCAGTATTATCTGCTGACAAAATCAGCAGATAAAACGTTACAGATTTTTGACCAAATCACTAAACTAGATCCGAGGAATAGCAAAGCTTACATCTTAAAAGCCAAAGCATTGCATTTACAAAACAATAAACAGCAGGCTATTGACACTTATCTTTTGCTGGCTTCAATTCTTCCTGATAATGCGATCGGCTTCACTGAGCTCGGTAAATATTACCTGCAAAACAATAATTCTGGGCTGGCGACTGAGCATGCTAAAAAGGCCTTATTGATTAATAACACTTACCTTGATGCCCACATTTTACTGGTTAAATCGGCTATCCAGAACAGCAACAAGCCTCTGGCTATGCAATCCATTACTTTTGTAAAAGATCAACTGCCCGATTCGCCGCTGGCAGATATAATGGAGACAGAGCTACACCTTAAACTCAATGACACAGAATCGGCATTAAAAGCTCTCGATAGAGCCTGGAAAATCAAAAAGAGCATACAACTCGCCGAGAAATACAAAACTATATTCTTGATTAATAAGCAGGACAAACTTGCGTTTAGAGCATGGCATGAATTATCCAAAGAAAATCCATCAAACCTTAAAGTCCAGGTTGCTTATGCTGCCAGCCTGCACCAGTCTGAGCAATACAATTTAGCCAAACAGGTACTTGAAGCTCAGCTCAGGCTTTCTCCTGACAATGCGGTGTTGCTCAACAACATGGCAGAGATATATCTTCAAACAAATGACCAGCGGGCGCTTGAGACTGCAAAAAGAGCACATGATCTAGCTCCTCACAGCCCAGCTGTTAAAGACACTCTCGGCTGGATATATCTCCAGCAACACAAAGACACGACAAAGGCAATTCCATTGCTACAGCAGGCTTATAATGACAGCTCAAGTCAGGACATTAAACAACACCTCATTATTGCCCTGACACAAGCGGGAAGAACTAAAGAAGCCGACAGCTTAAAATAGCAGGGCGAATATAATGATTCAACAACGCCAGCCAACGGCATTAAAACTGACATTTTGTCAGCTAATTTTACACCTGACAGGATACGTCAGCGCTATCAGGAATAGATAAAAATGCATCATTCCTCCACAAATAACTGTAAAGCTATAAATTAGCCAAATACTGCCGTTATGGCCTATTTTTTTTGTTACAATACTGCTGTTAATATAAATAAATTGATCTTCACATGGACTATAGCGTCAGTTTAATCAGTTACTATTCTGCGGCATTTCTCTACTTTGCGCTTCTCATACGCTCTCTTCCAAATTTAAAAACCGGCATTTCAAACAAGCTCATAGCGTTTTCTGCCTTCATTACCTGTATCTGGTTTTTAATTCTTGCCACACAGCTGCAACTAGACTTATTCGATGTCGCGGTTTATCAGTCACTCGAAATTATAAAATATGCGGCATGGATAGCTGTTCTACTCTCGGTACTCTACACGGCCAGCCACCAGAAACTGATTCGAAACAAAATACTGCTTTCACTGACAATTACAGCATTCACAATCAATGCAGTTTTGTTATCTGTGACCATGACACGACCTTTATTAACAATAAATCAATTCAGCTTTATCTATGGTGCGAAATTTTATTTAATCTGCTTAACAGTTCTTTCTATTTTAGGTCTGGCCCTGGTTGAGCAGGTCATGCGCAATACGCATAAAGATCACCTCTGGAATATCAAGTTCCTGTGTCTGGCTATTGGCGGCATGTTTGCTTATGATTTTTTCATGTTCAGTGATGCTTTATTATTAAATCACATAGAAGAGTCTCTGCTCACTGCCCGTGGCTTTATTCAGATTTTTCTCGTACCGTTACTTTTTATTACCATTTCAAGAAACCCGGTTTGGCGTTTGAAACTGGCTATTTCTCGCCGGGTTGTATTCCACACAGGCACCTTAGCCATCTCCGGTGTTTATCTTATTTTAATGGCGACAGCAGGCTACTACATCAAAGCCACTGGCGGTGAATGGGGTAATTTATTACAGACTATTTTCTTTATTGCTGCTATTTTGGCTTTTTTTATTCTGATTATGTCGCGACAGATGCGCGCCAAACTGGTCGTATATATAAGCCGACATTTCTTCCGTTACCACTATGACTACAGACATGAATGGGTTTCTATGACTAAGGCCCTGTTCATTCAGAATCAGGATGAAAATTTAGCTCACCGTGCACTCACACAAATCAGTTTATTAGTTAACAGTAGCGGTGGCGGCATATGGATAAGAAATGAAGACAACATCTATGTTTATACTGATGACTTAAATGCTAACTGGGATTACTTGCAGCCTAATATCGATGAACAGGACTTCATCATCTATATGAAAGATAAAAACTGGATTATTGATATAGATGAATATAAAGAAGATCAGAAAAATTACCCGGATCTTACACTGCCCAATACCATCCTCTCATTACCCAATGCCTGGCTAATTATTCCTTTAAACATACAGACAACGCTTGTTGGTTTTATTGTCTTGCAACATTCACATGCAAGCTTCGAACTCAACTGGGAAGATTATGATATTCTGAAGATTTCCGGCCACCAGGCGGCCAGCGCATTAGCGCAGATGCTCGACAGCGAAGCCCTTGCAAAATCAAGACAGTTTGATGCTTACAACCAGATGTCCGCTTTTGTGATTCACGACATCAAAACCGTGGTATCACAACTTTCCCTAATGGTAAATAATGCAGAGCAACACCGAACAAACCCGGCTTTTATCGATGACATGATAAAAACCACTGAACACAGCGTCTACAAAATGCAGGGCTTACTTAAGCAACTAAAACGCGAAACGCAGCTAGCCGAGCAGTCTAAGATAAACCTCTCTCAACTGCTTGCTGATGTCGTCTACCAGCATCACAACAACAAACCGGTGCCTCAGCTCACCGGGCATCAAAGCGATATCCATATTCTTGCCTCCTATGATCACATTCATTCTGCAATCACACACATAATTAAAAACGCTCAAGAAGCGACATCTGATGACGGATATATTAAGATATCCCTGTCAACGATAGAGCATACAGCGATAATAAAAATAAGTGACAATGGAATAGGTATGGATACTGAATTTATAAAAAACAATCTTTTCAAACCATTTAGCAGCACCAAAGGATTATCAGGCATGGGAATCGGCGTCTATCAGTGCCGCCAATATATTCGCGCCGCAAACGGTGACATAAGTGTTGACAGCAAATTAAACAAAGGCACGGCATTTACCATCACATTACCTATATACACACAGGAATAAACGGTGAAAGAAAACAAACGATCGCTCTTAGTTATTGAAGATGACCCGGGTCTGCAAAGTCAGATGAAATGGTGTTTTGACAAGGACATTGAAATCATTATAGCTGATGACAATAAATCAGCACTCACTGCGCTCAGGAGGTTTGAGCCGGCCGTTGTTACGCTTGACCTTGGTCTGCCACCTGATCCCGGCGGATCAAGTGAGGGCTTCAAATTACTTGAAGAAATCATAAAACTATCACCGAATACTAAAGTCATCATCATTACAGGGCGTGAGGAAAAAGAAAATGCCGTCAAGGCAATCGGCATGGGTGCTTACGATTTTTATCAAAAACCCGTTGAAGCAGAAACATTAAGCTTTGTTGTAGAACGCGCATTTAAACTAGCAGCACTTGAGCAAAAAACCCGCGAATTCGAGAAAAACCAGGCCCATAATAACAATTACGGCATCATCACATCTAGTCCGGAAATGCTTCATATCATTCAAATGATTGAAAAAGTCGCACCATCTGACATTACAACATTAATACTAGGTAAAACCGGCACGGGTAAAGAATTAATAGCCAAAGCCTTACACAGCGCAAGCAATCGCTCAGATGCACCCTTCTCTGCAATAAACTGTGCAGCCATCCCCGAAAACCTGCTGGAAAGTGAACTCTTTGGCCATGAGAAAGGAGCATTTACCGGTGCTCATACCCAAAAGAAAGGAAAAATTGAAATAACTGATAGTGGTACATTATTTCTTGACGAGATTGGTGATATGCCGCCTCCGTTACAGGCAAAGCTGCTGCGCTTTCTTCAGGAGAGGAGCATCGAGCGAGTCGGCGGCACTCAGGAAATCCCGGTAAACGTCAGAGTAGTTTGTGCCACCCATCAGGATTTACGTAAATTAATCAGTGAAGGCGATTTTAGAGAAGATTTATTCTACCGACTCAGTGAAATTATTATTGACGTACCTTCGCTGCAAGAGCGACAGGGTGACACGGTCATCATTGCCAACGCCTTGCTCGAATCAATCGCAAATGATCAGGGAACAACTAAAAAACGTTTTAATGATGATGCTTTAAAAGCCATTGAGCAGCACCCATGGCCAGGCAATGTCAGGGAGTTGGTCAATAAAATCAAACGCGCGGTGATCATGGCAAATGGGCAATATATAACCGCAGAAGACCTCGATCTTGATACAGATAACAATCAGGATTCGATGCCGTTTAATTTACGTGAAGTTCGTGCAAATGCCGAAAGGCTTGCGATCTTACGAGCGCTCAGCCATTGTCACGGCAAAATCGCCCAGTCATCCAGATTACTGGGTGTAACACGCCCTACCCTGTATACATTACTTGAGAAATATGACATCCCTACCAGACAAAAAGAAAGCCATGAGCTCTAGTCAGTCTCACGTCCCGGCAAAAAAAAAGGAGGCCTGAGGCCTCCTTTTTTTAAAACCACAAAAAAGCTGATTTAAGCTTCTGCCGTCTCGTTTACCGCTTTCATGCTCAGGCGAATACGCCCTTGCTTATCAATCTCAAGCACTTTAACTTCAACGGTTTCGCCTTCTTTGAGCTTATCGGTAACAGCTTCAACACGCTCCTCACTGATTTGAGAAATATGCACCAGACCATCTTTACCCGGTAATATTTCAACAAACGCACCAAAGTCCATGATCTTCTTAACGGTGCCGTTATAGACTTTACCCACTTCAGCATCAGAAGTAATCTGTTCGATACGAATTTTAGCTTCTTCAGCAGCAGCCAGATCAGCTGAGGCAATTTTTATATTACCTTCATCATCGATATCAATGCTGGCGCCCGTTTCTTCCGTAATAGAACGAATAACAGAACCACCTTTACCGATAACATCACGTATCTTGTCTGGATTGATCTTGATTGTTACATAACGAGGCGCATATTCAGACATATCTGTACGTGCTTCTGAAATGACTTTATTCATATCATCCAGAATAGACAAACGTGCTGTTTGTGCCTGCTGTAAAGCCTGATCCATTATTTCGCGAGTGATGCCCTGAATCTTGATATCCATCTGTAAAGCATTAACACCGTTTACAGTACCCGCTACTTTAAAGTCCATATCACCGAGGTGGTCTTCATCACCAAGAATATCAGTAAGAACCGCGAATTTATCGCCTTCTTTAATCAGACCCATTGCAATACCGGCAACAGGTGCCTTCAATGGAACACCTGCATCCATTAAGGCAAGAGAAGTACCGCAAACAGAAGCCATTGAACTGGAACCATTCGACTCAGTGATCTCTGAAACCACACGAATAACATACGGGTATTCTTCTTCGCTTGGCATACATGCCATGATGCCGCGCTTGGCCAGGCGACCATGACCTATCTCACGACGACCCGGGTTACCAACACGACCCGCTTCACCTACAGAGAAGGGAGGGAAATTATAATGCAGCATAAACGGATCGCGACGCGAACCCTCAAGTGCATCAATAATCTGTGCATCACGATCGGTGCCTAATGTCGTTACAACTAATGCCTGAGTTTCACCACGTGTAAACAATGCCGAACCGTGTGTGCGTGGTAAAACACCCGTACGAACGGTAATTTTACGAACGTCATCAGTATTACGACCATCGATACGTTTTTCACCTGCAATAATGCGGCTACGTACGATTTTACCTTCTAACTCATGGAATACAGTGCTGATTTCATCAGCCGACCAGTCATCAGATGCTAATTTTTCAACCGTTGCATCACGCACGATGCCAACAGCAGCATAACGATCCAGTTTTTCAGCAATTTGATAAGCTTTTGTCAGATCAGCTGTTGCAAAATCTGCAATCGCAGCTTCTAAAGCAGTATTAGCTGGCGCAGCTGTCCAGTCCCAGGCCGGTGTAGCCACTTCCTGGGCGAGCTCACTGATGGCAGCAATGACAGTCTGTAATTGCTCATGGCCATACATAACCGCATCTAACATAACCTGTTCAGATAACTGATCAGCTTCAGATTCAACCATCAGTACCGCATCAGATGTACCCGCCACAACAAGATCCAGTTTTGAATCTTTAAGCTGAGCATAGGTCGGGTTCAGCACATAGCTGTCATTGATATAGCCAACGCGCGCTGCACCAATAGGGCCATTAAATGGCGCACCACTGATTGCTAACGCTGCCGAGGCGCCAATCAAGGCACCGATATCTGGATCAATTTCAGGGTTCAGGGACATAACGGTGGCAATGATCTGCACTTCGTTAGTGAAACCTTCGGGGAATAAGGGACGAATTGGACGGTCAATTAATCGACTCGTCAATGTTTCTTTTTCGCTTGGGCGGCCTTCACGCTTGAAGAAACCACCCGGGATTTTACCCGCAGCGTAGGTTTTTTCCTGGTAATTTACAGTCAGTGGAAAAAAGTCACGACCGGCAACTTCTTCTTTGACTGCAACAGCTGTAACCATGACGACAGTACCGTCCATGTCTACAAATACTGAACCTGAAGCCTGGCGTGCAATTTCACCAGTCGATAAAGTGACGGTATTGTCACCATATTGAAATGTTTTTGTTATAGGATTCACTGGTTTGTTTCCTTGATGGGGGGCCGATTTACTCGTAACCCCGTCAGCAGGGCAAAAAACCAGTAAAACAGCCCTTACAATATATTAGCGACGCAGCCCTAAACGGGTGATGAGGTCTTTATAACGCCCCTGATTTTTACCTTTCAGGTAATCCAGCAATTTACGGCGCTGATTAACCAACTTCAACAGACCACGACGTGAGTGATGATCGTGTTTATGACCTTGAAAATGACCTGTTAAATCAGTAATTCGTGCCGTTAATAGAGCCACCTGAACTTCTGGTGAGCCGGTATCATTTTCTACAGTCTGGTAAGACTTTACTATTTCCGCCTTGTTGGCGCTGGTTAATGCCATTGATTGCTCCTGAACAATATATAGCTAATACTAATCGAAAGATTTTAACATGATATTCAACCATGACAAAACTTGTTTTTGATTTTTAGAGTATTTTAAGCTAAAAATCTGTTAATTCTTTGTGTTTTAAGGAAAATTGCTAAAATCAGTATAATCTTAACACTGTGTATTCATTAAACGTTTCGGCGCGACCAGACCATCATCGTTTATTTCCCCGATGCCTAAAAAGCGCTTTTCGTCATATAGCCTCACCAAACCATTTGCAGGGGCCTTAGGCACACGCACAGCCTGACCTAAACGCAAATAATACGATAAATCATCGTTCAACCTTAGCTCCGGCATTGTCATAATACCCGCGTCCACTGCTAGCAGTTCTTTATCCAGCTGAAGTTCACCTTGCTCTGCAAGCTCTTCAAGCTGCGCCATGGTTACCATTGGAAAACCGCTGAAACTACCCACATCAAGCCTGCGCAGCTGTGTCACATAAGAGAGCGTATTTAAGGCTGCGGCCACATCCTCTGCCAGCGTCCTGATATAGGTGCCTTTTGAACAGGCAACCTTCAACTCAACCTGCTGCTGCTGAAATGACAATAGTTCTATTTCACTGATATGTATGCGGCGCGACTTACGCTCAACTTCAAGCCCTTTTCTAGCCAACTCATAAAGTCGCTGGCCGTTATGCTTTAACGCGGAATACATAGGTGGAATCTGCTCACTCTCACCCAAAAAAGAGTCGATCACCGATTCAATCTGCTGTTGCGTTACCGCATCACAAGGTTTGGTCTCTATCACCTCACCTTCCGCATCACCTGTTGCCGTTCGCTCGCCCAGCTTAAAGCTGACCTGATACACTTTATCGGCTTCCAGCAAATACTGTGAGACCTTGGTCGCTTCGCCCAGGCAAATTGGAAGCATGCCGGTTGCCAGAGGATCAAGACTACCCGTATGACCGGCCTTAGCGGCATTGAATAAGCGCTTAACTATCTGCAGCGCCTTATTTGAGCTCATATGAAGCGGCTTATCTAACAATAAAATACCGCTGACAGAACGGCCTTGAGACTTGCGACGAGACATATTGAAACTCTTAGGTATTCAGGTAAAGATTAGAAATGATTATTCTGTGGCATCATCAATCAGGCCTTTTTCTGCGTCGTCTTTGCGTGCCGCATTGATGAGGTCTGTCAGATGAGCGCCGCGCTCGAGACTTTCATCATAGATGAATTTAAGCGCAGGCACGATACGAGCGTTGATTTCAGCCGCCAGTTTTTTCCGCAAAAAACCAGAGGCCCGGTTTAACGCCTGCACCGTTTCGTCTTTGTCTTCTTTATTCATCACACTGCAATAAACCGTAGCATGACTTAAGTCTCGACTTAATTTAATAGCTGTAAAAGACACCATCGCAACCCGGGGATCCTTGACTTCGTTCTGAACAAGCGCAGATAACTCTCTGCGGATTTGCTCTCCCAAGCGCTGGCTACGTGTAAATTCTTTGGCCATTTATATCAACTTAGAGCGTACGTTTCACTTCAATACGATCAAATACTTCGATTTGATCGCCCGGGCGCACATCAGTGTAATTCTTAACTCCGATACCGCACTCAGTACCACTTCGAACCTCATTCACATCATCTTTAAAGCGACGCAGTGATTCCAGTTCACCTTCGTAGATAACAATGTTTTCACGTAAAACACGTATCGGCTGGTCTCTTTTGATCGTGCCTTCAGTCACAATACTGCCGGCAATAGAACCAAATTTTGGCGACTTGAAGACATCTTTAACTTCAGCCAGACCGATAATTTTTTCTTCGTATCTAGCATCTAACATGCCGGTTAATGATGCTTTAACCTGATCAATTAAATCATAGATGACGCTGTAATAATGCAGATCAACATCACGCTCTGAAACCGCGCGTCTGGCCGAAGCATCGGCACGAACATTAAAACCGAGAACCACTGCATTTGAAGCTGCCGCCAAGGTTACATCTGTTTCTGTGATTCCACCCACACCACTGCCTACGATAGTGACATCAATTTCATCATTACTTGCAGCCAGCTTCATTAAGGAATCACGTATAGCTTCAAGCGAACCCTGCACATCGGCTTTAACCAGCACATTCAGCACCTTGATTTCATCAGCACCCATGTTGTCGAACATAGAGTCAAGCTTGGCTTGTTGCTGAGTCGCAAGACGCACATCACGTTCTTTATGATAACGCATTTCGGCAACTTCACGTGCTTTACGGTCATCTTCAACAACCAGTGCTTCATCACCAGCCTGAGGTGTTCCCGACAGACCCAGTACAACTACCGGTATTGATGGACCCGCTTCTTCGATAGGCCGTGCATTCTCATCAAACATAGCCCGCACACGACCGTATTCCTGGCCGGCAAGCAAGATATCGCCTTTCTTAAGGGTACCCTCTTGCACCAATACCGTTGCAATCACGCCGCGGCCTTTATCTAGCGATGCTTCAATCACCGTACCTTTTGCTTTGCCTTCCACACGCGCCGTCAACTCAAGCAGCTCAGCCTGTAAACTAATGGCTTCAAGCAGGGCTTGTATACCGTCACCTGTTTTAGCTGAAACATGTACAAACATGTTTTCACCGCCCCAGTCTTCCGGGATCACTTCATGGGCACTCAATTCATTTTTAACACGTTCTGGATCAGCGTCTTCTTTGTCAATTTTATTGACCGCAACAATCAACGGTACTTTGGCAGCTTTAGCGTGTTGAATGGCTTCAATAGTCTGCGGCATTACACCGTCATCGGCAGCCACCACTAATATCACAATATCGGTCGCCTGCGCACCACGAGCACGCATTGATGTGAAGGCAGCATGTCCCGGTGTATCAAGGAAGGTGATAACACCTTTTGCTGTTTCAACGTGATAAGCGCCGATATGCTGGGTAATACCACCCGCCTCAGCAGAAGTTACTGTTGACTCACGAATATAATCCAGCAAAGACGTCTTACCGTGGTCAACGTGGCCCATGATTGTTACCACAGGAGGACGCAGCACTTTCTCTATATCAGAATCTTCACCATGTGACAGTAAGGCTGCTTCTCGCGCGCCTTCACTTACAGTCTTAACAGTATGTCCCATTTCCTCAGTAACCAGCACAGCTGTTTCCTGATCGATTACCTGATTAATGGTCGCCATTACGCCCATTTTCATCATAACCTTGATCACTTCCGAGGCTTTTATCGACATCCGTGATGCCAGCTCAGCCACCGTTATGGTATTGGAAATCTCTACTTCACGGACAACAGGTGCAACCGGCATTTCAAAGCCGTGTTTAGAATCAGCTGCGGCAACGTGTTTTGCCGGCATCTTTTTCTTACGCTTGCCCCGCTTGTCTTTAGAAACATGCAACTCCTGACGATCAATATCGCCAGACGCTTTTTTACCCTTTTTGGCTTTTTTGCGTGTATCTGTCTGCGTTTTTGCTTCGGAATCTGCGCGCTTCTGATCGGCTTCCTGTTTAAGACGTTCTGCTTCAGCCTTGCGACTTTCTTCTTCTTTTAATTTGCTTTCAGCTTCTTTAGCGGCATCAGCTGCTGCTTTTTTACGCGCCTGCTCTTCTTCTTCAGCTTTTTTAGTTGCCGCTTGATCAGCTTTTTTCGCAGCATTGGCTTCCACCAATACCTGATCATCTTCCTGACGCTTTTCTTTTTCTTCAATCAACTTGTTGAGCTCTTCCTGCTCAGGATTGACAGCGTCACTTCGCTTCACATAAGTACGTTTTTTGCGTACCTCTACGCTCACAGTTTTAGGTCTGCCTGCCGCAGCACCGCCTCCGCTGACTTTGAGCTCACTGACAGTTTTTCGCTTTAATGTAATCTTTTTGCTGCTGCTCAGGTCTTTATCTTTTTTGCCATGGATATTACGCAAAAAATTCAGCAGCTGTGCTTTATCAGCATCACCTATAACAGTATCTTCATTATCTATTTGCAAACCTGCTTCTTTACATTGCTCCAGCAGACGCTCAACTGGTGTATCCACAGTCTTTGCAAGTTGTTTGACAGTCACTTCTGACATATTAGTCACATCTCCAGTCGCGTTTATTCTGCATCACTATTTTCAAACCAGGGTTTACGTGCCGTCATAATTAGCTCACCAGCTCTTTCTTCATCCATGTCATCAATCACCATTAATTCATCAATAGACTGCTCAGCAAGATCATCCATTGTTGATATATTAATAGCAGCTAAGGCATGCGCCAGGGTATTATCCATACCTTCCATTGCCAGTAAGTCTTCAGACGGCTGTACATCACTGGAAGTTTCTTCTTTGGCGATCGCTTTGGTCAGCAACCAGTCGCGCGCTCTGCCGCGCAACTCGGCGACGATATCTTCATCAAACTCTTCGATATCAACCAGCTCTGACTCAGGCACATAAGCGACTTCTTCAACATTGCTGAAGCCTTCAGCCACAAGAATATTTGCAACTTCCTCATCAACATCGAGGCTTTCCATAAATATCTTCAGCGTGTTTGCCGCTTCACTTTCATTTTTCTCAGAGGCCTGCTCTTCAGTCATCACATTCAGTTCCCAACCGGTCAATTGAGAAGCCAGTCGGATATTCTGTCCGCCACGACCTATCGCCTGTGATAGTTTATCTTCCGCAACGGCAATATCCATGCTGTGCAGTTCTTCTTCGACAACAATCGACAGCACTTCTGCCGGTGACATGGCATTGATAACATATTGCGCTGGATTTTCATCCCACAAGATAATATCGACACGCTCACCTGATAACTCATTGGACACGGTTTGCACTCGAGAACCACGCATACCGACACAAGCGCCAACCGGATCCAGCCGGGCATCGTTGGTTAATACCGCTATCTTTGCTCTGGCACCCGGATCACGGGCAGCACCTAATATTTCAATAAGGCCCTGACCCACTTCCGGCACTTCAAGCTTGAACAGCTCAACCAGGAATTCCGGAGCCGTACGGCTGACAAACAACTGTGGCCCGCGCATTTCTTCACGAACCTCTTTTAAATAACCGCGCAGGCGATCACCCGGGCGAACCTGTTCTCTCGGGATCAGCTCTTCGCGGGCAATGAATGCTTCTGCATTATTGCCAAGATCGAGATAGACATTGCCGCGCTCAACACGCTTAACAACACCCATGATAAGCTCGCCAACTTTATCGCGATAGGCTTCGACAACCTGCATGCGTTCTGCTTCACGAACTTTTTGTACAATAACCTGCTTCGCCGTTTGTGCCGCGATGCGCCCGAACTCAACCGATTCGATTTCGTCTTCAACAAAATCACCGGCCTGAATCTCCGGCTGATCAATTTGTGCAGCTTCAAGTGTTATCTCTCGGGTAGGGAATTCCAGCATACCGTCTTCAGCATCGGCAAGATCAATGACTTCCCAGCGACGGAATGTTTCATATTCGCCTGACTCACGATCGATGCAAACTCGCACCAGAATATCATTACGATGACGCTTTCTAGTTGCCTGCGCTAACGCCGACTCTATCGCACTAAAGATGATTTCTTTTTCAACACCCTTTTCATGGGAGACTGCATCAACTACGTATAAGATTTCTTTGTTCATTACCGAGATCCACTCTGAACCAGGTTAATACTTAGGTATAATTCGGGCTTTTTCAATTGCGGCAATTGGTAACTCATATTCTTCACCATCGACTTCAATCCTGGCCTGATCAGCTGTAACACCAACTAATATACCCGTAAAATTTCTTCTGTTATCCATGCCAACTGGCATAGTCATTTTAATTTTAACTCTGTTACCGGCAAAACGCTCAAAATCAGAGGTTTTACGTAACGGCCGATCCAGCCCGGGAGAAGACACTTCAAGATTGTAACGTGCACTCATAGGCTCTTCGACATCAAACAAGGCACTTAACTGCAAACTTACCTTGCCACAATCATCGGCAGTAATACCGTTTTCTTGGTCGATATAAATACGCAGAATATTCATGCCATCCTGGCTCAAATACTCAATTTCAACCAGCTCATAACCAAGCCCGGTTACAACCGGCTCAACCATAGCCCAAAGAGCATCATTATTCTGGCGCATAAATTCCTGTTCATTATCTACAAATAAAAATAGGCCCTATAGGCCTATTATACTCTACACCCGATAACAAAAACGAAAGGCGTAGAAACAAAAAAACCTCGTATATTCGAGGTCTCTAAGTGGTAGCGGAGGTAGGATTTGAACCTACGACCTTCGGGTTATGAGCCCGACGAGCTGCCAGACTGCTCCACCCCGCATCAACTAAGTGGCGTATTCTACTGGGTTATAAATAAAAAGCAAGCCGTATTTATTATTTATGGAAAGTATATCGATAAATGAAGCCAGGCACTGCAAAAACCAGAAACATAAAAAAGGTCACGGCATAAAATTCCCAATCCTGGGCATGAATCTGGCCGTTTATTTTACTCTCAAGCAGCAGACCTATCAGTCCAACTACAAAATACAATACAAGCACTTCCAGCAAGCGGTAGCCTGCCTTTTTCTCTGCACCTGCGTCAAGCACAAAAAAGAAAAACAGGCGATTATTGATGAAGGGTGCGTTAGCCGCAACGAGAGCCAGAGCTAACAGGCTCCATATTATAAAGTCATTATTCATACAGTCGTATTCAGTGTTCTTGTTACGAACCTGGCCTTAACAAGTTAAAAAGAGAGTCTAAACCGCAAATACAGAGAAGCACAGTGCCATTAACGCGCCGGGGTAAACGCCTAATAATAAAATAATGAGGCCATTAAAACTCAAAGCAATCTGCATGCCGGGTGTATTATCAATGGCGGCGGTTTCAATCGGCTCATCAAAATACATTAACTTAATCACACGCAAGTAGTAATAAACGCCAATAATTGAGAAAAATACCCCGACTAACGCCAGCCACAGCATATCAATCTCAATTACTGCACTCAGCACCGATAACTTAGCCCAAAAGCCGACGGTTGGCGGCACACCCGCCATCGAAAACATGAATATTAACATCATAAAGGCAAACCAGGGGCTGCGCTGGTTCAAACCTTTAAGGTCGCTAAGCTCTTCCGATTCAAAACCTGCTCTGGCCAGCAATAAGATAATGCCAAAGCCACCCAGGGTCATTAATGAATAGACCAGAATATAGAACATGGCGCTGGAATAACCGGCTTTAGTACCGGCTAACAAGCCTAATAATATAAAACCCACATGTGAAATCGTCGAGTATGCCAGCATACGTTTTAAATTTGTCTGCGCAATGGCAATAATATTGCCAACAGCTAAGGATAAAACAGCCAGAATGATTAACATGCCTTGCCATTCATTATGAAGCGAGCCCATGGCTTCAACCAGAACACGTATGATAATGGCAAAGCCGGCGATCTTTGGTGCACTGGCAATGTAACTGGTTACTGTAGTAGGCGCACCGTGGTAGACATCTGGCACCCACATATGAAAAGGTACCGCACCGAGCTTGAATGACAACCCAACAATCAAAAATACCAGACCAAAGATCAAACCAATGTTCATTTCAGTTTGCTTTATTAAGCTACTGGCAATATCGGTGATATTCATGCTGCCGGTAATGCCATAAACAATTGAAATACCGTATAACAGCATGCCGGATGCTATCGCGCCCAATATGAAATATTTCATGGCTGCTTCAGCCGACGTACCCGACTCACGGTTAAACGCGACCATCGCATACATAGACAATGACAACAGTTCCAGACCCAGATACAACGTCAGCATATGGTTGGAGGATACCATCAGCATCATTCCCAGCACACCAAACAGGCCGAGCACGTAAAACTCACCCTTGAAAATATTTCGGTCTTTCAGGTAGTCTCTTGAATAGACAAAGACCAGCGCAACAACAGCACAGATAAATATTTTCAAAATATCGGCCAGCGGATCAACCACAAAGGTGCCATTAAAGGCTTCTGCTCGCTGGCCTGACATATTCATCCATATTAAAACCAGGCTACCGATTAAACTAAACTGGGCTATCAAATAAGAAGCATTTCGTTGTGACTGTTTCAGAAAAACATCAACGACCAAAAGCAGACAAGTCATCGATAATAAAAAAATCTCTGGCCAGGCAATAGAAATATTTAGAGCGTCCAACGTCATAACAGCAACCTTTAAAGCTTGGAAACAGCAATATGGTGTAACAGATTATTAACCGATGCATGCATCACATCGATTAACGGTGCAGGCCATAAGCCCAGAATCAATACAGCAATTGCCAGCAAAGACATAATTAAAACCTCACGGGCATTCAAATCATTTAATTTAGCTACATTTTCATTGGCCACATCACCAAAGTAAACACGTTTAACCATCCACAACGTGTATGCAGCGCCAATGATCAGCGTCAAAGCCGCCAGAAATGCAAACCAGAAATTGGCTTTAAATGCAGCCAGAATTACCATGAATTCGCCAACAAAACCCGAGGTGCCCGGCAAACCCACATTAGCCATCGCAAAAAACACAGCGAATGCCGTGAACACCGGCATGGTATTCACTACTCCGCCGTAATCTGAAATATTTCGACTGTGCATGCGATCGTATAAAACGCCTATCGCCAAAAACATGGCAGCCGATATAAAGCCGTGTGAAACCATTTGAATCATGGCACCCTCAACAGCCAGTACCGCTCCTGTTAGATTTGAATTGGCCGGATTTTCCCAGATCATAAAGACAATAAACAGGCCCAGTGTCACGAAACCCATATGTGAGATGGAAGAATACGCGACCAGTTTCTTCATATCATTTTGCACCAGCGCGACAAAACCGATATAAACCACTGCCGTCAATGACATTAAGATTACTAACCAGTCAAGCATATGACTGGCATCGGGCGTAATCGGCAAACTAAAGCGTATAAAACCGTAACCGCCAATTTTCAGCATAATAGCTGCCAGAATCACAGAGCCGCCTGTTGGTGCTTCCACGTGCGCATCAGGCAACCAGGTATGAACCGGCCACATCGGGACTTTTACCGCAAAAGCCATCAAGAAAGCCAAAAATATCCAGAACTGCTCGTCCATCGACAACTTCAAATTATGCATCTCAAGAATGCTGAAGCTGCCCGACTGATAATACATATAAATCATTGCAATCAGCATAAAGACCGAGCCAATGAAGGTATAAATAAAGAACTTAATGGTTGCATATACCCGGTTAGGACCGCCCCAGACCCCGATAATAATAAACATCGGTATCAGCATGCCTTCCCAGAAAACATAAAAGAAAATGGCATCCAGTGCAGAAAAGACGGCAATCATGAGTCCTTCCATGATCAGGAAAGCCGCCATATATTGAGACGGTTTAGTTTTAATAACATCCCAGCCGGCGATCACAACAATAACGGTAATAAAGGCCGTTAAAATAATCAGCGGCATCGAAATACCATCAACACCAAAATGGTAATTGATACTAAAGCTGCTTACCCAGGGATAAAACTCTACAAACTGCATGGCAGACGTTGAGTTATCAAAGCCTGTAAACAATGAGAGGCTTAGAATAAACGTTGCGGTAGAAAATATTAATGCCAGACGTTTCGCACCCTGAGCACCACCGTGATCACCGGCAAGCAATACCACCAGACCACCGAGTATTGGTGTCCAGACAAGTAAACTAAGTAATGGCCAATCAGCAAACATGAGTTAGTACCCTAATTTCTAATATTATTGTTATATTAAGCAACGTTAAAATAAAACAAATTCTGTTAATAAATAAATCACACCGATAATCATCGCAAAGGCATAGTGGTATAAATAACCGCTCTGTACTTTACGAATGAACATTGAAAACAGGCCGACCAGCTTCGCACTACCGTTAACGAGCAGACCATCAATTAATGCAACGTCACCAACTTTCCATAAACCCTTACCCAGAGAGATGCTGCCATCACCGAATATCTTTTGATAGGCGTTATCAAACCAGTATTTATTCATCAGCAAGTTATAGACTGGCAGAATTTTCTGTTTAACTTTTTCAGCCGCCGCCGGTTCTTTCATATACATATACCAGGCCAACAGGAAGCCGGCGAGTGCAAACCATACAGCAAAGCCCATCATGCCATGCAAGACAAAACCAAACTGACCATGGTAACTTTCAGCCACTTTCGCCAACACATCATGCTCTGGCAACACCGTAATCACACCCTCAAAGAAATTACCGAACAACATTGGCTCGATGGTAAACCAGCCAATAAACACAGAAGGTATAGCCAGTAAAATTAAGGGCACGGTAACCACTAAAGGACTTTCGTGGCAGTGCGATTTTGTTTTTTCATCCATTCTTTCCTTGCCATGAAAGACCAGGAAGTAGAGACGGAATGAATAAAATGATGTGATCACTACGCCACTTAATACTGCAAAATAAGCAAAACCAGAGCCAAAGATTTCAGAGTGAGAAACGGCTTCTATGATCGCGTCTTTTGAGAAGAAGCCAGAAAACCCCGGAAAGCCAATTAATGCCAGCGTACCGATCAGCATCGTCATATAGGTGATCGGTGTGTATTTTTTTAGACCACCCATTTTGCGCATATCTTGCTGATGATGCAGCGCAATGATAACGGAACCTGCCGCCAGGAATAACAGCGCTTTAAAGAAAGCGTGAGTCATTAAGTGGAAAACAGCCGCTGAATAAGCTGATGCACCCAGGGCTACAGTCATATAACCTAACTGCGACAATGTTGAATAGGCAATGACACGTTTTATATCATTTTGAACGATACCAATAAGCCCCATGAACAATGCCGTGATCGCACCGATGATCATGACAAAACTGAGCGCGGTCTCTGAAAGTTCAAACAGCGGCGACATTCTTGCCACCATAAAGATACCCGCTGTTACCATCGTCGCAGCATGAATCAAGGCCGAGATAGGTGTCGGGCCTTCCATAGAGTCCGGTAACCAGACATGCAAGGGAACCTGTGCCGATTTACCCATCGCGCCAATAAACAGCAAAATACAAATCACCGTCATCAACGCAAACTCAGTATCCCCAAAGATACTGATATTGGTCTTAGCCATCTGCTCTGATTGCTGAAAGACCTCTTTATAATCGAGTGAACCGGTATACATGACAATCGCGGCAATACCTAAAATAAAACCAAAGTCACCGACCCGGTTCACCAGAAAGGCTTTCATATTGGCAAAAATAGCCGTGTCTTTTTTATACCAGAAGCCAATCAATAAATATGACACCAGGCCCACAGCTTCCCAGCCGAAAAACAGCTGCATAAAGTTATTCGACATAACCAGCATTAACATTGAGAAGGTAAACAATGAAATATAACTAAAGAAACGCTGATAACCCGGGTCATCATGCATATAACCGATTGTGTAAATATGCACCATCAGCGATACACCGGTCACTACACACATCATCATTACAGATAACGAGTCAATCAAGAAACCAATTTCAAATCGAATGCCATCACTGATCATCCAGGTATAAACAGACTGATTAAAAACCTCACCCTGGTCAAAAACAATATGGTTAAAGGCTATTAATGAAAGCAAAAAGGAAAGACCAACACCTGCAATAGTGACGATATGCGAGCCGGCTCTGCCAATCTTCTTACCGAAGAAGCCTGCGACAATGGCTCCAACTAACGACGCCAACGGAATGGCCAGATATAAATTTTGCATGACTTATCCCTTCAGACTATTCAGATCATTAACATTTATAGTGCTACGGGTTCTGAATAACACAACCAGTATCGCCAGCCCTATTGCCGCCTCTGCAGCCGCAACTGTCAGTATAAAGAAGACAAAAATCTGCCCGGAGATATCACCGAGAAAGTGGGAAAAGGCAACAAAGTTTATATTTACTGCCAGCAACATCAATTCAACGCACATTAACAATACGATGATATTTTTTCTGTTTATAAATATTCCGGCGATACTAATCGCAAACAAAACAGCGGCCAAGATCAGATAACTGGATAACGGGATCATATATATTCTGCCTTATAACAGTCTGACACTGCACAGTCATTTATTGTATTCATTTATTCGGAATCCATCTTCACAACACGCAGCCGGTCTTCTTTTTTCACCATTACCTGTTTAGCAGGAGACTGATACTTGGTATTAGGCCGGCGACGCATGGTTAATGCAATGGCAGCGATTATTGCCACCAGCAAAATCACAGCTGCAATTTCAAACTGCAAAACATATTCAGTATATAAAACCGAACCGAGTTCCTTGGTATTACTGTAATCAGCGGCTTTTGGTACCGGCAAAGGATATGACTGAATGCCAAACTTTGCCGAACCAACCACCATAATCATTTCAGCCGCCATTACAACCGCCACCAGAATACCGACCGGCAAGTATTGAATAAAGCCTTCTTTGAGTCTTGCCAGATTCACATCCAGCATCATGATGACGAACAGAAACAGCACCATTACCGCGCCGACATAAACAAGGATAAGTGTAATTGCCAGAAACTCGGCCTCAAGTAGCAGCCAGATAGCCGACGTCGTAAAGAACGTTAGTATAAGAAATAATGCCGAGTGGATAGTATTTCGGGACACAACCACAGCACTCGCCGACAACAGCAGTGCCAGTGAAAACAAATAAAATATAACTTCCTGAAAACTCATATCACTCGTCTCTTAAAATTTATCTATATGTTGAATCAGCTTGTTTACAGGCTGCAATATCATTTTCGAACTTATCACCGACTGCCAGTAGTTTCTCTTTTGTCATGATTTGCTCACCGCGCTTTTCAAAATGGTATTCAAACACGGATGTTTCAACAATAGAGTCAACCGGACAGGCTTCCTCACAAAATCCGCAAAAAATACATTTGAATAAATCGATATCATACCGGGTCGTTCTGCGGGAGCCGTCTTCGCGCACTTTAGAATCTATCGTAATCGCCAGCGCCGGGCACACCGCTTCACACAACTTGCAGGCAATGCAACGCTCTTCACCATTCGCATAACGACGCAAGGCATGCAAACCCCTAAACCGGTTTGAGATTGGTGTCTTTTCTTCCGGGTACTGCACGGTAACCTTTCTGGCAAAAAGATAACGACCTGTCAGCATCATGCCTTTGAACATTTCCAGTAACAGAAAACTTTGAAGATAATGTTTAAGAAGTCTCATAGTATCTACCTACAGCGCCACTGAAATCGACCAGGGGCCAACTTTCATCAGAAACATAATGGCTTCGACAAATAACCAGATGATCGTTACCGGAATAAATACTTTCCAGCCCAGTCGCATAATCTGATCATAACGATAACGAGGGAAGGTTGCCCTCAACCAAAGGAAAACAAAAACAAAAAATGATGTTTTTATCAGGAACCAGGCAATACTGGGCTGAGTTAAAAATTCAAGACTCGTGCCAGACAGCACACCGAAGCCCTGAAGCGGCGACAACCATCCGCCAAGAAACAAAATAGCCGTCAGCGCAGCAATCAATATTATGTTGGCATATTCTGCAAGGAAAAAGACGGCAAATGCCATGCCTGAATATTCCACATGGAAGCCGGCAACGATCTCAGACTCCCCTTCTGCCACATCGAAAGGAGCACGGTTAGTTTCAGCGACCCCCGAAATAAAATAAACAAAGAACAGTGGCAATAATGGCCAGATATACCAGCTGCCGACACCACCCGACTGACCCATTACTATATCGTGCAAGTTAAGACTACCGGCGGCCATTAAAACCCCAACCAGCGCGAAACCCATGGCGATTTCATAGGCGACAATCTGTGCTGCCGAACGCAGCGCACCCATCATTGCGTACTTAGAATTTGATGCCCAGCCCGCGATAATAACACCATAAACACCCACCGAGGTCAGTGCCAGAATGTATAACAAGCTCGCATCTAATGAAGATAACAGTAAGGTATCGTTAAATGGAATCACGGCCCATGCAGCCAGTGAAGGCCCGATGGCTAAAATAGGCGCTACCAGAAACAGGAAACGATTGGCATTCGTAGGAATGACTATTTCCTTGAACATCAATTTAACGGCATCAGCAATAGGCTGTAACCAGCCGCGGGGACCAACCCGGTTCGGCCCGATTCTCACCTGCATATAACTGATAATTTTTCTCTCAGCATAAGTAGTATAAGCCACGGCCAGCATCAACGGTGCGACGATTGCAACAATTTTAAACAACACCTGCAAAGCATCAGGCATCCAATTCCATACTGATATCAGCATTTCAAGCATGGTCATAAACCCTTAAATTTTTTCCACAGTTATGGTGCTATATGCACCACCCAAACCAGCTGTTTCTGCCAAACCTGCCGGTATACCTATATTATTGTCAGCGATAGCTTCGTCTATCGACAGAGCCATTACAATCGTCTTATTATTTTGTTTAATACAGACTTTGTCCGCTGCCTTTATTTTTAACTTATCAGCTTGTTTAGAATTTAGTTTTACAAAAGCCACGTTTGCATCGTCTGTTTGTTGCAATGGCACTGATCTGCGTACCAGCATATCGCCCGCATAAATCGGTGTATCACCCATACGCACGATGCCAGCAAGATCTGCATACTGAGCCACAGTATCAGCGACCTTGTTATTATCGAGCGATATATCAGAGCAAAATGTTTTCAGCTCCTGCATAACATCATCTGATGAAAGCTGCTCAAAACCATCAAGGTCAAACTGGTTTGCCAGTACCCGTATCACCTTCCAGCCAGGACGAGACTCACCCAAAGGCGAGACACAGCCCTTGGCACTTTGCCAAAAACCTTCCATATTGACATAACTGCCCGAGGTTTCAGCGAAACTGGCAACTGGCAGGATCACGTCTGCGTATTCTTTCATCGCGTCACTTGCATAGGCGCTCAATACGACAACAAATTCTGCTTCTTTCATCGCCATCAATGCACCGGCAGAATCACTGCAGTCTAACTCAGGCTCAACATTCAGGTTAATAAAAGCTTTTGTATTGCCCTTCAGCATTTGTGCTGCATCAGCACCAGCCGAAGCCGAAGCAACACCGCCGGCCAGGCGATGAGGCACGGCACCGGCCAGCCAGGCGCCGGCTGTATTTGAAAACTCAGGCGTATAAGCCAGCTGACTCTGTGTATTGCTGGCAATTTCGTAAGCTAAAGAGCGGATCAGTGCAAACTGTGGGTGATTAACGGCAATATTGCCGAGCAGAACCACTGACTTATCCGCTTTATCCGATGATAAGGCATCAACAATCGCTTTATGCTGCGTTGTTACCGTCGCTGCATTTACAATTGTTTGTAAATGCGCCGCAACAGCTTGTGTCGATTTCTCACAAGCGGCTTTTGCAAGCGCTGCAAGCTCAGGCACCATTTCGCCAATGTCTGTCACCAGGCCTGTTTTAACTTTAAAATTAAACCGATAATCGCAAGGGTTAACAAAGCTGACATTGGCATCATGGTGCTGAACCGCTTTGCGAATACGGTGGGCGACAATCGGCTGTTCTTTACGAATATTGCTGCCCACTAACAGCAGCGAATTAACCTTTTCTATGTCTTTAATATTCATACCCAGCCAGGGCATAACTGGCGCGCTGTGCTGGTCTGAAAAGTCAACCTGACGCAGTCGATGGTCAATATTATTAGAACCAATACCTCGCATCATTTTCTGCAACAGATACAGCTCTTCTAAGGTTGAGGTAGCCGAAACCAGAGAAGCGATACTTTCAGCGCCACTGGCTTTAATGATTTTATTTAGTGCGGCATGACTGGTTTCAAATGCCGTCTGCCATTCGGTTTCAACCCATTCTCCGTTTTCTTTTACCAGTGGTCGCGTCACACGATCATTGCTATAGATGCCGGCATAGCTGAAGCGGTCACGATCTGAAATCCAGACTTCGTTGAGGTCTTCGTTATCACGTGGTGCAACCCGAACCACCTTGTCACGTAAAGTATGAATAAAAATATTCGAGCCGACAGAGTCGTGCGGTGCAATCGCCGGGTGCTGTGTCATTTCCCAGGCACGTGCCGCGTATTGAGAAGGTTTTGCCGTCAATGCGCCCACCGGACATATATCGATCACATTGCCGGACATTTCAGAAGCCACTGATTTTTCAATATAAGTACCGATTTCCATGCTATCGCCGCGACCAATACCGCCAAGTTCGCGCATGCCGGCAATCTCTTCACCAAAACGCACACAACGGGTACAGTGAATACAGCGGGTAAACTCGGTAGCAATCAACGGACCGATATTTTTATCGAAAACTACGCGCTTAGTATCGGAATATTGAGAGACATCACCGCCATAACCCATGGCAACATCCTGTAACTCACATTCACCGCCCTGATCACAGATCGGGCAATCCAAAGGGTGATTAATTAACAGGAATTCCATAGTGGATTTCTGAGCATCGAGCGCTTTTTGAGAGAGCGTATGCACAACCATGCCATCCATCACCGGTGTCGCACAGGCCGGCATCGGCTTAGGTGCTTTTTCAACATCGACCAGGCACATACGGCAATTAGCAGAAACCGAAAGTTTTTTGTGATAGCAGAAACGCGGAATATTAATGCCTGCTTTATCGGTCACTTCGATCAGCATGGCACCCTTAGGCGCTTCATATTGCTGACCATCGACGGTTATTGTTATCAGCTCTTCACTCATTTCTTATAAACCGGTCCTGACATTCACGCCGCACCAACCATGCTGCGCTTATGTTCAATATAATATTCAAATTCATGACGGAAATGTTTTACAAAACTGCGCACCGGCATTGCTGCCGCATCGCCTAATGCACAAATTGTTCTGCCTTCGATTTTGCTGGCCACATCATCCAGTTTATCCAGGTCTTCCGGCAAACCCTTGCCTTCAACGATGCGCGTCAACATGCGGTATAACCAGCCGGTGCCTTCGCGACAAGGCGTACACTGGCCACACGATTCGGAATAATAAAAGCGCGACAAACGATGCAGCGCTTTCACCATATCGGTACTGTCATCCATCACGATAACAGCGCCTGAACCGAGCATGGAACCCGTTACTTTTG
Source organism: Gammaproteobacteria bacterium (assembly GCA_029882395.1). Lineage (GTDB taxonomy): Bacteria > Pseudomonadota > Gammaproteobacteria > SZUA-229 > SZUA-229 > JAUVDT01. The sequence goes on from JAOUKT010000007.1 coordinate 63,311, forward strand.
TGATCGAGTCGTAGTCCATATTGGCCTGCATCATTAATTCTGCAGGTACAACCGGCACTGAAGAACCGCCGGGAATAACCGCTTTTAATTGACGACCTTTGCTCACACCACCTGCCATTTGCAGCAAATCTTTAAACGGTGTACCCATAGCAATTTCAAAATTTCCCGGTGCATTGACATGGCCTGAGACTGAAAACAACTTCACGCCACCGGCGTTCGGCACGCCAAACTTTGCAAACCACTCACCGCCATTACGAATAATCGACGGCACTGATGACAGCGACTCTGTATTATTAATTGTTGTCGGCTTGCCATACAACCCGACATTGGCAGGAAACGGCGGTTTAAAGCGAGGCTGGCCTTTTTTGCCTTCCAGAGACTCAAGTAAAGCGGTCTCTTCGCCACAGATATATGCACCGGCACCGAGTGAAGGATACAGCTCAAAATCAATACCCGAGCCAAGAATATTTTTACCTAAAAAACCCTTTTCATAGGCTTCTTTAACCGCCTGTGAAAAACGAATATACGGTTCATCCATAAATTCGCCGCGCATGTAGTTATAACCCACGGTAGCGCCGATGGCGTATCCACCGATCATCATGCCTTCAACTAATGCATGTGGATTAAAACGCAGGATATCACGGTCTTTACAGGTACCCGGTTCAGATTCATCCGAGTTGCAGACAATATATTTTTGCCCGGGCGCATTGCGTGGCATAAAACTCCACTTCAGGCCCGTTGGAAAACCCGCTCCACCACGACCGCGTAAGCCGGACGCTTTCATGATTTCGATAACGTCTTCCGGTGATAGCTTTTCATCAACGATTTTACGGATCGACTCATAACCACCGACCTTAAGATAATTCTCAAAAGTCCATGGTTGATCAAATTTTAATGTTGCAAAACAAACTTCGTTAGCCATTGCTATAATCCCGATTTTTAATCCAAGCCGTCCAGAATTTCGTCTATTTTTTCTGCTGTCAGTTTTTCAAAATAAACGTGATCGACTTGCATCATTGGCCCGGCTGCACAGGCGGCCAGGCATTCTTCTTCTTTTTTAAGATAGATCCGGCCATCATCTGTTGACTCGCCTATTTTTATGCCCAGTTTTTTCTCTACATAATCAACAATCGTATCCGAACCCATCAGCATGCAGGAAATATTAGTGCAGATAGCCACATTATGGCGCGCTACTGGCTTGGTTTCATACATGGAATAAAAACTGGCCACTTCATAGACAGCAATTTTATCCAGTTCGAGATAATCAGCCACAGCATCCATCAGTTCAATTGTCAGAAAACCATTATTCTGATGCTGAACAGCATTTAATGCACCCAGCAGCGCCGAGCGTTTTTGCTCTGCAGGGTAACGGGAAATCCAGTCATCTATTACTTCAATGGTATGGGCTGTAAGTAAGTTATTATTATTTGTCATAATTTTTGTCGTCATTATTTGGCCGCCGTTAGCGGTCAATCTCACCAAATACGATATCTTGTGTGCCAATCACAGCCACCACATCAGACAACATGTGCCCGACGGTCATTTCATGCATCGCTGACAGATGAGCAAAACCCGGTGCGCGTACTTTTAAGCGATAGGGTTTATTGGCACCATCAGAAACCAGATAGACACCAAACTCACCTTTTGGATGCTCAACCGCCGCATACGATTCACCCACAGGTAAACAGAAGCCTTCGGTGAACAATTTGAAGTGATGAATTAAGGACTCCATATCCGCCTTCATTTCTTCACGGCGCGGTGGCGCAAACTTGTGGTCTTCTAAAATAACCGGGCCAGGATTCGTTTTAAGCCATTCGACGCACTGTTTGATAATGCGATTGGACTGGCGCATTTCTTCAACACGTACCAGATACCGGTCATAACAGTCGCCATTCGTGCCCACCGGAATATCAAAATCCAGTTTGTTATAGGTTTCATACGGCTGTTTTTTCCGCAAATCCCATTCGATACCGGAGCCACGTAACATCGCACCGGTAAAACCAAGCTGCTTGGCGCGCTCTGGTGAAACAATGCCAATATCGACGGTACGCTGCTTCCAGATACGGTTATCGGTTAACAGTGTTTCATATTCATCAACATAAGTCGGGAAGCGACTGGTAAAGTCTTCTATAAAGTCCAACAGCGAACCTTCGCGGTTTTTGTTGAGGCCATTGACTTCTTTTTTGCTATGCCATTTTGATTCTTTATATTTTGGCATGACATTGGGCAGGTCCCTGTTAACACCACCCGGGCGATAATACGTTGCGTGCATACGCGCACCCGAAACCGCTTCATACATATCCATTAAATCTTCACGTTCACGGAAAGCATAAAGAAAGATGGTCATCGCACCGACATCCAGACCGTGCGTTCCAATCCACATCAGGTGATTGAGTATGCGTGTAATTTCATCGAACATGACGCGGATATATTGTGCACGTTCAGGCACCTCTATGCCCAGCAGGTTTTCAATCGCCATGACATAACCGTGCTCATTACACATCATCGAAACATAGTCGAGACGATCCATGTAGCCAATGCTCTGGTTATAAGGCTTTGACTCCGCTAATTTTTCGGTTGCCCGGTGCAGCAAACCAATGTGCGGGTCAGCCCGCTGGATCACTTCGCCGTCCATTTCCAGAACCAGACGCAAAACACCATGCGCCGCCGGATGCTGAGGACCGAAATTTAAAGTGTAGTTATGGATTTCAGGCATCTGTAGCACCTTCTTTATTCTGCTCGTTCTGAGCATGCAGATATCGGTTGTCTTCTCGGATGACGCGCGGCACTAATACCCGCGGCTCTATACTGACCGGTTCGTAGATAACACGTTGCTGCTCGGGGTCATAACGCATCTCGACGTTACCAATCAACGGAAAGTCTTTTCTGAAAGGATGACCAACAAAGCCGTAATCGGTCAGAATACGGCGCAAATCAGGGTGGTTTTCATACACAATGCCATACAGGTCAAACGCTTCACGCTCATACCAGTTAGCCGAGTTCCAGACATCAATCACAGATGGCAATAACGGAAACTGATTGTCTTTTGCAAAACTGCGCAGGCGCAAGCGGTGATTATGCCGATAAGAAATTAAATGAATAACAGAGGCAAAACGAGGAATGTCATTGTTACCTGCATTTAGCTCGTCACCAAAACGTAAACGCCCGGTATCTGCCGGCTCAACACCACGACTAAAACCGGTAGCGGATGCACCATCGGTTGACCATTCCGTTTTGCCGTAAGCGATGTAATCAACGCCGCATAAATCGATTAACTGCTCAAAAGCCAGATCATCATGATCACGCAATGTTGTTGCCACCGAAACTAAATTTTCTGACGCCACCTCAATCGTGATTTCATTACAATCAACGACTATCGTCTGGATCTGTGACGCCAGAATTGTTTGTAATTTTTCAGACAAATCTTGCAATTTATTCGACATGGGTCTTTTTCTCAACTTATCCGTATTGGTTTATTCTTTTCTACTATCTGTTTTTATCGCGCAATAGTATTGGTATGTCTAATTTTATTATGTAATTGCAAAAGACCGTAAATCAGCGCTTCAGCCGTTGGCGGACAACCCGGCACATAGATATCAACCGGTACGATACGGTCGCAACCACGCACAACTGAATACGAATAGTGATAATAACCACCACCATTAGCACAGGAACCCATCGAGACAACCCATCGCGGCTCAGCCATCTGGTCATAAACCTTTCTTAAAGCCGGTGCCATTTTATTGGTTAAAGTACCCGCCACAATCATCACATCGGATTGCCTTGGTGAACCACGGAATACACCCATGCCAAAACGATCCAGATCATATCGAGATGCCGCAGCGTGCATCATTTCTACCGCACAGCAGGCCAGACCAAACGTCATGGGCCACATAGAACCGGTTCTTGCCCAGTTAATCAGCTTATCGGCTGACGTAGTGGCAAAGCCCTGTTCGAATACACCTTCTATTCCCACTCCAGCGCTCCTTTTTTCCACTCGTAGATAAAACCGATAACCAAAATGCCGAGGAAGATTCCCATCGCAACCACACCGAACAGACCGACCTTATCAAGCACAACAGCCCATGGAAACAAAAAGGCTATTTCCAGATCAAAAATGATAAACAGGATAGCGACCAGATAAAAGCGCACATCAAATTTCAGGCGCGAATCTTCAAATGCCTCGAAACCACATTCGAACGGCGAGTTTTTTTCTTTATCAGGGAGACTAGGCGCCAATACAAAGCCACCCAGCACAATCATAATGCCGCCAATGGCAAGACCGATGATTAGAAAAATCAAAACTGGAAGATAATTTTCGAGCATAGTCCCCATCCTATCACTACTGCATTAGGAGTTTTTAGTAATTATTATTTTTTAAGATCTATTTTTGCAAACAGAAAATTGAGAGCCATTTTTATAACAAATCAGTCCTAATTGACAGCTAATTTGCCATTGTATTTTTTTATATTTCAATCAATGTTTTTTTATTGAATATTCAAAACAGGCAGCAAAGCGCCCCTCATCAACTGATCAGGCTATTAAACCCTTGATAAGTAATAAAAAATATTCAAATATTAATTTTAAAAAAAGATGGTGCCGATGGCCGGAGTCGAACCGGCACGGGTTGCCCCACCACCCCCTCAAGGTGGCGCGTCTACCAATTTCACCACATCGGCAATTTGATTATTCGGCAGCTGGTACGTCGCTACCGTTAGATTCGGATTTAACCGCAGCTGGCATATCATCAACAACTGCTGCCGGCTTTTCCAGAGGCGCTGAGATCACGCTATTGTTCACTACGCTGCCAGCCTGTTCACGATTAGACGCCATATAAGCCAGTGTAAGACTGACCACAAAAAAAGCTGTCGCAAACACCGCTGTTGTCGTACTTAAGAAGTTTGAAGAGCCCTGAGAACCAAACACACTGCCCGATGAACCACCGCCCAGAGCCGCACCCGCGTCTGCACCTTTGCCACGCTGCAGCAACACCAGAGCGATGATACCCACTGACAAAAACACATGAAAAACTAATAAGAATGATTGCACTTTAATAACCTCAGCCAGCTGCCTGACACAACGCCAGGAAGTCTTCCGCGTTTAATGATGCACCACCAATCAAACCACCGTCAATATCTGGCTGTGCGATAAGATCAGCAACATTTCCCGGGTTCATGCTGCCGCCGTATAAAATTTGTACTTTTTCAGCAATCGCCGTATCGAGTTGAGCCAGTTTGTTACGAATAAACGCATGCACTTCCTGAGCCTGAGCAGGTGATGCCACTTTACCAGTACCAATGGCCCAGACCGGCTCATAGGCAATCACTGCATTCGCCAGTGAGGCAATACCCGCCGCTTCGATAACCGCATCAAGCTGACGTGCACAAACCGCTTCCGTGGTGCCGTTCTCACGCTCTTCCAGTAATTCGCCGATGCAGAAGATAGGTGTTAAGCCATGTCGCTGAGCCGCCATGTATTTTTGAGCCGAATCCTGATCCGTTTCACCATAAAGCGAACGGCGCTCAGAATGACCGATGATAACGTACTCACAACCGACATCTTTTAACATTTCAGCCGATACTTCACCGGTAAATGCGCCTTTATCTTGCTCTGAGACGTCCTGCGCAGCCACTTTTACAACAGATGAAGCCGTAGCTGCTACAACAGCTGGTATATAGACATACGGTGCACCAACCACTACATCGCATTTCTGATCAGCACTTAAACCAGAAACCACACCTTCGATTAATGTCTTAACACTGTCACTGGTACCATTCATTTTCCAGTTACCAGCAATCATATTCTGTCGCATAAAGCTCTCCGTCCTAAATTAGTCGACCCGATTAGCCGAGTTCAAACGCGCTGCAATCTTACCTATGCAGGGCCGATAAATCAATCGACACGGGCATAAGTCTCTGAAAAAACCTTATCCAGCCATCGCAGCAACTGAGTCACTGACGGCAGCGGCGATAGTTTGTGCCAGTTCAATCACCTGCGACTCAATTTCACCTTCTACCATCACCCGTATCAACGGCTCTGTTCCCGAAGCCCTCAACAGCACCCGGCCACGATCTTTTAACTCAAGTTCGGCCGCTTGCACCGCATCGAGCACCTGTTGATTTTGCAGCGGATCAGTTTTAAATGGCAGCGATACATTAATCATATGCTGCGGCATTTTTGTCATGCCCGATAACGCCTCAGCCAAACTTTGCTGACTTTCCGCCAGATAGGCCATAACCTGTAATGCAGAAACGATACCATCTCCGGTTGTGGTTCTGTCCAGACAGATGATGTGCCCGGACGACTCACCGCCCAGAGACCAGTCCTTTTGTTTTAACAATTCAAGTACAAAACGATCACCAACACCGCTGCGTTCAAACTCCAGACCCATGGCTTTAATCGCCAGCTCCAGACCCATATTGCTCATTAAGGTACCCACAACACCGGCCTGTGATTGTCCGGACTGATGGCGTGAACAGGCAATTAAATAAAGGATTTCATCACCATCAATGATACGCCCGCGATGATCAACCATTGCCACCCGGTCACCGTCACCGTCGAAGGCAATGCCTAGATCGGCCTGATGCGCCAACACCGCCTGCTGAAGGTTTTCAGGATGCGTCGAACCACACGCTTCATTGATATTCAAACCATCCGGCATATTAGCAATGCTGACCACCTCGGCGCCCAGCTCTAAAAACACATCGGGCGCGATATGATACGTCGCACCATTGGCACAATCGAGCACCACCTTTAAACCAGCGAAGCGTGTACCTATCGGGATACTCGCCTTGCAAGCCTCAATATAACGGCCATGCGCATCAATCACACGGGTTGCCTTGCCAAGTTTAGAGGATTCAGCCGTCGTCATCTCTTCTTCAAACGCTTTTTCAATTGCCAGCTCAGTCTCGTCAGGCAATTTTTCCCCTTCACCTGAAAAAATCTTAATGCCATTATCGTTAAACGGGTTATGCGAAGCACTAATAACAATGCCAGCAGAAGCCCTTAAGGTACGGGTCAGGTATGCAATGCCCGGGGTTGGCATCGGCCCCAGCAAACGCACATCGACGCCCGCGGCTGACAACCCGGCCTCTAATGCTGATTCAAACATATAACCCGAAATACGGGTATCCTTACCCACCACTACCAGGCCGTTGCCTTGAGCGGCCAATACTTTACCAATTGCCCAGCCCAGCTTTAAAACCACTTCAGGCATCATCATGCCTTCACCGACTCGACCCCGAATACCATCCGTTCCAAAATATTTCTGACTCATTTATTTGACCCTTGTTGTATTATTTTGCGCTGTCCACAGCCTGAATTACGGTTAAGGCATCGACAGTGGCTTTAACATCATGCACCCTGAAAAATCGTGCCCCGGCCTGATAGGCCAGTACGCTTGTTGCTATTCCCGCTGCCACTCGCTGGTCAACGTCAGCACCGGTTATCTGCCCGAGCATGGATTTTCGAGACAGCCCCACCAGCACCGGAAAACCCATGTTAACAAATTGAGCCAGATGCTTTAACAAAACCAGGTTATGCTCCAGCGTTTTACCAAAACCAAAACCCGGATCGATGATAATCTGATCACGGCTCATGCCAGCTACCAGGCAAGCCTCGACACGCCGCTGCAGAAAATCTTTAACCTCACTCACCACATCCTGATATTGCGGGTTATGCTGCATACTCCGTGGCGCGCCCTGCATGTGCATAAGGCAAACCGGCACCTTCAGGCTCTGTGCTGTCTCTAAGGCTGATTTTTCCTGCAAGCCACGAACATCATTAATTAAGTCTGCACCCGCTGCAACCGCCGCCTTCATTACGGCGGCTTTACTGGTATCAATTGAAACCGGTACTTCCGAGACCAAACGCAGGGCTGTGATCACCGGAACAACCCGTGCGATTTCTTCACTATCGCTTAATGGCTGCGCGCCCGGGCGCGTTGATTCACCACCGATATCAATAATATCGGCACCCTCAGCAACCATTTGCAATGCTCTTTTTACCGCGGCGTCGGTTTCAAGGTATTGGCCACCATCAGAAAACGAATCCGGCGTCAGATTCAAAATCCCCATGACGGTAAATTCCCTGGCTGAAGCATTAAGCTTGCTTATTTGCATTTAAACCATCTTTTTATAAAACGTTGCACTACTGGTCACAGTTAAAAATCACCCGCTTACATGTAAGCAAAAAAAGGGGGCTTTCGCCCCCTCGTTATTCTATGCATCCAACTGATTAATGCAAACTGGCCGGTCCACCAATCGAACCGTCCGTCTTATCATCTTTTTCAGACTTCGAGGCCTCATCACCTGAACCCGATGCACCATTATTATCACTATCACCCCAGTCTCTTGGTGTCGGTACTGTTTCACGTTTCATCAGTGCGTCAATCTGCGCTGAATCAATAGTCTCATACTTTATCAACGCCTCTGACATGGCGTGCAGTATATCCATATTTTCAGTTAACAATGTTTCTGCGCGTTTGTAGTTACGGTCAATAAAGTTACGAATTTCTTCATCAATAGCATGTGAAGTATCGTCTGACACACTTTTATGTTTTGTAACTGAACGACCAAGAAAGACCTCGCCTTCATCTTCACTATAAGCCAGCGGACCCATGCGATCAGAAAGCCCCCATTTAGTCACCATGTTGCGGGCAATTTCAGTGGCTCTCTCAATATCATTCGATGCCCCCGTGGTCACACTCTCTGCGCCAAAAATTAACTCTTCAGCAAGACGGCCTCCAAACAGACTTGAAATCTGACTTTGCAGGCGTTGTTTGCTATAGCTGTAGCGGTCTTCTTCAGGCAGGAACATGGTGACACCTAATGCCCGTCCACGAGGAATGATACTGACTTTATATACCGGATCATGATCCGGTACCAGGCGGCCAACAATGGCATGACCGGCTTCATGATACGCCGTGAGTTTTTTCTCATCTTCGTTCATGACCATGGATTTGCGCTCTGCGCCCATCATGATTTTATCTTTAGCCTTTTCAAAATGTGACATTTCGACAAACTTAAAGTTTTCACGTGCAGCAAACAGTGCCGCCTCATTCACCAGATTAGCTAAATCTGCACCCGAGAAACCCGGTGTGCCACGAGCTATAATCGCAGGCTTTACGTCTTTACCCAATGGTACTTTACGCATATGCACTTTTAAAATTTGTTCGCGCCCGCGAATATCAGGTAGCGGCACCACAACCTGGCGGTCAAAACGCCCTGGGCGCAAGAGAGCCGGATCCAGCACGTCAGGACGGTTGGTAGCCGCAATCACGATGACGCCCTCGTTACCTTCAAAACCATCCATTTCAACCAGCAATTGATTCAACGTCTGTTCACGTTCATCATGACCACCACCAACACCAGCACCACGCTGACGACCGACAGCATCGATCTCATCGATAAAGATAATGCAAGGTGAGTGTTTTTTCGCTGTTTCGAACATATCTCGTACACGAGACGCGCCCACACCCACAAACATTTCTACGAAATCAGAACCCGAAATCGTGAAAAATGGCACCTTAGCTTCACCGGCAATGGCTTTAGCCAGCAAGGTTTTACCGGTACCCGGAGAGCCAACCATCAGCACACCACGAGGGATCTGCCCGCCGAGTGCCTGGAATTTTGAAGGATCACGTAAAAAATCAACCAGCTCACCAACTTCTTCTTTGGCCTCTTCAACACCCGCCACATCATCCAGCGTTACCTTTATATCGTCTTCGCCCATCAGCCGCGCTTTGCTCTTGCCAAACGACATGGCGCCACGACCGCCACCGCCACCTTGCATCTGGCGCATAAAGAAAATCCAGACACCAATCAATAGCAGGAACGGGAACCATGAAATAAAGATTTGCAATAAAACAGACTGCTGCTCCGGCGGCGCACCCTGAATATTTACATTATGCTCTAGCAACTCACCAACCATTGAACGGTTATCGGTTTCAACACTGTAGGTATTAAACTGCATACCACTGGTTAATTGACCGGCTATTTCCCGATCAGCTATCTTTACGGATACCACTTCATCCTGACGGACTTTTTGCATAAATTCCGAATAGTTCAGGCTCTGGTTAGTGGTCCCCTGCTGATTAAAATTACTAAAAACCGATAGTAAAATAATCGCAATGACACCCCATAAAATCAGGTTTTTGAGTAAATCGTTCAAGAGTGTACCTCGTTGTTTTCACTGGCCGGCATTGCATACCCGGACAGTGATTAAAAATTTTTCATAACAGATCATACTGGCTCTGTTAACGTCGATGAAAACGGCAGCTAATAAACAGGACTATAGTCGAATTTACACCACTTTAAAGCCGCTTGCCAATGCATAAATCTCTTTACTGCGACTTCTTGATGCTTTGGGTTTGCGCATCTTCACTTTGTTAAACTGTTCTCTCAGGCTCTTCAGGTATACATCGAAACCCTCGCCCTGAAACAATTTAACCAGCATGGCACCACCGGGCTTTAATGTCTCTTTTGATAATTCCAGCGTTAATTCAGCCAGATACATCGCCCTTGCAACATCTACCGTCTTCACTCCACTCATATTGGGGGCCATATCAGAGAAAACAAGGTCTGCTTTATCAGAATTTAGCAGATTGATTAATTCTGCCAGCACCTCATCCTCACGAAAGTCACCCTGTATGAATTCCACGCCTTCAATTTCCGGTTCGATCAGCAATAAATCCAGTGCGATTACCCGGCCTTTTCCCTTTAATATTTCGGCGGCATATTGTGACCAGCCACCGGGAGCGGCTCCTAGGTCGATTATGGTCATGCCCGGTTTAATCAACTTATCCTTTTCATCGATCTCCTTGAGCTTATAAACCGCACGCGAACGGTAACCCTCAAGCTGAGAACGTCGCACAAATTCATCATCAAAATGCTCTTTTAACCAGCGTGAGCTGCTTTTACTTCGTGCCATGGTAAAATTTCGTCATATTTGTAAATAATAGTGTTTTTAGTTTATAGGCTAATCTGAGCTTGCGTGCTAAAATCCGCGCTTCATTAATTCGGTTATTTCTGCCAGACCATATCATCAGGCCATCTGCTTATGCTTTCAAAAACACAAATCAAACACCTGCGCAAACTGACACACGACTTGAAGCCGGTCATAATGCTTGGTCAGAATGGTTTCACCGATGCGGTGCTAAATGAGCTGAATATTGCGCTGGATCGTCACGAACTGGTTAAGATTAAACTATCTGGCAGTGATCGTGAGATGCGTGATCAGCTGATTGACAACATCTGTGAACAAACACGTTCACAACAAGTCCAGTCGATTGGCAAGACCGTCACCATCTACCGGCGCAACAGGGAAAACCCTGTTATACAATTTGCAGCCAAATAAAGCCGTCATGGATGAGAGCAGAGATGCCTTTTTACCCGGCATCTCAACAAAATCAGATATATTTAACTTCTACCAGCTCAAATGTACGGGTTCCGCCGGGCGTTTTTACTTCCACCACCTCACCCTCTTCTTTACCGATAAGCGCTTTTGCAATCGGCGAACCTATTGAGATCTTATTGACTTTGATGTCGGCCTCATCTTCACCCACAATTTTATAAGTCACTTCGTCACCATTGTCTTCGTCGACAAGATCAACCGTCACACCAAAGACTACTTTGCCATTTTGCGTCAGTTTAGAGACATCGATAATCACCGCATTACTCAATTTACCTTCGATATCCTGAATCCGGCCCTCGATAAAACCCTGCTGCTCTCGCGCCGCATGATATTCGGCGTTTTCTTTTAAATCACCGTGTTCGCGAGCCTCAGCAATTGCCGCTATAACGGTCGGCCGGTCTTCCTGTTTCAGCTTTTTCAACTCAGCCGCCAGTGCCTCAGCACCTTCTACGGTTAGTGGATATTTTGTCATTATTTCCTACCCCTGTTGCAGGTCTTGCAACCTGCGAACATCATTTTCTGCTAAATGTTTAATCGCCTGACCGGTTGCACGCGCACCTGCCATCGTCGTGGTATAACTGACTTTATGCTGTAAAGCTGAAGAACGAATGGTAAATGAATCTTCAATCGCTTTTTTGCCTTCAGTCGTATTAATAATCAACGCTATTTCATCGTTTTTGATCATATCAACTATATGCGGACGGCCTTCATAAACCTTGTTGATTAACTGACAATCAACCCCGGCATCCGCCAGCTCACGACCGATGCCTCGTGTTGCAATCAGCTCAAAACCCTGCTCAACCAAATCGCGCCCCAAATCAACAGCTGAAGCACGGTCACGCTCTTTAACACTGATAAACACTTTGCCCTTGGTTGGCAAGTCGGCACCTGCAGCCGATTGCGCTTTAGCAAAGGCCTCACCAAAGGTTAAGCCAATACCCATGACCTCGCCGGTCGATTTCATTTCCGGGCCCAGCAACGGATCCACACCCGGGAATTTTACAAACGGGAACACGGCTTCTTTTACAGAAAAGTAATCAGGAATAATTTCATCTGTCATACCCTGTTCAGCCAGCGAAACACCCACCATACATCGCGCTGCCACTTTAGCCAGCGGACGACCAATGGCTTTAGAGACAAACGGCACCGTACGGGATGCGCGCGGGTTGACTTCGATCAGGTATATAACATCATCTTGTATCGCAAACTGTATGTTCATCAGGCCGATCACATTCAAGCCCAATGCCAGCTGACGAGTCTGCTCACGCAAACCATTCAGGGTTTCTTTCGACAGGCTGTAAGGCGGCAATGAGCAGGCCGAATCACCTGAGTGAACACCGGCTTGTTCGATGTGCTCCATAATACTGCCGATCAGAACATCTTTGCCGTCACAGATTGCATCAACGTCGACTTCGATGGCATTGTCTAAGAAATGATCCAGCAATACCGGTGCATCATTCGATACCTTAAAGGCTTCATTCATATAACGCAGCAAATCCTTTTCACTGTATACGATTTCCATCGCCCGGCCACCTAAAACATACGATGGACGAACAACTAACGGGTAACCGATTTCAGCGGCATTTTTTACCGCTTCGCCTTCTGATGATGCCAGACGATTGGGGGGCTGTTTCAGACCCAGGCTGTTAACTAACTGCTGGAAACGTTCACGGTCTTCCGCCAGGTCAATCGCATCCGGAGAGGTGCCAATGATCGGTACACCGGCGGCTTCTAAAGCACGCGCCAGTTTCAGCGGTGTTTGACCACCGTATTGCACAATCACGCCTTTTGGCTTTTCTAGCAGTAATACTTCCAGCACATCTTCCAATGTTAATGGCTCGAAGTACAAACGATCTGAGGTATCGTAATCAGTTGAAACCGTTTCTGGGTTACAGTTGATCATGATGGTTTCATAACCGTCATCGCGCATAGCAAAAGCGGCGTGCACACAGCAATAATCAAACTCTATGCCCTGTCCGATGCGGTTTGGCCCGCCCCCGAGTACAACGATCTTTTCTTTATCGGTGACAGCCGCCTCGCATTCTTCTTCATACGTCGAATACATGTAAGCCGTCGAGGTTGAGAACTCAGCCGCGCAAGTATCAACCCGCTTGTAGACCGGGTGCAGGCCTAGAGCATGACGGTGTTTACGCACATCATTTTCAGCAACCGCCATCACCGCCGCCAGGCGACTATCGGAGAATCCTTTACGCTTCAATCGGTACATCTGATTTTTATCGATGGCCGTCAATACCGTGCCGCGCAGATTTTCTTCAATCTGAATCAGCTCCTCAATCTGTACCAGAAACCACGGGTCAATCTTGGTTAAATCAAACAGCTGCTGCAGGCTATAACCCTGACGGAAGGCTTCGGCCACATACCAGAGACGGTCCGGACCGGCCTGTATCAGCTCTTGTTTGATCAGGTCGTCAATTTCTTCATCCGGTGTTTCGGCCGGAATGATTTCAGTAAAACCGTCCATGCCTGTTTCCAGACCACGCAAGGCCTTTTGTAATGATTCCTGAAAAGTACGGCCGATTGCCATGACTTCACCAACCGACTTCATCTGAGTGGTCAGGCGCGAGTCAGCTTCCGGGAATTTTTCGAAAGTGAAACGCGGGATTTTTGTCACCACATAATCAATGGATGGCTCAAATGACGCCGGCGTTGCGCCACTGGTGATATCGTTTTGTAATTCGTCAAGGGTGTAACCCACGGCCAGCTTGGCCGCAATCTTCGCAATCGGGAAACCCGTGGCTTTAGAAGCCAGTGCAGATGAACGCGAGACACGCGGGTTCATTTCAATGATCGTCATGCGACCATCAGCAGGGTTAATAGACCACTGCACATTTGAACCGCCGGTTTCAACACCGATCTTGCGCAATACCGCCAGAGACGCATCACGCATGCGCTGGTATTCTTTATCTGTCAGTGTCTGAGCCGGCGCTACCGTGATTGAGTCACCGGTATGAATACCCATTGGGTCGAGGTTTTCAATTGAACAGATAATGATGCAGTTATCTTTGGTATCACGCACCACTTCCATTTCGTATTCTTTCCAGCCGAGCACTGATTCTTCTACCAATAATTCGCTGACCGGCGACAAATCTAAACCACGCTTACAAATCTCTTCAAATTCTTCTTTGTTATAGGCGATGCCGCCACCCGATCCGCCCATGGTGAAAGACGGACGAATGATGGTTGGGAAACCAACCTGTGCCTGAACCTGGTAGGCCTCTTCCATGCTGTGTGCAATCGCCGCACGCGGCATATCAAGACCGATCTCTTCCATCGCGACTTTAAACTTCTGCCGGTCCTCTGCCATATCGATAGCTTCTTTCTTCGCACCGATCATTTCTACATTGTATTTTTCCAGCACACCTTCGCGATCCAGATCCAGCGCACAGTTCAATGCCGTCTGCCCACCCATGGTCGGTAGCAGCACAGTAGGGCGTTCTTTTTCAATGATACGCGCCACGGTTTGCCAGTTGATCGGTTCGATGTAGGTTGCATCCGCCATTTCCGGATCCGTCATGATCGTCGCTGGATTCGAATTCACCAGAATAACGCGATAACCTTCTTCTCGCAGGGCTTTGCAAGCCTGCGCACCGGAGTAGTCAAACTCACAAGCCTGGCCGATGACAATTGGGCCGGCACCAATAATGAGGACACTTTCTATATCTGTACGTTTTGGCATAGTTCTCTGGTTTTTATCTGTGCTATGGCAACCCTCCTAACAGAGGGTATTGCTACAAAATTAAAGAATGAGTTTAGCGTTTCTCAATCAATTCAATGAAATGATCAAACACTGGCGATACATCAGTTGGTCCCGGGCTGGCTTCAGGGTGTCCCTGAAAACCAAACGCCGGTTTATCTGTACGATGTATACCTTGCAACGACTGATCAAACAACGAACGATGAGTCGCTACGAGGTTAGCAGGTAAACTGTCTTCGTCTACGGCGAAACCATGGTTCTGACTACTGATCATGACATGGCCTTTTTCCAAATCCTGCACCGGGTGGTTCGCACCATGATGGCCAAACTTCATTTTTTCAGTTTTAGCACCACAGGCTAGCGCCAGTAACTGATGGCCCAGGCAAATACCAAAAGTTGGGATATCAGTTGTGAGGATTTCTTTAATGGCTTCGATGGCATAATCACAAGGCTCTGGATCACCCGGGCCATTGGATAAAAAGACACCATCAGGTTTCATTGCCAAAACATCTGCTGCAGGCGTTTTAGCCGGCACGATCGTTACCTTACAGCCACGATCTACCAGCATGCGGGCGATATTATGTTTGATACCAAAGTCATAAGCCACCACATGGTGTTTCTGACCGGAGGTGATTTCTTTGTCTGAGTTGGTGTCTAACGCAATGCTGGTCTTATTCCACTCATAACGACTCTTTACACTGACTTCTTTCGCCAGATCCATGCCTTTAAGACCGGCGAAGGCTTTAGCCTGGGCTATTGCGGCATCGGCATCGATATTTTCACCCGCTACAATACAACCACTCTGTGCGCCTTTATCACGTAATAGGCGAGTCAGACGGCGGGTATCGATATCAGCAATCGCCACCACCTTATTGTGCTCTAGATACGCACCCAGGCTTTCTTCAGCCCGCCAGTTGCTATGCAATAAGGGCAGGTCACGAATTACCAAACCCGCAACATGCACAGTTGTAGATTCAGTATCGCCGGCATTGACACCAACGTTACCAATATGGGGATAGGTCAACGTTACAATCTGACAACTATATGATGGATCCGTCAGGATTTCCTGATAACCCGTCATGGCAGTATTAAACACCACCTCACCTGTCGAAGAGCCTTCTACACCAATGGATTCACCCCAGAACAGGCTCCCATCTTCCAGCGCCAAAAGTGCCGATTGCCTCAAAATGACCTCCGTTAGATATAAGAAACGGGAGCATGGCTAAGCCAGACCCCCGTTAGAATAGATATTTGCGGTATTTTACTGTTTTCTTATGCGCGCTGTCTATGGCGCGATAATCAAACGCCTTAAATTATTTATAAAATCTTATCCAGAACGCATCTGATCGGCTGCCTCATTACGATGACTTACTATATTAGTCGGTTAACGCTAATCACTGCCAAACAGATCACGCGTATAAACTTTCTCATTGACGTCATTTATTTCATCTTGCAGACGATTAGCGACGATGACATCTGAAATACGTTTAAATTCATCTATCTCGTTAATGACACGCGAATTGAAGAACATATCCTCTTCAATCGCCGGCTCAAATACCACCACCTCAATACCTTTGGCCTTAATTCGTTTCATCACACCCTGAATAGCAGAAGCACGAAAGTTATCTGAGCCAGTTTTCATAATGAGCCGATAAATACCGACTATTTTAGGATTTTTATTAACAATAGCACTGGCGATAAAATCTTTACGCGTAGTATTAGCATCAACAATTGCCTGTATCATGTTATTGGGTACATTTTGGTAATTAGCCAGTAACTGCTTAGTGTCTTTCGGCAAACAGTAACCCCCATAGCCAAAGGAGGGGTTGTTGTAATGACTGCCTATGCGCGGGTCCAGCCCAACACCTTTAATAATTTGCCGGGAATCTAAACCATGCGTTTCTGCATAACTATCTAGTTCATTAAAGTAGGCAACCCGCATCGCAAGGTAGGTATTTGAAAAAAGTTTTATGGCTTCTGCTTCGGTAGAGTTGGTAAACAAGACTTCAATATTTTTTTTGATCGCCCCTTCTACCACCATGGCCGCAAACACTTCTGCTTTCTCAGACTGTTCTCCAATGATAACCCGAGAAGGATACAGGTTATCAAACAAAGCTTTGCCTTCTCTTAAAAACTCTGGCGAGAAGATAATATTGCTACAGCCGAGTTTTTGTTTAATGCCAGCGGTATAACCAACTGGAACAGTTGACTTGATTATCAAGGTTGAATCCGGACACATTGCCAATGCATCGTCGATCACAGCCTCAACAGAACGGGTATTGAAATAATTATTTTCAGAGTCGTAATCAGTGGGTGTTGCGACAACGACGTAATCAGCACCCTGGTAAGCCAGCTCTTTATCTAAAGTAACTTTCAGATTAAGCACTTTAGTTTGCAAAAAATCTTCTATTTCAGGATCGATAATAGGCGATTTTTTGTTTCTTAATAATTCAATTTTTTTTGGGTCAACATCAAGAATAACCACCTCATTATTCTGAGCCAGCAACAAAGCGTTGGACAAGCCGACATACCCTGCCCCCACAACCACAATTTTCATAATTTTCCCTTTATTTTACTTCGAAAATTCAATTTTCAAAGGCAACTACACATTATAGATAATGCGACAGATGCTAAGAAAACTGACATACACCTAACAAAGCCCTTGATATCTGATCAAATAGTAATGCAAAACTGATTTCATCAAACCCGCTTTACTGCTGACAGAAAAATAGACAGTCGATTCAGTTAAAAATTTTCACTTAACCAGACAGACACCCTTTTAATCATAATCTCACGGTCTTTAATAATTATATAGGTATGATCAAACTCAGGAAAATATTCTATTTCAACACTCTTGAGAAACTGATGCCCTTTAAAAGAATCTGCAAACTGATCTTTATAATTATAATAATCCCTGACCCCGCCTGAAAACACATACAAAGATTTAACACCTCGTTTATACAAAGCATTCATCTCATGGATATATTTATCTTTAGCGGGCAACTCCCATACATACGCGTCCACGCCTTTTATATTTTTTAACAGTTTATCTGCTTGTACAAGTTTATGATAAACAGCAGTCACTAACCTTCTTGGGCTGAAAAACACAGGGGCATAACGTAAAAAATTAAACTTTGCCGTCGGGTAGCCATAGCCATCCAGCCAGACATTGCCCACGACACGCGCATCCTCACAGGCTATCTTATGAGCGTGATCGGCGCCGGTGCACAGCCCCATCATAATGAAGGTATTAACAGCATACTGACTTTCAATAAATGACATGGTTTGTTTGAGGTCGTTAATAACAGTCACCTGGTGCGAGGTGCCGTCTTTTACCTTAAGGCTATCGCCCATGCCGCTCAAGTCAAAACGAAACACCAGAAAACCCATTGAACTGAGATGGCTCGCAATGCTGATATTGATATCAAAGGGCCCGACTTTATGCACCACTCCGGCATTAAATAAAATAATGGCCGGTTTGTTTTCATTTACCACAACTGGGAGACTGGCTATGCCCTGCAGGTTTCGCTGTATGCCGTATGTATATAACTGTTCTTTCATTTACTTTAATATTTCGCAGATATGGTGTAAGACATTCGTTGCTGTCAGTGAGCTATCGATATATTTCAATTCTTGCCAGTTTCCCATATCCTCAACATAGGCAAATGATGTTTTATCGGTATTTTGATCTGCATACCTGTTTAAATCATGCATCTCTCCGGCCGATGTGCACACTGCATTTACCGGGGCGTTGTTAGTCATATTAAACGCTGAAAAAAATATTTTTTCAAAATCATGGATTACATTATCAGAATACTTATAGCCCAGATACTCGTTTCCAGGGGTATCGTCTTCTGATCTGTCTTTAACAAACCACATACGATCAACCAGTAGTTGTTTGTGCAACGCCATTAAATTGCTCACGAACTGTTTACCGGAAACAACAGGGTCCCATAAAATCATGCTATTGAACTTGCACTGTTCCGATGACAATAACGATAATGTTGCGCCAACCCTGAGACCAATAACGGTTATTTTATGCTGTCCGGAAATCGCTCTTAATTCCTCCGATGCCAGCATGATATTATCCTGCCAGTCTGCCAGATTAACATTATCAAAATCACCTGACGAATCACCCACACCATTGTAATCAAAGCGTAAAACATAATAACCCATATCCGCCAGCTTTATCGCCAGCTGCTTAAGAGCGCGATGGCTTCGAATATATTCATGGCCGATTGAATTACATAAAAGGACAGCCGAGTCACGATAATAAGCAACCGTAGGCATATGATTGACACCATATAAAGGCCGATTACTGTGACCAAAGTAAAATGCATGCATATTATATTTAATTCACTCTTTAAATTAGATTATCGATCATTTATTTAAAAATCAGATTTAACAAACCTTTTATGGCATTTTGTTTGATTAGCGGGCGCTGTCCGTCAATCGCGGCTTCACTATTCATTGGTTCTGTTAGCGTTTCTTTTTTTCGGCTGACTTTATTTGCAATCTGCTGCAAATTATCCAGCAACAGATCCCGCGGGTTTAAGATAACATTATATTTCTCAGCTATCTTATGGATAACCTGCATGGATAACAATGAATGACCGCCCAATTCAAAGAAATTATCGTATAAACCGACTTTTTCTATGCCAATGAGATCTTTCCAGATATCTGCAAGCCAGTGTTCTTGTTTTGATTGTGGCGGCAGATATTCCACCGAAGACTCAATACCCTGTATTATGCCGGGCAGTGCTTTTCTATCCGTTTTTCCGCTGGGGGTTTTAGGCAATGCTTTAAGCGCCATAATGTGCTGAGGCAACATATAATTGGGTAATTTTTTTCTTATCGCTTTCCTCAGCTCAGTAACTGTCAGCTGCAGATCCTTTGCCCATACCACATAAGCTACAATCAGCATGTCAGCGGATACTCCCTGCTGAACAGAAACGACACACTCGTCGATTTCAGCCTGATTAAGCAGGACTGACTCTATCTCTCCCAGCTCAATCCTATAACCTCTGACTTTAACCTGATTATCAATGCGCCGCAGATATTGCAAATTACCGCAGTCGTTGTAGCGAACCAAATCTCCGGTCAGGTACATTCGTGCCTGCGGTTTATCGGCAAAAGGGTCCGCAATAAAGCGCTCAGCCGTCAACTCCGGTCTATTATGGTAACCCTTGGCCACTCCCTCTCCGCCTATATAAAGCTCACCCGCTACACCTAAGGGCACTTTCTGCAGGTTTGCATCAAGCACATAGAGAGTCGTATTATCAATTGGTTTTCCAATCAATACCGTCGAATCAGAATCAGTCAGCTGATAACAGGTTGACCATACCGTGGTCTCTGTCGG
>JAOUKT010000100.1 GCA_029882395.1 Gammaproteobacteria bacterium
AACCGGCTCTTTCGATGCAATAATATTAACTATGTAACTTACGTTTTATTGCAACATATAAAATATAATTACTGTGAAAAAGCGTCCTTATTATTTCTATAGCAGCGCCACTGGCTGAGCGCTACACTAAGCAGGTTATTTTTTTTTATAAACAGCCTTGTGCGAACAGACCACACCACCTAACAGTGATTTGCTGCTAACATTGGTGAAACCCTGCTGGTATAACAGCTGCGTCATTTCTTCGGGTGAATAAAACAGGCGCAACGCATCAACAAAATATTTTTTGCAGCCCATGGCATACTGATTGCTTTTGAACAGCCACGCGACCACGGATACACAGGCGGTAAGATAAGCGAAATAGGCCGTCGCCACTATCTTGTTACCGGGGCGTAACATGTCGCTGTGATAGAAGTGTCCACCCGGTTTCAGTACCCGTTTTATTTCTTTAATCACATCCAGAAGCCGCAGGTGGCGGGAGGCAAACGAGAGTGTCACCACATCGAAAGAATTGTCGGCATAAGGCAGTTTGTGCACATCGCAAATGGTGCTCTCTATATGCAGGCCTTTGGCCCTGGCATTTTCCTGCCCGACACGCTGCATATCCGCACTTCGGTCCACAGCACTGACTGCTATAGCCGCCTGCTTTTGCAGCAGGGCAATGCCGACCGCGTTGGTGCCGGCGCAGACATCTAATACCTTATGCCCCGGCTGTAGTCTGATAATGGAAATAAAACTTGCCCTGAACCAGGAAATCAAACCAAGACTGGCGACACGGTTTACCCTGTCGTAGTAGTTTGCGACATCGGCAAACACGGCATTGATATCCTTTTCCCATATATTGGTGAATGCCTGTTCGCGAGCAGTTTCTTTCGTCCAAAACAGGCGTACTTCTTCCAGTTGTGACATGGCTTATTCCTTCTTTTAGTTATCGCCTAGCCAACCCAATCCCTTACAGATAATTTATTGTTAGCAATCAATTATCTGCTTTTTGATACGCTGACTGTCCAGCCAATGATTTTCCCGATATTTTGTGCTTTTATTAGTACCTCAGGTTATAACCATAAACTTTTACCCATAAGGTCCATTAAAGATTATGGAAAATACCAGTTCATTGTTTTCTGTTTTGTTGAATTATAAAAAACAGAGCCTGCTTATTATTCTGCTTCTTCTGTCTAACGCATTAATTGATATATGACATGCCATCGTGATATTTTTTAAAATATTACACGCAATAGCATTGATATTGTTTTGCTTATTTTTCCTGTATTGATGACGCACATAATCGCAGACTAACAGCCGCCCAGTGCAATCAGCTGTCGCGCAGGCTTTTTATGGCCGTATAATAGCCGATTCTATGATGTCTTTTACCAGCAAAGGAGATTTGACATGAGGCAGTTCCACCCAGGAACCGTATGAATATACATGAAGCGTGGAATAGCCTCTTAAACGGCCTAACGGAGACGTAATGATCTCTACATTTTCAACTGTTTGTAGATTAAGGCTGTCCAGGTTTTTAGTTAAAATACCGGTTTCAACCGTAACATTTTCTTCACCCAAATAAATTTTTACAAAGAAAGGTTCAAATATAGTGTAAGAGTCTTTTAAAACATAAATAGACGGTAACACCACGAGGCTGAGCAGTGTATCCGTCCTGAAGCCTTCGCCTATTAGCCATTTTCCGACCGCCTCAAAAATAACATAGATAACGGCAAGGCCAAAAATTTTTATAACAACTTCAAGCAGCGCTTCTAAAGCAGGCGCTAGTCTTGCCACCGCTATAGTTTTTTTTGCCATTTTATCTAATCGCCCTTTTTCACTTACAGCTTTTGTGCCGGTACTGAGTTTATAGCCTCAGCTTACAGGTTGTTTTAAACGACGCTTGACTCGCTGTCTATCTGTTACCGTCATAAGCCGACAATAGTGAAAACCAAAAATTCAATGTGTTATATGAGATTATATTAAATCATCCTGCCAGATCAACAATTTGTAATTTAGCGTTATAAAAAACTTAGACGTTAATTATAATAAACAAACTGAGCTGCAATACCTGTTATCAGAAGGCCATCATTTTAACTGTTATCTTCATTGTACGGGAATTTTGTATGGCCATACCTGTGGATAAGAACGGCAATGGTTATTAACAAAATCGCGCCCGCAACCGCTAACATGCGCCAGTTATCCATGCTTTTCATATCTAAAATCAAATATCGCGCCAGCGCTACAATGGCAATATACAGTGGCATACGCACTGGTAGCTTTCCGGACTCAAGGTACATGGCGACCATTGCCAGCACTTCCAGGTAGATAAACAGTAACAATAAATCAGCCAATGTGACCGACCTTGCAGCAATCATCGCTTTTACTTCAAAACCGACGGCTATTACCGTAGCGACAGCAATTATGATGAGCCCGATATTTTCAGCTACTACTATTGCCCTGTTCCCAAATTTATTTAAATTCACTGATCATTGCCTATTTTAAAAAACAGTTTGCAAGGCCGTTGCAAAACCACCAGCCTCAGGATTGCTTAACATGCGCGAGTGACAGACTCGCTTTTTCAATACAGGTTTTATTCTGCTGATAAATATAATTTCAGCATGCTGACCTTTTTGTTTCAAGACTTTACGCCTGCCTTTGTTTCTCTGGCCTGGCACCAGTATCAATAACGCCACTGTATCGTGCGTTTTAGTAACAGCAGTAAGGCCTGCGATCAGCATTCAGTAATACTGACGGCCAGCCCGCCTAATGATGTTTCTTTATATTTATGTGACATTTCCAGTCCGGTTTGCTTCATCGCTTCAATACAATTATCCAGCGGCATGAAGTGATGGCCGTTACCGCGAAGAGCAAGCGAAGCAGCTGTATACGCCTTGATCGCTCCAAAGCCATTTCGTTCGATGCAGGGAACTTGCACCAGTCCTTTTACAGGATCACAGGTCATCCCAAGATGGTGCTCCAGTGCTATCTCTGCTGCATTTTCTACTTGTTCAGCTGTACCACCACGGACACAGCACAAACCGGCAGCGGCCATCGCTGCCGCTGAACCCACTTCACCCTGGCAACCCACTTCGGCACCGGAAATAGAGCTGCGATGTTTAATTAAGCCACCGATGGCGCTTGCGGTAAGCAGAAACTGCCGCACCTGCTCTATTGATCCTTGTTCATGCTTAATAAAATAATAAATAACTGCAGGAATAACGCCCGCCGCACCGTTTGTAGGTGCCGTTACCACCATATTGCCGGCCGCATTTTCTTCATTTACAGCCATTGCATAGGCACATAACCAGTCATTAATATTTGCACGCTGTGGGTTATTGTTAAGATCATCATAGAGGCCTTTCGCACGCCGCGATATAGCCAGGCCGCCAGGCAAGATGCCATCTGTTGCCAGACCTTTTTCGATACAGCTTTGCATCGACTGCCATATTTTATCCATACCTTCAACGAGGGTTTTTTCACTCAGCTGTTCGAGCTCGTTGACCAGCTTCATTTTTGCGATTGATAACCCGCTTGCCTTCGCCATCTTTAACATCGCATTTGCTGAATCAAACGGGTATTGACACGATGCAGAGGATTCCATTTTAAGCGGCGCTTGCAGTTGATTGATTTCTGCCAACGTGCTGATAAATCCGCCGCCAATTGAAAAATAAGTCTCTGACGACAATATGTTTTTATCCCGGTCAATCAGTTCAAAAACCATGCCGTTAGGGTGCTCGGGTAAGCTGTCTGTTTTATCAAAAATGATGTCTTCATCTGGTTTAAATAAAACACCGAGCTGCTCGTCTATTTGAATCTGCTGACTTTGCCATATTTGATTAACCAGGCTGGTCACATCGACGAGTGTCAGCTCGGCCGGCAGGTGACCGTGCAAGCCTAAAGCCACAGCACGATCCGTAGAATGGCCCTTGCCGGTAAAAGCCAGTGAGCCTTTGAGAGTACAGCGTATGCAAGCCTGATTTAGATTTATTGCAGTAGGCTTCTGAGCTTTAATACGTTTAATGAAATCATAGGCCGCCACCATTGGCCCGAGTGTATGTGAACTCGACGGACCAATACCAATTTTAAACAGATCTAATACACTTATAAACATAACATTCTTTATGGTTATTAATTAAATACACCACTGCGCTGTAATGATTTACTCATAAACTATGCGTGCAGCAATCATAAGCCTAGCTTGCCTCCTTTGAGAAGCGAGTGCAACGACTAGTTAACGCCAATTTAACCTCAGCACCTGCCTGGTTTTACCTTCTGCCATTGATGCAGCGGTTATCTGTTATGCCGATCAGCCATCTGGTGTTTATGCTATATCCGTTTTCGAGCGCAGACAACAGCCCGGATATTCGGAGCAGATGATTGTTTATAAGCCGCCAGTTTTTGGCGTTTAACTGTCTCGGCAAAGCGAGCGCTGTAAGCTGTCGTTTTGATCGAGTGTCAGTAGCCGGCCGAGGTTTGTAATCGACGATAGTTTTGCAATAGCACATTGCTTTCAGGGTTTTAACGTCGTGCACAACACAGATGCCAGCACGCAAACTGCTGAGTCTTTATTGGCAGGCCGTCTGGCAAACAAAGGCGATAAGCTATACGATTTATTACACCCTGATCGTCAGCACAGCGCAGCTTTGTGGCTCTGTGCTGCGTAACGATTTTGCCATCAGGTTAGAGAATTAGGCTATAGCCGAACGCCAGGCATAAAAGCCTGCCAGCCATACTTTCCTTAAAAAGCAATACAGCCCGAAAGTTTATGCAGCAGAATAAAACCTGACTAACACACTCGCCTGTCTTTCACTAACTTGCCTCTAAAACCACATTAAATAGCTTTTGTAGATATAACACATGGAAAGATATTAAGAGTATTGGGTTTTTTTTGACTAGATTTCTTTCTTGTGACGGGCGTCTTGATTAGCTTGCAAGATAACTAAGCTTATTACAAAAAGAACATGCTTCATGACTTTCTTTAGCGTCTAACGATCACACTCAGCTGAGAGAAAAAAGAGCGGCTATAGGAGCACCGCTTATGTGAATTAGCTGAAGTCTCTTGTTATGCAGTGACACTATAGCCATTTATGAGTTCTTCTTGATCTGGAATTTCAAACTTTGGCTCCATAAAATTGAACATCATATCATTGACTTCAAATGAATATACGGCCGGGTCTTTCTCTCTATTTCGCTTTTCGATCCGCTTTTTGCGAATATCTTTTGGTGAGTCCAGGTAATGCACTTCGGAGTTAATATCAAGCTCTTTGGCTCGTTCTGAAAACAGGCTTCTTTGTTCTTTAGTAGTAAAGCCTAAATCTAACACAACACTTCCATCGACCGCTAAGATTTGCTGACTAACGTCCCATATTTGCTCATAACATCGATATACTCGTTCAATCATCCACGTGTAATCAAGCGAAGTCATGTCTTTGGAAAATAATGTTTGCAT
>JAOUKT010000008.1 GCA_029882395.1 Gammaproteobacteria bacterium
CCAGTAGCGCAACATTGACGATTGCTGCCAACGATGCAGCGCCGGGCACACTGGCATTCAGTAGCAGCAGCTATTCAGTCGCTGAGAATGGCATAACAGCCACCATTACGGTCAGCCGAAGCGGTGGTAGTGACGGTGCAGTGGCGGTAAATTATGCCAGTGCCAATGGCACCGCAATAGCCGGTTCTGATTATACAAGCGCCTCGGGCACACTGAACTGGGCTAATGCTGATAGCGCTGATAAAACCTTCACGGTTTCGATCACCGATGATGCGCTTTATGAGCTGGATGAAACACTGAACCTGAGTATAAGCGGTGCCACTAACGGTGCGGCGCTGGGTACCAGTAGCGCAACATTGACGATTGCTGCCAACGATGCAGCGCCGGGCACACTGGCATTCAGTAGCAGCAGCTATTCAGTCGCAGAGAATGGCACAACAGCCACCATCACAGTCAGCCGAAGCGGTGGTAGTGACGGTGCAGTGGCGGTAAATTATGCCAGTGCCAATGGCACAGCAACAGCCGGGGCTGATTATGCAAGTGCTTCGGGCACACTGAACTGGGCAAATGCTGATAGCGCCAGCAAAACCTTCACGGTTTCGATCACCGATGACGCTATCTACGAAGGCAATGAAACAATTTCATTAAGCTTGAATACAGAGACCGGTGGCAGCACTTTAGGCACCAGCACGGCAAACCTGACTATTGTTGAAAATGAAAGCTCTCCGTCAGGCGGATCATTAACTTTTAGTACCACTAGCTACACTACCAGTGAGGCGAATAGCACGCTGAGCCTTATTGTAAGACGTATCGGTGGCTCCGCTGGTGCTGTCAGTGTTGATTATATTACGTCCAATATCACAGCCGCAGCGGGTAGTGATTATTCTGGAGCCAGCAGCGTTCTTAACTGGGCTGATGGAGACAGTACTGACAAAAGCATTAATATCACGATTAGCAATGATAGTGTTTATGAGCCGACCGAATCCTTTAAAGTAACCTTAAGCAATGTATCGTCAGGGGCCAGCATTGGAAACAGTATTGCAACCATCAATATCACTGACGATGATGCCGTGCCGGGTACACTGAGCCTGAGTTCTAGCACGTATTCGGTGCAAGAAAACAACAGCGTAGCCACCCTTACCGTGAACCGAAGCGGTGGTAGTAACGGCGCTGTATCCGTCAACTATGCCAGTGCTAACGGCACAGCTGTCGCCGGAAGCGACTATAGCCCGGCTACTGGTAGCCTGACCTGGGCTGATGGCGATAGCGCTAGTAAAAGTTTCATCGTAGTGATCACTAATGATACCGCTTATGAAGCGGATGAAACACTGACATTGAACCTGAGTGGTGCCACTAACGGTGCAGCGCTGGGTACCAGTAGCGCGGTGCTGACCATTCTTGGCAATGATGCAGCGCCAGGCACCCTGGCCTTTACATCCAGTACTTACTCTGTGTCGGAGAATGGTATCAATGCCACGATTAGCGTTAGTCGAACAGCTGGCAGCGATGGCGCCGTGTCCGTTGATTTTAACAGCACAGACATAACGGCTATCAGCGGCGACGATTACCAGTCACTCTCAGGTAGCTTAAACTGGAATAACGGTGACAGCGCTGAAAAGACATTTATTATCAACATCAATGACAACGTGGTTGCTGATGGAGACAAAACAGTTTCACTTAACTTAACAAATGTTAGCGGAGGCGCATCTCTGGGAACCAGTGGGTCAACATTAACAATTGTCGATAATGAAAACAGCAATCAGGCACCTGCTGCACCTAATCTGGTTTCACCGGGTAATGGCGCGACAGGCGTAGATGCATTCAACATGTCCTTCACCTGGGATACGGTCACCGACCCGGATGGTGATGCTGTTAACTATCAGCTCTATTATTGTGAGGATGCAAACTTTGCCGGCTGTACGGTAACGCCAATCAATACCTCACTAAGTTCAGCATCAATGATGTTCGGTATTAGCGGCGGCATGGGTCTGGCGCTGGTTGGCATGGTTTCCACAGCCTCAAGAAGACAACGCATGACAAGCATGCTGATGGTCGTACTGATGGCGATTGCATTCTCTGGTTGTGGCGCCCCTTCTGGTCCACCAGCTAGTCCTGTCTTTAGCCAGATCAGCTATTACGCCGGTGATATTCAGCCAGGCAAAACTTACTACTGGAAAGTAGTAGCGGTTGACGGTAATGGCGGGCAAAGCAGTAGTCAGGTTTGGAGCTTTACTACAAACTAGGCGCCCAGAGCAGTGGCTCTCACTGAGCTACTGCTTTAACCTGAGCTTTTCAAGCATTGAATCAAACAGCACAAACCGCTGGCAAGCCGTCTGCCGATCTCATTTAACAGGCAAATTTAACTTAATGAAAGGTATGAGGCTTTAACTGATAATGATACAAGCGGCCTGTTCTGAGCCGTCTTCACAAACAACATCTAAGCTGAATGTTATTGACCGTCTGACTTTTTAGCTGCTCATAAATCAAGCTGTTCTTGTTATTGAATTATGAAGCTGAAGAATGATGCAGATAAGTTGAAATTGTCTCGTTAAACGCTGCAAAATCAATTGGCTTAAGCAGATAACCGTCAACGCCAGCCTGTTTACCTTGTTCTATATCATCTGGCATTGCGTTGGCACTTAAAGCGACGACAGGTACATTTGAATAATCGTCTCGCTGCTTAAGCTCTCTGCAAATTTCAAGGCCATTGATATCTGGCAGGTTAATATCCAGCAATATCAGGTCAATTTTATTACTATTAATTTTTTCAATCCCATCTTTTCCGGTCATCGCCGTTAACAGAGTGATATTTTTATTAGCCTGCAACAACTGCTCAACGATAATGATATTTGTCATTTCATCTTCAATATACAAGACTGTGTAATTCTGCTGTGAGTTTTGAATTAACGGCTCAGCAGGTATAGCTTCTGCTACCACCTGAGCTTCTTCAGACATCTTGAAATCATCAGCCGTCGGCAGTGTAATCCAGAAATCACTGCCCTGGCCTTTACTGCTATCGCAACCAATTTCTCCGCCCATCTTTTCTACCAGATTTTTTGCTATCACAAGGCCTATACCGGTCCCCTCAATGTTATTCTTATCAACATCAAATCTTTTAAAAGGAACAAAAAGGTGTTTCAGCTGTTTCTTTGTGATACCCGGTCCCGTGTCTTTGATCGAGAGCTTTGTTTTACCAGCATTATTTATTTGATGACTTATTGTAATCGAACCCGGGTCAGCATTGTATTTAATGGCATTGGATAACAGGTTAAGTATTACCTGCTTGGTTTTTATACGGTCGGCATAAACCATACAGTACTCATTGGCATCTTTATCAAAATCAAGCGTAATATTGTTCTGTGTTAATAATGGCCGGGTCATGATTAATGCATCTTCGATTAACGCTATCAGGTTAACCGCTTCAATAGTTATTTTAAAGCTATCACTTTCAATTTTTGACAGATCAAGAACTTCATTAATCAGTGCTAGCAGATGCTCACCGGCATGAACAATTTCATTAAGATTAGATTTATGCACTGCTGTTAACTTATTGCTGTCACCGTCAATTAACATCAGCTTGCTAAAACTTAAAATGGCATTCATTGGTGTGCGAAGCTCATGACTCATGCTTGACAGAAATTCAGATTTGGCTGCATTAGCCCTCTCTGCCTGCTGCGTGAGCAGCCTATTATTGATGAACTGTCGGTTGAAACGGGAGGCCGAACTTATCAAAATACCGAAATAGGCAAAGATCATAAGCCCCATCATATTTGCAATAAAATCATGCTCAATGACAAAGCGCACTGACAACGGTACTAACATAAATGAGAGATAGATTAAACTGCTTAATTTATCAAACGATAAAGAACTAATTGAAGCGGCGGAAACACCGGCAAAAATAAAAGCGACAAAAACCTGATGCACGATATCATCTTGAGGAAACATGAGCACAACAACCAGCCCCCAGCCAATTGCGGTCATGCATACACCACTGAAATAAAGCCGGTACCAGAAACGAGGGTTTGAGCTTTTATTCGGCGAGCGTTTATAGCCAATTGCACAGATAGAGCGATAAATGACTGTCAGCAGCATTATGCATGTCCAGAGAATGATGTCTGACTGGGCAACAAAACCCCATTGCACCATATCCAGCACCAGCACATTGAGCAAGACACCTAAGATACTTATAATCGTGGAGTGATAAAGCAGACGATTTTTTTCTACTGCAAGCTCGCTGTCCTCAGTAAACAAGTGTTTAATCTGCATGTTTATAACTCTTCACCCGAGGGTGGCTGGTGTTTTTAATTGCATTATTGTTTAGAGATCATCATTATGTATTGCAGAGTATAGAACCTACGCCACACAGTTTACTTCAATAGCTTTAATATTTCTTCTTTCGGAACGGGTTTAGACAAGAAATAGCCCTGGCCACGACCACAATGCATAGTCTGTAAGAAATTGAGCTGTTCTTTGGTTTCAATGCCCTCTGCAACCACAGCCATGCCGAGACCATGCGCCATTAAGATAATGGTCGATGTGATTTGTATATCTTCATTATCATCAGGGATGCCCGCAATGAAAGAACGGTCTATTTTAAGCGTATCAATCGGTAACTGTTTGAGATAGCTGAGACTTGAGTAGCCGGTTCCAAAGTCATCAATTGACAACCTGACACCTTCGTTAGTGAGTTTATCCAGCGTCTCTCTGACCTTGGTCGTTATGTTTAAAAACATGCGCTCTGTGATTTCAAGTTCAAGCTGATCCGCATTGATACCGGTATGTTTAATGATTGAGATCACGCTTGAATAGAGTTTGTTCTGATCAAAATGCAGTGAAGAGATATTCACCGCCAGCTTTAGCTTACCCAGGCCCTGCAGTTCCCACTCTTTGATCTGAGCACAGGCATTTTCCAGCACCCATTCACCTATCGACACAATCATGCCAGTTTCTTCTGCCAGTGGAATAAACTCGTCAGGCTGAATTAAACCACGCTCAGGATCCTGCCAGCGAATCAGCGCTTCGACACCCACCGGCTGCAGGGAATTAAGATCAAAAATTGGCTGGTAATATAACAGAAACTCATTGCGTTCCAGCGCATGGCGTAAGCGAGTTTCAAGACTCAGGCGCTGCTCCAGCCGGAGCGTTAAATCTTTATTATAAAACTGATAGTTATTACCGCCCTTGTCTTTTGCATGATACATAGCCGCATCAGCATACTTTAATAAATTATCGCCCTGGTCGTCATCATTTGGGAACAGCGAAACACCGATGCATACGGAGCTAAAAACTTCTGTCATGCCGATATTTATCGGCGTGTTTAAGCCGGCTAGCATGCGGTTTGTGACGTGATCAATATATTTTAAATCATCGATATCCTGTAATACTGCGACAAACTCATCACCACCAAAACGATGAATCGTGTCTTCACCTCGCAAACAGGACTGCAAGCGTTTAGCCACCTGAATGATTAACTGATCGCCTGCATCATGACCTAAACTATCATTGACTGTTTTAAAACGATCGATATCAATAAATAAAACAGCTAACTTGGACTGTCTCCTGCGGGCCCGGCTCATTGCAACTTTCAGCGTCTCTAACAAAAACACCCGGTTAGGCAACTGCGTTAATGCATCATAATATGCCAGGTTATCCAGCTGACGTTCAGCTTCCCTTCGCTCATCAATCTCAAGCTGTAATTCATGCGTGCGTATAGCCACTTGTTTTTTAAGCAGCACAGCTACCGCAATCACCAGTAACAGCACACCCAGCAGACTGGCTGACAGCCATATCAGCCAGCCAGGAAAATAGTCAGTTACCGACTGGTTTGTCCATCGGTGTAGTGCCGAATAGTAGATCGAATCTTTGTCTTTTTTAAAGGCGTCTAAGTGCTGATCAATGACTTTGAGTATATTTTTGTTTTCAGGTTCTAATGAAGCATAATGAATATTGATTGGATTAAAGATAACACCGGTTTCCAGCAGGCCATATTTGTCGGCGTTAATCGCGCCAAAAAGCCGGTTAGAAACGCCCGCATCCGTGCTGCCAGAGACCACACTTTCCATCACATCACTGAAGTTTGGCAGTTCAACTATCTCGACATTTAAACTAAAGGCGTCTACCAGTTTGCGAAAGGCTCTATCATGAATATTGTTTCGCATCACGCCAACTCGCCTGTTTTCTAGATCAAGCAGCGATGTGATGTCTGAGCCCGGGCGCTTATAGACCAGGCCCCAGTTACTGATCAGCGGTATTTTATTGTAAGTGTACTTTTTTGCCCGGCTCCCTGAATAAGCCATCAGAGCAATCAGGTCGATTTGGTTTCGTTCAAACTTTTGAAGATGTTCTGCAAAAGAGCCGGAAACAAACTGAAGCTGCCAGCCTTTTTTATCGGCGATCGACTGCAGTACATCGATGGAAATACCTCGCCAGCCACCGTCATCATGCTCAAATGCAACGGGAGGATTTGAAAAGACACCAACCCGGATTAGCTGCCCGGGCTTGTCTTCTAATATTGCAGCAAATAAATGACTCGTTGGTAATAGTATGCATGTGAACAGAAATAAAAATTTTAACATCTAAATACAGCAGTTTCTTATTTTATGAGTGGTCAATAATATAAGGTTGAGTGCTGTTTGCAAGTCCATCCAGAAAAGTTGCATGCATTATTGTTGATTAAAAATCAGCATTGATGCTTTTTTGGCTTAATTTATGGCTGCTCATACCATAACAGCTCGGCTTCGCCAGGCTCAACATTTTGCCAATGCTGGCAACTGAACTGAAGACAACACATGCCTGCCGTCGCGAATGGCCTGGGGCTGGCCGTCAGCTTAAATACCAGCTCTGACCAGGTAGGCTCATGACCGATCAGCATGACTACAGCATCGTGATCACTGAACTGTTTTATTAAGCTGAGTGTCGCTGGCACCGTGGTATTATATAAGGCCTCGGTGATATTGCTGTCACATTCCCATTCTCCGGCGGTCATCGCCAAATCCATGGTTGCTTTTGCCCTGACTGCCGATGAGCAAATAACCAGATCGGGTCTTATCGCTCTTTCTTTAAGCTGCTCACCCATAAACATCGCCTGCTGCACACCTAGCTCAGATAAGCTTCTTTGCTGGTCGCTGGCTGCATCCCAGCCTGAATTTGCATGACGGAAAATAAGTAATGTTAGTGCCATAGTCAGATGCCTTTATTTTGCTCTTGAAATCAACTTGTCATTTTCGGTATTCATTTTAAACTGTTCATCATCGGGCAAGTCGCCGCTAGCAGTATATTGTTGATAACTTTCTGTATCCATAAATGTGCGCCACGGGCATCGTGAAAGAACAGCACGCCGTTCGATTTCTACAACTTTACGTATTATCGCCAACTTAATAATATGTTCAGTTTCAGTCCTCAAACTACGTCTTTGCTTTGACTGTAAACAGTGTATAACCACACCGAGATGAGACGGTCTGAACCTGCCGCTTTTAATAATAACGCTGTTACCATTTTTCGCAATGACACTGCCACACATCAAGCCACAGGCTTCATGCCGTTATTCAAGCCATCGCTTTAGAAACTGTCTGTGTAGAAACTAAAGCACCTGGCAAGCCGTATCGAAACTCAAGCGGGGCAAACGGTCATAAACTTTGCTTTTGTCGCCATAACCAATGGCGCAGATGAAATTGCATTTAACTTTGCCACCCGGGAAAAATGTCTGGTTCATTTTGTCGTAATCAAAGCCGGACATTGGACCACAGTCAAGACCGAGGCTTCTGGCAGCCAGCATGAAATATGCCGCTTGCAGCGAGCTGTTACGAAACGCGTTTTCTTCAATCTTTTTATCATTGCCTGCAAACCATGAACGCGCATCATCATGCGGAAACAGCTCTGGCAGCTTTTCATAAAACTCCAGATCCATACCGATAATAACAACTGCCGGTGCCGACATGGATTTATTAATATTGCCTTCTGCGAGGCAGACTTTAAGGCGCTGTTTGGCCTCATCAGACTCAACGAACACAAACCTTGCCGGACATGAATTAGCCGTGGTCGGGCCCATTTTCATCAAATCATAAATCTGCTCAAAGATACCTGACGGTAAAGCGGTATCTTGCCAGCCATTCTGACTTCTGGCCTGTAAAAATAATGTATCCAATGCCTGCTGGTCTAATTTTTTATGATTCATTTTATCTGTTCTCGTAGTTTAATTAATCTGTGTGAAAACTATCATAAATCAACTGTGCTAAATTCTTACTAATGCCGGGTGTTTTAGCCAGGTCTTCTACACCCGCTTTACTGACCGCCTGAAGACCACCGAAGTATTTAAGAATAGACTGTCTTCGTTTGGCGCCTAATCCGGGTATTTGTTCCAGCTGCGATGTGGTTCTGGCTTTTTGTCGTTTCGCCCTGTGGCCGCTGATTGCAAAACGATGCGCCTCATCACGCACATGTAAAATCAGATTTAACGCCATTGACTGCTCTCCTGCATAGACTTCCGTGCCATCGGTCATGACCAGTTTTTCTAAACCGGCCTTTCGCCCCTCACCTTTAGCCACTCCTATCAACAATACATCGTCAATTTGTAGCTGATCCATGACTTCAATAGCCTGCGACAACTGACCTTTGCCACCGTCAATGAATAATATATCAGGCTTCTTGCCCTGATTCTTTCTGATTCTGGCATAGCGACGTTTCAGTGCCTGTTTCATCGCCGCGTAATCATCACCGGGTTCAATACCCTCGATATTAAAACGTCTGTAATCGGTTTTTAATGGCCCCTCCGGGGTGAAGACCACGCACGATGCCACGGTCGCCTCTCCCATTGTATGACTAATATCAAAGCACTCGAGTCTTTCGGGTATGCGATCAAGATGCAAAAGTTGCTGTAACGCATCAAAACGCTTGAGCATGCCCGCAGCCGAATTCACCCGGGTCATTAAGGCCTTTTCAGCATTTTTCATGGCGTAGTCTAGCCAGTGACTTTTATCACTGCGAACCGAGCTTGAGATAGTCAGCTTTTTGCCGCGCTTTTCAGTCAGCATTTTTTCAATCAGTTTTTCATCATGCAAGCTTTCACTCAGAACAATTTCAGACGGAATTATATTTGTTAAATAATATTGCGGCAAAAACGCATTCAGGACATCTGCTGCCAGCATGCTTTCAGGTAATTTTGGAAAATAGCTTTTGGTACCCAGGCTCTGCCCGTTTCGTATAAAATAGATTTCCACACAGGCAAGACCGGCATGGGTGGCACAGGCAATGACATCAATATCACCTGCAGAACCGGTGACATATTGGCGTTCGATAACACTTTGTAGATGACTGATCTGATCCCTGTAGTCAGCGGCTTTTTCGTACTCCTGCCGTTCAGCCGCCTGCTCCATTTGCCTGACCAGGTCTTCTACCACCGTTTGACTCTTGCCCTCCAAAAACTGGCTAACATGCAGGATATCAATAGCATAATCTGACTGACTTATATATTCGACACAGGGAGCGGTGCAGCGTTTGATCTGATATTGAAGACAAGGCCGTGAACGGTTTCTAAAATAAGTATCATCACACTGGCGGATACGAAATACTTTCTGTATCAGGTTAAGTGTTTCTCTTACAGCACCGGCATTAGGATAAGGCCCAAAATAACGGCCTTTTTTTCTCTTAGCTCCGCGGTGCAGCCCGAGCATTGGGTAATCGTCCTGGCTCGACAAAAAAAGAAAAGGGTAACTCTTGTCATCGCGCAAGAGGACATTATAACGAGGCCTGAATTCTTTTATTAAATTGCTTTCAAGCAATAAAGCCTCGGCCTCTGTATGCGTGATCGTGGTTTCAATAGTTGATATTTGTGACACCAGTGACCGGGTTTTAACTGATAAACCTGTTTTCCTGAAATAACTTGATAAACGTTTTTTCAGGTCTTTGGCTTTACCCACATAAATGATATCTTTTTGCTCGTTATACATGCGGTAAACACCCGGCAAGGAACTGCAGTGTTTTAGAAAATGCCTTGCATCAAATGTATCCACCTGCTCAGTCATGAGTTAAAAGCTGCCTGGCTCTGGCAAAGACCGCATGAAACATGTTTTCTGTCAGGCGTTTAGTCTGCGTATTATAACGGCTGCAATGGTATGAACTGATTAAATGACGCACGCCATAGTCTGTTTCTAAGCGATACTCTGCCAGATGGCCAAACTGATAGCCGTTAAGACGCAGGCCAAGAGCTTTTAATACCGCTTTATGGGCAATGCTGCCCAGCGCTATGATCACGGCATTTTCTTCCAGGTTTGATAACTCAACGGCGAGATAGGCATTGCAGTTATTGATTTCATCAGCCAGCGGTTTATTGCCTGGCGGCAGGCATTTCACTGCGTTAGTGATTCTGCAATTGAGCAGTTCTAAATCATCCTCGGCTGAGACCGAAGTGACAGCAGTTGAGAAGCCATATTTGAACAGCGTGGCGTATAACATCAGCCCGGCAGCATCACCCGTAAAAGGCCTTCCGCTGGCATTAGCACCATGCATACCGGGCGCCAGACCAACGATCAGCAGTTTCGCCAGCGCATCACCAAAAGCCGGTACCGGTTTGCAGAAGTAGTGCGGGTATTGTTTTTTGACGTCTTTAAGAAATTTAGCGAGCCGCTTGCATTTTTTACAATTGATATTAAAAGGGCGTTTTGCGGGCATCAATCAGTGAACGGTTACATGAAAGGGGAATAATATGAATGCTTTTAGTCATTAACATCATCGTCTAATATACCATGCTGGATAGCAAGACGCATCATTTCAACATCGTTAGTCACGCCTAGTTTTTCATGCAAACGCTTACGGTAGGTACTGACTGTTTTCGGACTGAGGTTGAGTTTTTCAGATATAGTCGACGTTCGCTGACCCTGGCTGATCATGAGCAATACCTGAAGCTCACGTTGTGACAAGCTATCGATAAGCGAGTCATTGCCAGGCAACATGGATAGAGCCAGCTGTTGTGCAATACTGGGAGCAATGTATTTCAGGCCTTTGGATACTTTATGAATAGCATCAACCATTTCCTGAACTTCACAGCCTTTGGTTAAATAACCAACCGCGCCTGCTTCCAGCAGCCGTTTTGGCAAAGGCCCGTCACTGTGTACCGTGATGATGATGATCTTGGTATCCGGACAGATCTTTTGCAGCCGGTGTGTGGCCTCAAAGCCACCGATACCGGGCATATTGACATCCATCAGCACTACATCCGGTGCGGAGAGCCTGCATTTATCAAGGCACTCCTCTCCACTACTGGCGTCATCTATCACTTCAATACCAACCTGATCATGAAGCAGACTTTTAATACCAAAACGAACCAGATCATGATCATCGACCAGCATGACACGTATAGACATTAGCACCCCAATAGAGCCATAAATAGAACTGAAAGATTATTTTTATAAAATCAGCCAAATAATAAACTATCTGGCTACAAAAAGACATCCATCTGGCAGTGTTTTCACTTATCTGATAGAGCGATGAACTGCATCATGACCAGTTCATATAAGGGTGATTAATAAGGTTCACATTATAATACCTTGCATCATCACTGACCTCTTTTCCTAACCACTCTGGTTTTTCAAAGTCTTCACCCTCTTCACCCAATTCAATTTCAGCAACCAACAAACCTTCATTGTCATCGTAAAACTCATCAATTTCCCAGAGATGATGACCTTGCGCAATAGTATGTCGCGTTTTATGAATCTGTGGCTGTCGGCAGAGTTGATCCAGCATCTCCAGTGCTTCATCATGGGGAATCTGATATTCATATTCCAGGCGACTGATACCGATGGTAGCGCTTTTAATATTGATATTTGCTTTTCCATCTTCAATTCTGATACGCACTGATGATGTATCCAGCGGTGCCAGATAACCCTGCCTGATGTTTTTTGAAGTCTTTACCTGCTGACGCCAGTTATTGTTTTTTAATAAAAACTTTCTTTCAATTTCTAGTGGCATAACGGGCTACATTTCACTGCTGTTATATTATTGAATTAAGGTATTCTGCGAATTATGACATACTCTGTTAGTATCGAGAAAAACTTAATGCAAGACCTTACTGATTTAAGCTAATAAAGACGGTGATATGCCAGACAACAACGACGATAAAGATTTCAACCTCAAGCATGAACTGATACACGTTAATCATGCCGCTGTTGCACCCTGGCCGATACAAACCAAAATAGCTGTACAGGCATTTGCAGTTGAGAACTCAGAGCAAGGTTCTGTCAATTACCCCGACTGGATGGCGCACGAAACCCGCCTGCGTGAATTACTACAGAAGCTGATTCATGCCGATTCGGTTGAAGAAATAGCGCTCTTAAAAAGCACCTCTGAGGCGCTGTCTGTTGTCGCTTATGGCATTGACTGGCAGCCTGGTGATTCGGTGGTAACAGCCGCCGAAGAATTCCCTTCTAACCGCTTACTGTGGCAGTCGCTGCAACAGTTCGGGGTTGATGTCCGGCTGGTTGATTACCTGCCAGAAGACGATGCCGAACAGTGCATTATTGATGCCTGTGACGACACCACACGCTTGATTTCTATCAGCGCTGTCCAGTATGCCTCTGGCAGACGCATCGATCTGGTTAAAATTGGCGAGTTCTGTGATCAACAAAACATACTCTTCTGTGTTGATGCCATTCAGCAACTGGGAGCCCTGTGTTTCGATGTGAATGAAGTTAAAGCAGACTTTGTTGCAGCCGATGGTCATAAATGGCTGTTAGGCGCCGAAGGCCTGGCATTGTTTTATTGCCGAAAAAAACACCTGCAGAGTCTAAAACTCAGTCAATACGGCTGGCACATGGTAGAGAACATGCATGATTTTGCTGCTAGCGACTGGACACCTGCCCGCTCAGCCCGTCGCTTTGAATGTGGCAGCCCTAACATGCTGGGTATTATGGCACTTGAAGCCAGCCTTAAGCTTATTCACTCTGTCGGCATGGAGAACATAGAAGACAAAGTGCTGGATAATACTCGCTTCCTGTACCAGCAGTTTTCTAGCATGGCGAACATTGAGCTACTCAGTTCAGCTCAGGCAAAACAACAATCGGGCATTATTGTCGTGCGTCATAAACATAAATCAAATGACGAGCTGTATGAATACCTCAAACAGCACCATGTGTTATGTGCACCACGCGGCGGCGGCATTCGTTTTTCGCCACATTACTACACGCCGCGACACAAGCTTGAGCAGTTAGTTTCTCTGTTAGATTTTTAACGGTATTGCTGACGACTGTTACTATCAAAGACGACCATCAGAATGCACTGCCTAGCTCCAGGTAATAGACTTCTTCTCCGAGATCATCAAGACCTTTAGCGTAACCAAAACGAAACAAAAGATTGAGATGATAAAAAATATTGCCTTCAAGCAGCCATTCAACACCTGCACTGCGAAGGCTGTTTTTCTGCATATCATCAAACCAGCTTGAACCGGCTTCAGTAAAGATACGTGCAGAATGTTTCATAATGCCAAGCGGGGGAGCCATGATTCCTTTTTCCACATATGATAATGGAAAACGCCATTCCAGCGAGAATTTTTCCAGATTATTGCCTGTTTGAATATTTTCATCATAACCACGCAATGAAAAACTTCGTTTATTGAAGATAGCTTGTGAGCTTTGCCCATTTAATAAGCTACTGGCATCAAATGCTGAAACCAGACCGCCCAAACTGAAAGGCCTCATTGTTGTATCGGCTGTTGCGCCAACTGCTCTTAAGGCAAGTACATGATGTTCCCCCAGGCGGAAATACTCTTTCCAGTCCAGCATGGTTAACTGACCCGAATAGTCATTATCAAAGGCATCACTGCTTTCCGTCAATAACAAAACATCCCTACCTGTTTCAAAGCTGTGGCTTTTAAAAAATTCCTGCTTGTTGTCAAAATAAAAACTTAAACCAACAACGCCATCTTTACTGTCCTCAAAACCGAGGCTGGCGTCCGCACGGTATGTATCCGTGTTAACGTATTCCGTCAGGCCGAAGATCGCTCCCCAGCGCGAGTGAAATTTTGTAAAGGGCATGGCAAACAACGCCTGCCATTGGAAATTAGACCTGACCGTATTGGTCAAATCAGTTACAGGGTCTGTAAATACAGTATTTTCTTTGCCTACAAATAAGCCAAACCAGTTAGCGTATTGGTAATAAAAAGTACCGACTAATTCTTCGCGATCATAGCCATAGGCAATATTCAGTGCGTAAAAGTGATTTTGCAAAGCATCATTGGATGAGGTTGAAAAGCCTACTTCACCACCTTGATCCTGAATCAAAAACCAAGGAAACCAGTAGCCTGGCTTAAGATCAGCCCATGGGCTGTAGTCCCGGATCGGATAGTCTGTCATTGCCTTAAACATATCTTCAGTCGCCCTGATGTCAGGCTTTACAGGCTCTTTTAGCGAAGGCACAACAGCCTTATCAAGATTTGTCTGGCGCATAGAAAAGCCGCCACGTTGATAATCAAGATAGAAAACATCATTCGTCAAACCTTGTGCAGGTGATAAAGCGCCGGTGACAACATTCGTAATGGCGAACACAGATTCATCTGAAAATGAATATTGATATATATTATAAACGCCACTCAGGTCGCTGCTAAACAATACACTCTTTTCATCGTTGGAATAACGAGCCTGCATATTGATGGCATCATTTGTGATAACGCCAGCCCAGTTATTTGTTGGCAGATCATATTCATACACATGCCAGGACTGATTTAATTGTTTTCTCGTCACGAGCAGCTTGTTTCTTTTTTCGGACCAGTCAATTTTATTGATAACATCGCCGTATTTGCCTTTCCATAAATTAAACAGCAAGGCTCCGTTTGCATCAAGAATATCAATTTGCGGTATAGAGTGAACGGTGCGCACAGCCGCAATTCTGTTACTTGCTTTGGCAATAGCAAAATACTTATAACGTTCACAGTGAGTTAATTGTTCAACATCACCGCTGCTGATATCATATCGGTATAAATCAGAATACATATAATACTCTTCACAGATGTTGGCCTGTGAAAAATAAACATTATCTTTTGCATCGACACCGATATCACTGACATCTGTTACTGCTGCCAGTGTTGTTTTTTCTGAGTGTTTTAGTTTTATCAGCCTGGCAGGCGATTCAAAATCATTTTCAATGTACACCATGCTGCCATCACCAAGAAAGCCAATCGTTGTCAGCTGATTCAGCACAGTGTCAACCAGCGCCCCTTGTTTTAATGCCGAATTGTTAAGCAGGGTAAGCTGAGGGCTGAATCGTTTTTGCAGATAGACACTAAACTCGGACCAAAGCGCGGTTATATCTTTTCCAAACACGCTTTTACTGTTTGAATTAATTGCAAAAGGTAACAGGTTATTACTGTATTGCTGAATAAGCTGATTGATGGCATCTTCACCGTATCTGTCTTTTAGAAACTGATAAAAATACACGCCATACAGATAGGGTCTGTTTAGCGGATGGCTTTGTGGCGGTAAATTAACTTTGCTTACAGGCAGTAGACCTTTCACCAGCTCTTCTCTCATCATCATTTCAAAGCTGCTACTTTGTCCCCGGCCTATACCATCGTGTGTTTCATAATAGGTAGCTAAGCCTTCTGTCAGCCAGCGAGGCTGGAAAGTATTTGGAAACAAAAGCGGATGACGGCCAAATATTTTTCTAAGAGCACTGACGGCACCTGAGGATTTATCTAGATGGAACACATGCGTTAATTCGTGTTCGAGCAAAAGGCTGAGCCAGTCGTCATAATCTTCAAGCTGAGAGAGATTATCAGGCGGCATTAATCTCAATATCGCCAGATTGAACGGGAACGCTGTCGCCGCTCCATTCGATGAGTCATTTTCATCGGTTATCAGCAGGCTTATTTTGCCCTCAGGACTCCATGACAGCTTTTTTTCTAACTTAGGGTAAAGTTGTTCGGCAATGAACGCGCTTATTTTTGCCTGTTCGGAATATGCGTCTAAGTGATGTATTAGAAAATGTTCAGTGACCAGGGTTTTCCAGTCTTGAGAAGGGTCAGCAGCCTGTATCTGCGTTGAGAAAACAAAGAAACCAAAACTAATAAGCCCAGCTATCCATAAGTGCATAGTAATATACAAGCCTGTACGATGTTTTTATTATAATATTGAAATCGTTATTAAATAA
Organism: Gammaproteobacteria bacterium; assembly: GCA_029882395.1. GTDB lineage: Bacteria > Pseudomonadota > Gammaproteobacteria > SZUA-229 > SZUA-229 > JAUVDT01. The sequence continues at coordinate 16,132 of JAOUKT010000008.1, forward strand.
CAGTTTACCTGATCTATCGTAATTATTATCAAAATATTTAACAATTTCATGATTTTAGACCTAAACTTTAAGGTAGGATTTATACTGCTATAGTGAATTAATATACATTACATTAGCCCTACAATTTAACATGTCATGACAGGGATACAGATACATTGTTAAGCATTGTAAATATAGTCAAAGCATACACATGGGATAAGCTCATTGAAGGCCTTACTCGTGAACATGGAGAAGCCAATAAAGGGCTGTCCAATTTTGATCGACTGCGCTATGAAATCCGTCCAGGTGATGTATTGCTGGTTGAAGGACGATCCCGCGTCAGCAGTATTATTAAAACCATTACACAAAGCTGCTGGACCCACTCCGCTTTTTACGTTGGTAGACTCCACGACATAGAAGACACGGCTGTTCGTGCACACATCAAACGGTTTTATAACGGCGACCCTGAAGAGCAGTTAATTATTGAGGCCATGGTCGGTGAAGGCACACTGGTCGACAACCTAAAAAAATATAAAGGTGAGAATTTAAGAATCTGCCGGCCTAAAGGCATTACTCATCAGGACGCACAAAAAGTAATCAATTATTCCATCAAACGACTGGGTACCGACTATGATGTGCGCCAGCTGCTTGATTTGCTCCGCTTTTTATTTCCTTACTCCCTGCTTCCAAGACGCTGGCGTTCCAGTTTGTTTGAACACAATGCCGGCACCACCACCAAAACAGTGTGCTCGACCATGATGGCAGAGGCTTTTGCTTCTGTACACTTTCCGATATTGCCGGTTTTGCAATATGACAATGAAGATAACTTAACCTTATACAGACGTAACTCAAGGCTGATCACACCCAGTGATTTTGATTATTCACCCTACTTCGATGTCATCAAATACCCGATTTTCGACTTTGATGAATTAGCCGTTTATAAACAGTTACCCTGGAGCAAAGACGGCGTCATCTATAAAAATCCGGATGAACATAATATTCCTGATAATATACAAACAGAAGGCATATTAAAATCGGTCAAAGCAGCAATCCACGAAAACCAAGAATGAGGATGCAACAATGTTAAGCTGGTTAGTTATTTTTATTCTGCTGATAGGTGTTTCAGCCTATTTTAGGCTGGCGTTGGTCATCTGGAGCACATTGCTCGGTGTCACCCTGTTCATGTTCAGTTATAGTCAGCTCGTATCACTTGGCAGCCTGATCGTGCTCTGGGCTGTTTACCTGATTGTTACCATCCCGCTTAACCTGACCACTTTTAGAAAAAACAAAATCAGTTTGCCTGTTAAGAATTTTATGGCAAATGCCATGCCTTCGATTTCACAAACCGAACAGGAAGCGCTTGATGCCGGCAGCGTCTGGTGGGAAGGTGAAATCTTTAGCGGTATGCCGGATTATTCCATACTAAAAAACCTACCTAAGCCTGAATTAAGTACTGAAGAACAGGCTTTTCTTGACGGCCCTGTGAATCAACTTTGTGAAATGATTGATGACTGGGAAATTACACAAGAGCAATCTGATCTGCCGAAAGAGATCTGGCAGTTCATAAAAGATAATAAATTCATGGCCATGATTATCCCAAAAAAATATGGTGGTCTTGAATTTTCCGCGCTGGCGCATTCTGAAGTTGTAATGAAAGTTTCCAGCCGCAGTATAACCGCCGCTGTTACGGTAATGGTGCCAAATTCATTAGGTCCGGGTAAATTACTGCTGCATTACGGCACCGACGAACAAAAGGAAAAATATCTGTACGGTCTTGCCGATGGCACTGAAATTCCCTGCTTTGGTCTGACAGGACCTGATGCCGGCAGTGATGCCGGGGCCATGCCAGACACCGGTGTGGTTTGCTATGGAGCTTTTGACGGTAAGGAAAAGGTTCTGGGTATTCGGCTTAACTGGGATAAACGTTATATAACTCTAGGCCCTGTTGCGACTCTAATTGGGCTCGCCTTTAAACTTTATGATCCTGACAAAATTCTGGGCGACAAACACAGCATTGGCATCACGCTGGCACTGATACGCCCCGATACAGCCGGTGTTGAAATTGGAAACCGGCATTTTCCACTAAACCAGCCTTTTATGAACGGCCCGAACCGCGGGAAAGACGTTTTTATACCGATGGACTGGGTCATTGGCGGAGAAGACTATATTGGCCAGGGCTGGCGCATGTTAATGGAATGCCTGGCTGATGGTCGCGCCATTTCATTACCTGCCCTGTCGACCGGTGCCGGTAAACTTTGCAGTCATAATACTGGCGCATACGCCCGCATTAGAAAACAGTTCAGGACACCGATTGGATATTTTGAAGGTGTTGAGGAAGCACTTGCGACCATTGCGGGTCAAACCTATGCGATGGATGCCGCCCGCGAATTAACCCTGGTCGCCCTTGATATAGGTGAATCTCCTTCGGTGGTATCGGCTATTGTCAAATACCAGCTTACCGAACGCATGCGCCAGGTTCTCAACCTTGCCATGGATGTGCATGGCGGTCACGCCATTTGCATGGGGCCCTCTAACTTTTTAGGCCGGGTCTATCAGGCAATTCCGATCAGCATAACCGTTGAAGGAGCCAATATACTCACCCGCAGCATGATAGTCTTTGGTCAGGGCGCCTTAAGAAGCCACCCTTATTTATTAAAAGAGGTCAACGCGGTACATGAAACCGATGCTGAAAAATCGTTACATGATTTTGATCAGGCGCTGTTTGGCCATATCGGTTTTGTGAGCAGCAATATTGTGCGCGCGTTCTGGCTGGGACTGACCCAGGCCCGTTTTATGTTTACGCCCGGCAGTTCAAAAACCGCGTACTACTACCGGCAACTTAACCGCTTAAGTGCCTGTTTTGCGGTCATGTCGGATATGTCGTTAGCTGTGCTCGGAGGCGGCCTCAAGCGGCGTGAAAAAATATCCGGCCGGCTAGCCGATGCATTATCAAATCTGTATATTTTATCTGCTCTTTTAAAACGATTTGAAAACGATGATGAACCAATAGATGACGTGCCGTTGTTTGAATGGGCGGCGCAGGACTGCTTATATAACTGTCAGCGTTCAATTGACAGTGTACTGGCCAATTTCCCGATTGCCATTATCGGCAAGATTCTGCGTTTAATTGTTTTTCCACGAGGCAAAGTATATAAAGGTGCGAGTGACCGTTTAAGCCATAAAGTCGCACGTATTATACTGTCAAACGGTGAAGCCCGGAGACGGCTTACGCAGGGAATTTATTTTAATGATAAAGCCGGTGACCGCACCGGCCGTATCGAGCTGGCTTTTGAAAAAGTGCTGAAAGCAGCCGATGCCGAGCGCAAACTGAAAGATGCGATGCATGTCGGTGTGATAAAACAGCAACCGATTGAACCTTTATTAAAACAAGCCTTGTCATTAAGCATACTGACTGACGATGAAGCCCGCTTAATAGAAGAGGCCCACCTTGCGACGCATGATGCTATCATGGTCGATGAGTTCTCTTTTAATAGTGAAAATAATATATGGACATGGGAAAAACCTGATGAGCAAAGATAAAACTGTTTATATCGTCGATGGAAGCAGAACACCTTATCTTAAAGCAAGAGGTAAACCCGGCGCCTTTACGGCAGGCGAACTTGCTTTAGCCGCCGGAAAGCCATTATTAATGAGACACAACTTTGCCCTTGATGCATTAAGCGAAGTCATACTGGGGTGTGTGATGCCCGGCCCCGAAGAGGCCAATATCGGCCGTGTCGCCGCCTTGAAACTGGGCATACCCCAATCTGTACCCGCCTGGACTGTACAGCGTAATTGCGCATCGGGCATGCAGGCTGTGGACTGCGCGTTTAGAAATATCGCATCGGGACAGTCCGAGCTTGTATTAGCCGGCGGCGTCGAGGCAATGAGTCATGCTCCGGTACTTTACAACAATGCCATGGTCAACTGGCTCAGTGATTTTATGATGAGCAAGACACTGCCGCAGAAACTCAAAACCATCACTCAGTTAAGAGTCGGCCATTTTAAACCCGTTATTGCCCTGATTAAGGGCTTAAGTGACCCTATTGTAGGATTATCCATGGGTCAGACAGCAGAAAACATCGCCCAACGATTTAATATCAGCCGGCAACAGATGGATGAGTTTGCCGTTAGCAGCCATCAGAAACTGGCACATGCTCAGGACAGTCAATTCCTGGATGAGGTTGAAACCATTTACGATAGACATGGCCACTTTTATGATAAGGATGATGGTGTCAGACCAGACTCCAGCACTAAGGCGCTGGCAAACCTGAAACCGGTGTTTGACCGAAAATACGGACTGGTAACGGCTGGTAACAGCGCACAAATTACCGATGGTGCCTGCTGGTTATTATTAGCGAGCGCGGATGCGGTAAAAAAACATAAACTGCCTGTGTTAGCAACGATTAAAGACAGTGAATGGGCCGGGCTTGATCCTTCAGTGATGGGCATGGGGCCGGCACATGCCATGGCCCCCATTTTGCAGCGCAATGAACTTGCCGTTAATGACATTGATTACTGGGAAATCAATGAAGCCTTTGCAACACAGGTCTTAGGTTGCCGGGCCGCCTGGATGGAAGAACACTATTGCAAAAATGAACTGGGACTTGATTCGGCTATCGGAGAAATCCCCCTCGACAAACTCAATATTGATGGTGGTGGTGTCAGCCTCGGTCACCCTGTGGGCTCCAGTGGCGCCCGCATCATATTGCACCTGGCAAAAACCCTGCAACGAAACAAAGCGTCAAGAGGCATCGCTAGCCTTTGTATTGGTGGCGGTCAAGGTGGTGCAATGTTAATTGAAAGGGAGGCAAGTTAATGGACTACATTCACTGGTCAATGCAACAGGATGAAAATAATATCTGCTGGCTGTTATTTGATTATAAAGACTCAGCAATGAATATTTTATCAAGCACAGCCTTGCAAGAACTTGATCACATTCTCGATCAGATCAATGACAGCAAAGTTCAGGCTATTGTCTTCAAATCGCTGAAGAGCAGTGGTTTTATTGCCGGTGCCAATATTAAAGAATTTGTAGGGATAGACTATGACGCGGCACTTGAGTTAATTACACTCGGGCATACCGTGATGAATAAAATTGAAGCCATGAAATGCAACACCATCAGCATGATTCATGGCTTTAGTATGGGAGGGGGCACAGAACTGTCACTGGCCTGTGACTATATCGTCTGTTCTGATGATGTCTCTACCCGCTTGTCATTGCCTGAAGTTAAACTCGGCATCCACCCGGGCTTTGGCGGTAGTTTACGTTGTATCCGACGAATCGGCCCACTGGCTGCTTTTGATATGATGCTGACCGGGCGGGCAATCAGCGCAAAACAAGCCAGAAGAATTAAACTGGTCGATGAGGTCACCGCACAGCGACAGCTTGAACGGGCAGCTATTGCATTTGCCCATAAAAAGCCCTCTTCTCGCAAGCAAAGTATCAAGAACAGACTGCTCAATAATGCACTCGTACGCGGTTTTCTGGCGAGAAAGATCAGTGAAAAAGTCGCCCGCAAAGCACCCAAAGCACATTACCCTGCGCCTTATAAGCTGATCAACCTTTGGCTAAAGTATTATGACTTTCCTAAAAAAATGCTGGAAAAAGAAGCCATTTCAGTTGCTGAACTGGTCGCCGACCCTACTGCGCAAAACCTAGTCAGGGTTTACTTTTTACAGGAACAGCTTAAATCACTTGGCGATAAAAAACTCTTCACCCCGCTGCACGTGCATGTAATTGGCGGCGGCATTATGGGCGGGGATATTGCTGCATGGTGTGCATTCAAAGGATTTCAGGTCAGTGTCCAGGATCAGGATCCTGCGATTCTGGCAAAAACCATCCAGCGAGCCTGCCAGCTCTTTAAAAAGAAACTGCGTGATGAGCGGCTGATCACCAACACCTTAGATCGCTTAACCGCTGACCATAAAGGCTATGGTATTGAGCATGCCGATATCATTATTGAGGCTATTTTTGAAGATGCAAAGGTCAAACAGACGCTCTATCAAAGCATTGAGCCGCGCATGAAAAAAGGCGCTATCTTAGCCACTAACACTTCCAGCATCCCATTAGAGACACTGGCATCTTGTTTGAAAAATCCCGGCAGACTGGTAGGCCTGCACTTTTTTAACCCGGTAGCATTAATGCCTCTGGTTGAAATTATCCATGGCGAACAGAGCGATAAAAAAACCATTGCAAAAGTAGCAGCTTTTTCCCGGCATATTGATAAATTACCGTTAGCTGTCAAAAGCAGCCCCGGTTTTTTGGTCAACCGCATCTTAATGCCCTACCTGCTTGAGGCCATTATAATGTACGCCGAAGGAATTCCAGCGGAAGCCATCGACAAAGCGGCGCTGGAGTTTGGCATGCCCATGGGACCGATTGAGCTGGCTGATACGGTTGGACTGGATGTCTGTTTATCCGTTGCCAATATTCTTTCTGAAAGCTCCAATACGCCAGTACCTGAGCAGCTGGAGCATATGGTTAAAACCGGTCATCTGGGGAAGAAAAACAATAAAGGTTTTTACAGTTATCGTAACGGTAAAGCTCAAAAGGACTCAACCAGAAGCTATAAAAACATGAAAGATGTCCAACAACGGTTAATTTTAATGCTGGTAAATGAGGCAACAGCCTGTTTACGTGATAAAATCGTTGATAATGAGGATCTGCTGGATGCAGGCGTTATCTTTGGTACTGGTTTTGCACCTTTCCGTGGCGGGCCTATTAAATATATCCATGATAATGGTAAACATGATTTACAAACTCAAATGGATAGCCTAAAAAAACAACTGGGTGAACGCTTTACTCAGGATAATGGATGGGATCTGGTTTAAAACCCTGTCTATCCTATACCACCACTTTTTCAATAATGGAAACAGGATTTAATGTCTACCTATAGTCGTAATTACCACAGCTACATCTATTCAACGATTGTTTTCTTTGGCATCATTATATGCTTCTCCTCAGTCTATTTTTCTATTTCTAAAATAAATTATTTCGAACATAATACCAACCGCATTCATCGCCTGATCACATCATCAGAAATAGAACTGGGTACCTTAGAAAAAGAAATAAAAGTCATTGAAAGTACTGTCAACGACATTAAAACCGAGCTCGATGCCAGCCCCAAAAACAAGAAAAAGAAAAACCTAACCAAAGATTTCGTATCACTAAGAGAAAATATTTTTAATTTACGATCTGATATAGCCGAAAAACAGAAGCTTTTGATTTCTCTTAACCTGCTTAAAAGCAGCACCTTAAGTCAAATAAAAACACTGTTCTGGATCAATAGCGGTTTACTAATTATTGGTTCTTTAATGGTTCTTTTAGGCGCACTGGCACTGATACTAAAACTGGAAATATTTGAAGACCGGCGAAAAAAACAAAGAGCCGGGGAAAATGAAGAAAAAAATAGCTTATCGATAAAACAAGCGGAATCAAATACGGATTAATTGAAGATTCCTGTGTCTAATTTCGCTATAATCTGCGCCTATTTGTAGAAATATTAAGCGAAATTAGCATGAATTTTATTGAAACTCGTGGCAATGATGGCCAGCGCCCTGCTGAAGTCAGCTTTTCTGAAGCCATTCTTAGCCCAATTTCTTCTTTTGGTGGCATCTACTCACCACAGTCTATCCCCGATTTAGGCCTAACGTTTCTCAGTAAGCACCTGAATTCCAGCTATAAAGTCTTAGCAAAAGAGATCCTTGCGGCGTTTGAAATTGATATAGACAGCGATATCATCGATGAGGCGCTGAATCTATATGATAAATTTGATGATCCTGATAATCCCGTACCTGTGATAAAAGTCCATGATGATCTGTATGTCAGCGAGTTATATCATGGCCCTACCCGTGCTTTTAAAGACATGGCCCTACAGCCCTTTGGTCTCGTACTCTCATCTCTGGCGCAAAAAAGAAACGAAAATTACCTGATTCTGGCTGCCACCTCCGGAGATACCGGCCCTGCCGCACTGGAAACCTTCAAAAACCGCTCCAATGTTAAAGTTGTTTGTATGTACCCTGATGGCGGTACTTCTGATGTGCAACGCCTGCAGATGGTAACTGAAGATGCCGATAACCTGAAAGTACTGGGTGTAATCGGCGATTTTGATGACACTCAAAGCGCACTCAAACACCTGCTTGGCTCTGATCGTTTCAAACAGACACTTAAAAATAAAAACGTTCAGTTATCAGCGGCCAATTCAGTCAACTTTGGACGCATTATTTTCCAGATTATCTATCATATCCATTCTTACCTTGAACTGGTTCGTCAGGATGCGATTGAAATCGGTGAAAAGGTTTACCTAAATGTACCCAGCGGAAACTTTGGTAATGCGTTAGGTGGATATTACGCAATGAAAATGTGTTTACCCGTTGAGAAAATCCTGATTGCATCCAACAATAATAATATCCTCACCCAGTTAATTAATCAGGGCCGGTATGATTTGCGTGAAATGGCCGTGACCCCGACCACATCTCCGGCAATGGACATTCTCAAATCATCTAATATTGAACGGATTTTATTTGATATGTTTGGTGCAACACGGACAAGAGAATTAATGCAACAACTGGATAATGATCACCACTACCAGTTAACAGATAGTGAACTACGCAGTATACAAAACATTTTCTCTGCTGACTTCTGTAACGATGATGAAGGCAAGGACTTTATAAAAGCAACCTTTGAAAATGGCTACTTAATGGATCCTCACACCGCCACCTGTTTTAAAGCGTACAACACATGCCGCGAAAAAAATCTTAAGACCATTGTTTATTCAACAGCCGAATGGACCAAGTTTTCTCCTGTTATAAACAATGCGCTTACGGGAGAGTCCGGTGTACAGGATCAACAGGCTCTAAAAGCTATTGCAGAAACAGCCCATATAGAAATACCCGCGATGATTGATGGCTTATTTGAAAAAGCCATCACGCAAAATACCATTATTGAAAAAGACCGGATTGAAACTGAAATCCTGAACTTTATTTAATATAAGTATGCAGGTAAAAAAAATCCCGCATTGCGGGATTTTTTTTACCTGCTACATTGTCAGTCCAGATGTTCTACCCGGATACGGGTAACAGAGTCAGATATATTCGACGCTTCCACTTTGCTCAGCGCTGTATTCATCTTCAGCTCCTGAACTGTTTGTGTCAGCAAAATTAGCGACACACGTTCACCTTCACTGGCCGGTTCTTTCTGTATAACCGCTTCAATACTGATATCCTGTTGCGCAAAAATATTGGCAACATCTGCCAGTACTCCGGGACGATCTTCAACACTTAAACGCAGATAATAAGCTGTTTCAAAATTATCTGATGTTAATACAGGGGTATTGGAATGCTTGCCGGCCTGGTAACCCAGGGCGGCTACTTTGTTATCAGCTGCCGACTCAAAAGTTCTTGCTATATCAACAATATCCGCAACCACAGCCGATGCAGTAGGTTCTGCGCCGGCACCCGCACCATAATACAAAGTTGGCCCGACAGCATCACCCTGAACCAATACCGCATTCATCACACCATCTACATTGGCTATCAAACGCTTTTCAGGAATCAATGTCGGATGCACCCGCATTTCAATACCTTTGGCGGTCTTACGAGCAATCCCTAAATGTTTAATGCGGTAACCCAGCTCTTCAGCATAGGTCACATCTTCAGTCGTTACCTGACTAATGCCTTCTGTGAAGGTCTTGTCAAATTGTAAGGGAATACCAAACGCTATCGAGGCAAGAATCGTTAACTTGTGTGCTGCATCAATACCCTCGACATCGAACGTTGGGTCGGCTTCGGCATAACCTAGCGCCTGGGCTTCTTTTAGCACATCATCAAAGTCACGACCTTTGTCACGCATTTCTGTCAGAATAAAGTTACCTGTGCCATTAATAATGCCCGCTAACCATTCGATTTTATTCGCCGTTAGACCTTCGCGCATGGCTTTAATAATGGGTATTCCGCCAGCAACAGCGGCCTCATAACAGACAGAGACCCCTTTTTCACTCGCGGCAGCGAAAATTTCATCACCATGCATCGCAATTAGGGCTTTATTAGCCGTCACCACATGCTTGCCGTTTTCAATGGCTTTTAAAACCAGCTCCCGGGCCGGTGAATATCCACCAATCAGCTCTACGACCACATCGACGTCAGCATCATTAACCACATCCCAGGCATCGTCACTGAGTTTGACTGAACTATCTGCTGCAAAAACAGTTTGTTCATTAATTTCACGGGCCGCTGCGCGAACGATTTCCAGGGAGCGACCAACACGCTGTGTGATTTCTTCTGCATTACGCTGTAACACGGTAGCCGTTCCGCCACCTACTGTACCCAGTCCCATCAGACCAATTCGTACTGATTTCAATGAAATCTCCTGAATGCTTATTCTTTAAGTTTTGCCAGCTCTACAAGAACAGAACCAGCATTGTTTTTGTATTCGTTATTTGTATAGTATCGGCGGTTGAGAGCTGACTCAGTCGTCAACCACCAAACCATCTTTCTTGAACATGTTTTTCAAACCACGTATTGCCTGCCGCGTGCGGTGTTCGTTCTCAATCAAACTAAAGCGCACATGGTCATCACCGTATTCACCAAAACCGATACCTGGTGAGACTGCCACTTTGGCATCCAGTAACAGTTTTTTAGAAAATTCCAGCGATCCCATGTGACGATAGATTTCGGGTATTCTGGCCCAGACAAACATCGTGGCTTTGGGTTTAGTAACAGTCCAGCCTATATGATTAAGACCATCACAGAGCACATCACGTCGTTCCTGATACATCAAACGTATCTCTTCAACGCAATCCTGAGGACCTTCAAGCGCTGTGATCGCAGCGATCTGTATTGGTGTGAACATGCCATAATCAAGATACGACTTGATGCGTGCCAGAGCTGAAACCAGGGTTTCATTACCGACCATAAAGCCCACACGCCAGCCCGGCATATTATAGGTTTTTGATAATGAATAAAACTCAACCGCAACGTCTTTAGCGCCTTCCACCTGCAGAATCGAAACAGGTTGATAATCATCAAACACTATTTCAGCATAGGCGATATCTTGCACCACCCAAATTTCATGCTCACGCGCAATGGCCACCACCTTCTCAAAGAATTCAAGCTCTACGCACTCACTGGTGGGGTTACCAGGAAAGTTGAGCACCAGCATTTTGGGTTTGGGCCATGAATTTTTTATAGCATTTTCGAGTTCCGCAAAAAAATCCACATCTTCACGCAAGGGTACATGGCGGATATCAGCACCGGCAATAACAAAACCATATGGGTGTATCGGGTAAGCAGGGTTAGGTACCAAAACCGCATCACCAGGGCCAACTGTCGCCATTGCAAGATGTGCCAGACCTTCTTTTGAGCCGATGGTGACAATCGCTTCTTTTTCCGGATCAAGGTCGACATCAAAGCGGCGTTTATAATAGTTACAGATAGCTTTTCGCAACCGCGGAATACCACGGGACATTGAATAGCGATGAGTATCATTTCGCTGAGTCGCTTCCACCATTTTATCGACAATGTGTGCAGGCGTCGGCTGATCGGGGTTTCCCATACCAAAGTCAATGATATCTTCACCTCTGGCTCGCGCCGCGGCTTTTAATTCATTCACGATGTTAAAAACATAAGGGGGAAGACGTTTTATACGGGGAAATTCATTTATCACAAAAAACTCAATTATCTGGTGTTAAAAATGGCAAAGTTACTGACGAAACGACAAACTGTCAATCGAGAAATCAGGATTTAAGCTAATTCTTTTCAAATTCATGATGAATAGCGTAAATTGTACTGTTTTGAGCAGCAAAACACACTGGATTTATTGAAATCGGCACCATAAAATAACCACTCACATTCTCACACCTGCACAATCAGCCGCGATGTAACCAGCCCAAAATGAATTTCACTCAAGACACCGACGAATCCAGTACCCAGATACATTCATATACCGATGAATATTTTGTTATTAATCAAACAAAATATAACTGCCATTGCCAGCTTCATCGAGACGGACTGATAGATAGATGGCAACCGCTGGACGTCAATCACCTGCAATTCAGCGATTTTGATACCCTCTTAGCCTGCAAACCCGAGGTCATTCTGCTGGGTACCGGTTCTCACCTCATATTTCCAGCGGCAACTCTCAGGCAACAATTCATTCAGCACAATATCGGCCTCGAGATCATGGACACTGGCGGCGCCTGCCGAACCTATAACCTCTTATTATCAGAAGGCCGTAATGTGGCGGCAGCTATCTTACTAACCGACAGCCGCTTATAAACAGCCATAAAAAATGGGGCTAGTCGCCCCATTTTTGATTTCACTGTACCGCAGTCCGGAATGAACAACGGTTTTGCGTTAATCCTGTAACAATAGTTCTTCAGAAAAGCCCTGATTTTCTAAAATTTTACGCATGCGTTTAAGTGCATCCATCTGAATTTGACGAACACGTTCTCGCGTCACGCCCAATTCTTTTCCAACATTCTCAAGCGTCTGTCGCTCATAACCATTCAGACCAAATCGCCTGACGATAACTTCACGCTGTTTTTCATCCAGCTGTTCAAGCCACAAAGCCAGATTGGCAAACACATCTTCGTCTTGCAGAATCAGTGACGGTTCCGGGTTATTTTCATCCGCAATCACCTCTAACAGAGGGCGATCATTTTCTTTACCAACCGGTACATCGACAGATGCTACTCGATCACGAAGGCCGAGCATTTTTTCAACAGCGCTGGCAGGTTTATCACAATAATCAGCAATTTCATCAATCGTCGGTTCATGGTCTTGTGTCTGCTGCAAGGTTCTGGCAGCACGCAAATATACATTCATTTCTTTGATGACATGAATAGGCAGGCGAATGGTGCGGGTTTGATTCATCAGCGCGCGTTCGATAGTCTGACGGATCCACCAGGTAGCATAGGTTGAAAACCTGAAGCCTCTTTCCGGATCGAATTTTTCGACCGCACGAATAAGCCCCAGATTACCTTCTTCAATTAGATCCAGTAAGGCGAGACCACGATTCATATATCGGCGTGAAATTTTTACCACCAGACGCAGATTACATTCAATCATTCTGGCTCTGGAGGCAATATCGCCATTAAGCGCTTTGCGTGAAAAATAGACTTCTTCTTCAGCCGTTAATAATGGTGACGCTTCAATTTCTTTTAGATAAAGTCGTGTTGCATCCAGCTCGGCACGGGGCTCAGATTTTTTTGCCAGCGTTTTTTTCACCGTGTCGTCTGTTGTGACAGCCACGGCTTCATTATCTTCGCCGTCTTCATCCATACCAATGACATCATCGATGATTTCCGATTTTTCCAGGCTCACATCATCTATTGATGCTTGTTCTATATCTGTAGTAGCCACTGTCATGTTTTATCCTTTATTTGAGCAGACGTATAACCTCGTCTTTGCTCTATAATCTATATTTTTAATAGTAATGATAAAATGTAATCAAAACAACTTATTCAGCTCTTCTATCACGCCATATTAGAATATACTAATAGGCTAACGCGAAGCTTTTATATTCGTGACGGTAAATATAACAAGGGATTAACAGGTTTACCGTTTTTTCTGATCTCAAAATGTAAAAGGTTTGTAACATTTAAGTTTTTACCTACAATAGCGATGATCTGGCCTTTTTTTACAACCGCTCCTTCTTTAACCAGCAGCTTTTTATTGTATGCATAAGCGCTTAAAAAAAGATCACTGTGTTTAATTATGATTAAATTGCCATAACTAAGCAGGCCAGATCCGCTATATACCACCTTGCCACTCTCAGAAGCCGTTATGTTTTGATCAGACTCACCCTTAATATCAATGCCCTTACGGTTATTATTGTTAGCGGCGAAGGTTGTTATTACTTTACCTTTAAATGGCCATGACCAGCTAAGTTTTCTGGCAGATGACTGATCGGTATCGGCAGCAGGTATCGGTGTTTTTTTAACTGCCGTGGCGGGTTTTTTATAATGGTATTTAGGGCTCGAAAATTTCTTACTGCGGATAATATTAGCGTTCTTGTTTCTATCCCATTTATTGATTGCCGGTGCTTTTGGCACATTGCCAGCGATAGAATAATCGGGAACCTCAACCTCTTCTGTGTGGCGCTTCTCGTTGCCACCAAACAAATAAGTTTTACCTTCAGGCTCTACCACAGGTGCTGCCATTTTTAGCCGCTGGCCCGGATAAATCGTATAAGGCTTTACGATATTGTTCCACTTTATAATAAGTTTGAAATCAAGATCATAACGCCATGCAATTGAATAAAGCGTATCACCCTGATGAACCGTATATTGATAGGGATCCCAGTTAATCACTTTATCGCGAATATTTTCTTCGTTGCTGCAGGCGGCAAGAAGAAAACTGATAAAGATGATTGGTGTAAGACGTTTCTTCATTCTATTTTGAATAGATAAGATATCCGGCGATAATTAAAATGACTGTAAGCCAGCCTATCCACTCAATATAATGCTTAACTTTTGACTCCAGCTTTGGCCCTGCCCAGGCCATTAATAATGACACCATAAAAAAATGTGCACTGCGACCAATTAATGCTGCCAGAATAAATGGCAATAAAGCCATATTCAACGCACCGGCCGATAAGGTAAACAGTTTGAAAGGGATAGGTGAAAAACCAGCGACGATAACAGCCCAAAAACCCCATTCTGTAAACCAGGCGACGGCTGTATTGTATTTATCAATATAGCCGACATTGATGAGCACAGGCTCGACAAGGTGCATGGCATAGGCACCTATAAAATAACCAAGTATTCCCCCTGCTACAGAAGTAACCGTGGTAAGTATGGCTAAACGAACAGCACGATCGGGATTTGCCATGGCCATCGGTGCCAGCATCAGAGCCGTTGGTACCGGGAAAAAAATTGATTCAATAAAGCTGACAAAAGCCAGATATTTTTCGGCGTGTTTATGAGCTGCCCAGAACATTGTTCTGTTATAAAGTCCTGCAAAAATCATTTAACGATCCGCTCCATTTAGCATCGGTACAAAAAAGACATTTTCAATTGTTTCACGGACAAACTCATCACCTTGTCTTTCGACGACAAGCAAACTTTGTGAGTCTGTCTGATTGCCCACCGGAATAACCAATATACCGCCATCAGCGAGTTGTTGTAACAGGGCATCAGGTACTTCTGATGGCGCGGCTGTGACAATAATCGCCGGATACTCTGCAAACTCTTGCCAGCCCCAGCTGCCATCAGTATGCCGTAAATGTATATTGTTATAGCCGAGCTGACTAAAACGCATTCTTGCCTGATTTGAAAGTGCCGCAATACGCTCGACTGAATACACTTGTTTGATCAGCCTGGATAAAATCGCCGCCTGATAACCCGAACCAGTGCCGACCTCGAGGACTTTATCGGGAATACCGTGTGACAATATCAGCTCGGTCATCCTCGCAACAATATACGGCTGAGAGATCGTCACACCATGATTAATCGGCAGCGAGGTATCCTCGTAGGCACGGTGAGCCATCGCTTCATCAATAAACAAATGCCTGGGCGTGGTGCGTATCACCTCGAGCACCGATTCGTTCTTAATGCCTTTGTGCTGTAGTCTCTGTATTAAACGATCACGGGTACGCTGAGACGTCATGCCAATACCCTGAATTGATTCTGGCGTGGCTTTTAACATGATTTCAGCCACTCGGATAAATCATGCATGCTCTCATAACGGGTTAAATCAATTTGCAAAGGCGTCACTGACACATAATCCGATCGCAGAGCATGAAAGTCGGTGCCCTCTCCGGCATCCTGTTCAGGTCCCGGCGGGCCCACCCAGAAAATATCCTCACCACGCGGATCGCGATCAATGATCACATCTTCTGCCTTGTGGCGGTTACCTAAGCGCGTCGCCCTGAAGCCTTTTATCTGCTTCCAGGGCAGGTCCGGCACATTAACATTTAAAATAGTATCGTGATTTAGTGGCTGTTTCATCAATGTCTCAACCAGCTTCACCACAGCAATACCCGCCGACTCAAAATTCCACGGATTAAAAGCCCCCATGGAAACCGCAATTGCCGGAAAACCCAGAAAGCGGCCCTCAGTTGCAGCCGCAACAGTGCCTGAATAGAGCACATCATCACCCAGATTAGGGCCGTCATTAATGCCTGAAATCACCATATCGGGTGGCTTATGTTTCATTAAACCGGTTATCGCCAGATGCACACAGTCGCTGGGCGTACCATCAACGCTTTTAAAGCCATTTTTATGATCAGCCACGTGTAATGGCCGGGTTAAGGTTAGTGAATGACTGGAAGCACTGCGGTTGCGGTCGGGTGCGACAACCGTAATCTCAGCAATCGCCGCTAAAGCCTTTGCCAGTACCTGTATACCCGGTGCCAGATAACCATCGTCATTACTAATTAAAATATGCACAATATTATTATTCGACCTGCCAAAAACTCTATAGTAATGTATTGGGGTCTTAACATCACCAATATTTTTAGTTAAAAATCACAAATGTCATCGAAAAACTCTAAAGATAATAATGACTTGCAGCTTTTCAAAGCAGCCATGCAAGGAGTCACGCCGATCCAGCATGACCGTGTAATTCATAAAAACGTGACAAAAACTGCTGCTAAAAAGCCTGTTCACTCAGCTCAGCGTAAAACCGACAATGACAGCCGGCTACTATCAACGCTTAATGTTCCGGATTGTGATGTCATACTTGGCTTTGAAAGGCCCGGCCCTCAAAAAAGCCTGATGAAGAAATTACGCCAGGGAAAAATGCCGATTGAGGCTTCACTGGATTTACACGGCCATACGGCTGAACAGGCACGCAGCGCTATGATCGAATTTATGCACTATTGCCAGCTGCAACAACTAAAAGTTGTCTGCATAGTGCATGGCAAAGGTTTTGGCTCCAGCGAAAAGAAAGCCGTGATCAAACCGCTTATCAATAAATGGTTACAGGAACTCAATCAAGTACTGGCTTTTTGCTCGGCCCAGGCAAAAGATGGCGGCACCGGAGCGGTATATGTATTGCTTAGAAAAGATAAATCATGCTAAATGCCCGTTATAAACTCAATAGCAAGGGATAAATGCCGTGGCCAAAGCACTCATCGTTTATGATGATGAATCACTGTCTGAATATAGCTTTGGCAACGACCACCCGTTTGGGCCAATGCGCTACGCCGCTTTTTATCAGCAATTTATCAAACAGGGCCTGCACAAACTCACCGCTCATGGCATTGCATCTTCCGCCACTAAAGAACAAATCACCTTATTTCACACACAACAATACCTCGATCACGTGATGACACTGTCAGCTATCGGCGAGGGCTATTTAGATTACGGTGATACCCCGGTATTTAAAGGCATCTACGAAGCCGCGGCACGTGTCGTAGGCACCACGATTGATGCGGTCGACAAAATCATGGCTGGTGATTTTAAAAGAGCCTTCATCCCTATTGCCGGCCTGCATCACGCCAGAAGGGATAAAGCGGCGGGCTTTTGTGCGTTTAATGACTGCGGTGTTGCCATCGAATGGTTGCGCAAACAATACAATATCAAAAAAGTAGCTTATATCGATATTGATGCCCACCATGGTGACGGTGTGTTTTATGGTTTTGAAACAGACCCTGACTTACAGTTTGCAGACATTCATGAAGATGGCATTTATTTATACCCCGGCACCGGGCACATGAACGAAACAGGCAAAGCCGAAGCCACTGGCACTAAACTAAACCTGCCGGTACCGATGCATGCCGATGACGCGCGTTTTAAAAAAGAATGGGAAAAAATAGAAACCTACCTGCACCTCAGGCAGCCTGAATTCATTCTGTTTCAATGCGGTGCAGACAGTATAAAAAACGACCCGATCACCGATTTAAACTTCACACCGCAGTCACATGCTTTCGCTGCCCGCCAATTAAAAAAAATGGCCGATCAATATGCCAACGGCAGACTACTGACAATGGGAGGTGGTGGCTATAATTTAAATAACATTGCAAGCACCTGGTGTGCCGTCATCGAAGCGCTGATCGAATAAACGATATAACAGAGCTGGCAGACAGTCAGCGCTGTGCTTTGATCAACTTATAAACCGTGTATATCACCACCGATTCCAAAAATCAGAAAAATTTCAGCTTCTCTGTTTTGATCCTTAAGGTAACTACCTGCCTGAATATACCAGCGTGGATTATTAAAAACACTCAGTCTTGCCGCGTATTGCTGATACCAGGTTATACCGACTCTTTCTTGAATCAAATCACTTTTTTTGACATGCAGGTATTCATGGTACGGGCCAATATAACGGTGAACCCTGCCACTATCTAAAACCGTTTCAAATAATAGAAAAAATTTATTTGCAAGCAGTTCATCGTCTGCCGCCATTAATATTTCATGCTCCCGTTCAAGATAATACGGTCCGGGCCCGGGGAATGAATAAGAAGACAAAACGCTAACATTTCTAACAATAGTGCTCGCAAACTGCGCCCGAAGCGTGAACTGAAACAAAACCCTGTTACCATAGCCTGCCTGCTCATCACCGGCTCTGTTTTCAAGTTCATCATCACCGAAAAGATCCTGATTAGATGCAAAAGATAATAACGAAGCATTCTTGCCACTAAATTTCAGCCGGTCATATTGCAGCCGAATTTGCAGCACAGTCACCGGCATCAGTTCAAAATGAAAACCCGTGCGAAAGAATGCAGGATTGAGATTTGCCTGGAGACCAGACTGGTAATACAGACCATGCCACAAGGGTGAATCATCATGGCGATAAACAGTACGGTAAAAGCCGTTTGCTGAGACAGACAAACCCAAAGGATTGTAGAGAGAAAGCAAATCCAGTTCCAGCCTGGCAAAAGCAGCCTTCTCTGCGAGGCTGGCGCTGCATAGGCTAAACAGCAAAAAAAACACTGATGCAAAAAAAGAGAACGGGCGCATAAGGCGACTCCTCTGTTTAATGCTTTCACAATGCATGGCTTTGAAGCAGGCAAAAAAACCACTGCCCTTTAATAAGATTCTATCTATTTTCTGCCAAAGGTCGATACATAATTGAAAATAAAAGCCGCCGAAATACACATAATATGAGCCTGATAGGTTTTTTATTAATTACCGGCATTAATGCAACTTTAGTACGTTTAAGATTGATTTTATCTCGGGGATGTTACAGAGTGTCGGCCATGGATAATAAAACAAAAGATCTACGCGAAAAAATTTCATGGGCAATGTATGACTTTGCCAATTCAGGGTATGCAACGGTGGTCTTAACGGCTGTTTTTAATACCTGGTTTGTTTCTGGCATCGCCATGGCTGGTGGCTTTGATTCAGGCACGGCAACATTACTCTGGACGGCCGCGATTGCCACCGGTAATTTTATTATTTTATTCAGCGCCCCCGTTATTGGCGCCATTGCCGATATTTATGCCATTCGTAAGCGCTTGCTGCTTGCCAGCTCAATTGGCTGCATCAGTTTCACCGCCTTGCTTGCCATCCCGCAAGCCGGTGACATCTGGCTGGCAATGGCGCTGTTAGTCATTTCATATTTTATGTTTGCAACCGGTGAAAACCTGATCGCGGCTTTTCTGCCTGAATTAACAAGCCCTGAAACCATCGGCAGGCTTTCAGGTTATGGCTGGGCTTTAGGTTTTATGGGCGGGCTACTGACACTGGTATTATGTCTTGTTTATATAAATTCGGCCGAGCAAGCAGGCCACTCAGCCGCGCAATTTATACCCGTTACCATGCTGATTGTATCCGCCTGTTTTTTTGTTTCTGCCGTGCCGACTTTTTTGTGGTTAAAAGAAAGAGGCAAACCCAGCGGCAAGTCTACTCACCGGGTCATTAAAAACACTTTTGCCGAACTAAAGACCACACTTGGCAATCTCAAACACTACCCTGATCTGAAACTTTTTATGTACTCACTGACCTGTTTTCATGGCGGCATTTATATCGTTATTGTGCTGGCAGCCGTTTATGCTGAACAAGCCATGGGATTTGATACCAAACAAAATATTATCTTGATTGCAGTCGTCAATATTACCGCTGCCATTGGGGCTTTTGGTTTTGGTCACTTGCAAGATAAAATCGGCTCTGTTCGCACTTTAACACTGACATTGCTGATCTGGTGCATTGCCATCATTATTGTCTGGTCAAGCGATGACGTGCTTGTTTTCTGGATAGCTGCAAACCTGATTGGTGTCGCATTAGGCGCTTCACAGTCAGCCAGCCGGGCGTTGATGGGTTTGTTCAGTCCTCCCGGTCATTATGGTGAATATTTTGGATTATGGGGCCTGTGTGTAAAACTGGCAGCCATTATTGGCCCCATCAGCTATGGCGTACTCAACAAACTCACGGCAGGCGATCACCGCAGCAGTCTGTTAATTACACTGGTGTTCTTTATTACTGGCCTGGTTTTATTGCTAAGAGTCAATGAACAGCGCGGCAGACAAAGAGCGGGCCATGATTTTTAAAACAAGCATCTGACTTTAATCAAATCCGGGCTGTGATATTTGCAGGTTAACGGCTTCAACCTCTTCTGCCGACAAGGCCTTGTAACCCCGGTAAACAGGCCAGCCATAACCCCAGCGAAAACTTGTTGGCAAAAACGGCGTGCCAGCTATGCGAACAGCGGCCAGCATTAACATAGCGATAGCCGGCTCACCTGATCTTGCCACACAGCGCTTGAGACGTTGATCGGCATTAAGCCTTTCTTCATAAGTACCGCCAACCCAGTAGTACTTATCGTGTTCGATACAACAATTCAGCCACAGATCATTTTGCCCGGAGGTGCCATTTGGAAAAGCACTACAGCCATCTGATTTAAAGGCGCGGAGTTCGGTCGCATACAAATCAGACGTCGCCGGCAACAGGAGAAACAATAAAACCATATAAGCCTGACTGATATTTTTTGAAACTTTCATGCCTCTCCCATTACCTTGACAGCCTGTTTTGCAGCGTGCTTTGATGCTGACGAGATCTGATGTATTAATAGCCGCGCAGATAATAAATAGTGGACACTAGCCTGCTCCAGGCTGGCCGAGCACAACAAAACAGACTCAGTTTACATACAGTCGCATTCATGCGCTGGCAGTCAGCGGTCCCTGACTTTTTCCAGTACTTCACAAACCCGTTTCGCTCCCTGCAAAATCCTCGGCCCCTGTCTTACAATCAAATCGGCATTGACATTGTAGACATGTTTATTTCTCACAGCATCGATCGACGGCCATTGAAACCACGGCTCAACCCATTCTTTTCGGTTTTCTGTCATACCGATAATAATGGCTTCTGGGTTTTTTTCGATCACCGACTCAATGCCGACCTTCGGCGCTCTGATCGACAGATTGCCAAAGACGTTATGACCGCCACAAAACGCTATCACACTCGAAATAAGGTGACCATTATTGATCGTTCGCAGCGGTTTATTCCAGACCTGGTAAAACACCCTGACAGTTTCTAGATTATTATATTGCAGCTTGAGTCGCGCCAGCTCATCCAGATACATGCCGGCACTCTGCCGGGCCACTGATTCAGTGCCGAGTATTTTTCCCATATTGCTGATATTGTTTGCCACGTCCTCAAACGTGCGCGGCTCACTGAAATATATTTTGTAACCGAGTTTTTTTAAATCCTGTATTTGCTGCTCAGCTCCACCACTGTTCCAGGCCACAATCAGGTCAGGATCAATTTTAACAACGGACTCCAGATCAATTTTTTTATAAGAGCCAATCCTGGGTATTTGTTTTGCCTGTGGCGGGTAATCACTGTAACTGACCGTGGCAACGATTTGATCTGTTGCCCCTGCTGAAAACAGCAACTCGGTTGCATGCGGCGACAGACTGATAATGCGCACGGCCGGCTTTGAGAATGAGACCATTCTGTTTTCATCGTCTTTTATCTGAAAAACACCTGCCACAGACACATTCAGCGACAGCAACAATATGAAAATAACAGCAAATAGCTTCATGATGAATTTAATTAAATAGTTAGAGTAAGCGTGCATTATGCATTCAGAATTCATTGACGGCCAGAGCAGAAAAAAAGATTTGTTCTGTTTTGTTTGCTGCTGACAGATATTTACATACTATCAAAAAACAGCTTTGATTTTTGTTTTTTTTATCTTTTTTTAAATCTAATTACATGTCATGCACAATGCCAGCATGCCTGGCCACGATCGCTGTGAAAATATCTAGCATAAACACTTTAAATTGAATCAGCGTCGCTATCTAAAGCTTTGTTAACGGCGGCCAGTAAAACATTATTGTTGACCGGCTTATTCAAAAAGTCTCTGATGCCAATTTGTTTGGCGACTTTTATATCAATTTTCTCACTAAAACCTGTACACATAATAATGGGCAGATCAGGGCGTACTTCAAGCAACTTGATTGACAGCTCTTTACCGGTAAGGCCAGGCATAGTCTGATCTGTGATGATCAGATCAAAATAATCAGGCTTATTATTAAAGCGCTCAAGCGCATTCTGACTATCCGTTTCAATAGTCACCTCAAAGCCGTGCATGGACAATACCTCATTTAATAATCGAGCCACCCCCTTTTCATCATCGACTACAAGAATGCGGCTACCGGCCGCTTTTATATCCGGTTCTAAAACAAGCTCAGGTTCATCAATGTCGTCATTTGATGCCACTATCAGCTCTGCTGGCAAATAGAGATTAAAGGCAGTACAGCCCGGCTTTGAACTTACCGCTAAATGACCGCCATGTTCATGGCTAATACCGTGTACCATTGCAAGCCCCATACCGGTGCCTTTGCCTACACTTTTAGTTGTCATAAAGGGTTCAAATATTTTATCCATTAATGTTTGATCGATGCCTTCACCGCTATCTGTGATAGCGATTAAAATATATTCACCCGCAAAGTGGTGATGGCATGAGCTGCAGATCTGTTCTTCAGCATCGACCAGTGAAGCAGAGACAGTAATCGTACCATGATCTCCCATCGCATCGCGGGCATTGATACACAAGTTAACCAGCATTTGCTGTGTCATCACCGGATCAATCAGCACCAGCGGTAACGGCTCACTGCTCTGCTTATGTAATGTTATCGTTGCCGGAATCACCGGCCGCAACATATTCACCAGTTCATCAATAGCGGCATTAATATCCACCGGCCTGACTTCACCTTTATGCACACGGGCGAAAGTGAGCATCTGTGCAACCAGGTCACGTGCACGCTCACCTGCCTTTACAATTTCGTTAAGGTATTTGGCCAGCTTTTCATCAGTTTGCAGCGCCTTTAAGCGCTTTTGTGCCAGCTCCCCGTAACCCAGCACGCCGACCAGCATATTATTGAAATCGTGCGCTATTCCGCCTGTCAGCTGGCCGATAGACTCCATTTTCTGAGCCTGCAATAATTGTGTTTGCAATATTTTTTGTTGTTTTTCTGCTTCTTTCTGGCCACTCATGTCCCGGCCTGAGCCGACAATGGCTGCCAGTTGACCGTCATCATCGAGTAAACGTGCGCCATTAAAATAATACGGTTTCTGCCCGCTGGCTGTCATAAAGCTTGCTTCTACTTCTGCATAACCATCTAACATGGCCTGTTTGATAGCGATAGCGACCGCCTGGCGATCCTCTTCAACGATAACATCCAGTGCATTTAATGCTCGAATCTGCTTTACTGATTTACCCGTTATTTTTTCAAACGTCTTATTCCACCAGATAAAATTGCCTTCTTTATCGAGTTTATACATGGCATCAGGTACCGTAGCCATGATCGCGTTATAGTCATTAATTGTCGTCGCCAGTTGTTTCTGCAGAGCATATTGTTCAGTGATATCCCAATAAAACCCGAGCACCCCTGTCATTTCATTTTGCTCATTATAAACAGGGGTTTTAACAGTATTGATGTAACCTTTTTTACCATCAGCGGTCGTGAAAGGCTCGACAAACTCTGCGGTTTCACCCGACGCAATGATCTTTAGATCGCCTTGCCGGTATAAGGCGGCGTTGTCGGGGAAAAAATCTTCGTCTTTTTTGCCGACAATATCTTGCGGTGCGATCGACAAGTTATCGGCAAAGCGCTTGTTACATGATACGTAGACGGAATCCAGATCTTTAAGAAAGATACTTTCAGGCAGGTTATCAGCCAGTGTTCTGTATTTTTTTTCACTGGCTTCGAGCACATCATTCAGCCGGCGCATCTTAAAGCTATATAATAAAAAACTTAATGTAATCACGATTAATAATGAGAAAAGTACCGAACCCAGAGAAATAAAATAGACTTCTGTTTCTGAGTATCCCGATAAGAAATGCCTGCCAAACCATTTGTCGTATATTTGCTGGTATTCACCATTGTCTTTCACGGTTTTAATACCGTGATTGAGCAGGCTGACTAATTCCAGGTTGCCTTTTTTAACCGACATTGACCAGCTGAGTTTTCGCAATGGCTTACCAACCACTTTGATTCTCTGTTCAAGTCCCAGGTCCTGCGCCAGGTATAAAGTGATTTGCTCCGGGTAAATAAAAGCATCCACATGGGCATTAATTAAAGCGACCAGACCTTCAGCCGGCGTATTCACAAGATAACAGTTTATATCTTCAAACTTTTTTAAATATATATGGGTAATATGATTGTTAACACAGGCCACTTTCTTACCGGCAAGTGCTCCAAAGTCGAGTATATTAAATTGCTTGTCGCGAACAAAAATAGATTCATTCATTTCTATAATTGGCAGCGTAAAATCAAGATAACGCTCTCGCTCGGGAGTAAAACCTGTGTCGTGAATTAAGTCAGCTTTCCCCGTATCAAGCCAGGCAAGCACTTCGCCCCATTGATCACTGTGAATATGACTTACCTTAAGATCAAGCTCGAGTGCAACGGCATCGACAAGATCTCTGGCAAAACCGGTTAATTCGCCATTATCATCGAGCACGTTGATCGGCGGAAAGTTATTAGAGGAAGCGATTGTTAAATGTGCATTCTCGACCTTAGAGTAAGGCTGTCTGTCACTAGAAAAGGCATTATTCATCGCAATTAAGCTGAAAAACAATACACAAATACCGTTGATACGCAAAGCTTGCAAGACTACAAATCCTTTTTATAACTATGATTTCACAGAGCAAAGTAAACCAGCGAAAAAGCCAGAAAAACATGCCTGATTTGAAAATTAACACCATCTTTATAACAATATAGTCTATTCACAATATATTGTTGAATAGACTGTTATTCTTTATAGTCTGTCACCAGAACATAAACAATGCCATCTAAGACAAGCTAGGCCTGTTTTTGCTTATCATCCACTAATATCAACGCCAGCTGCTGAAACACCTGTCCGAATATGGCATCGACTGTTGGCCACTGATCGGGCCGGGGTAAGCCGAAACGCACGCCCTGCTTGTTATCCAGCAAGCGAATGAATACCGCTTGCTCTGCAAATAATGTGAAGATAGTTTCTGCCTGCGGATGCATAACCGTTTTGAACAGCCAGGTTCCTGCTGGCTGCCGGCCGGAGTGATGCTGAATAAGCCGGTGCAATTTCTCGGACGATGCCTGCAGGTTATTTTTTGCCTGCTGTTGCCACTGGCTGTCCAGCAATGCCTTTTTAGTAATGTAGCGACTGGCACCTGATAACGTCCACGGACCCAATAGCAGATTAAGCCTGTCCAGCAGTAGCTTTTCCGCAAAGATAAAACCACTGCGAACACCTGCCAGTCCAAAGAACTTGCCGAATGATCGCAATACAATCAGCCCCGGCTTATGAGCCTGCCTTACCAGGCTATTTTTTTCATCACAGTCACTAAAGGCTTCATCGACAATTAACCAGCCCTGTCGCTGCTGCAAGATTTGATGATAATGCAGTAATTTTTGCCGATCGTAAGTCACAGCTGACGGGTTATTGGGGTTAATAATAACCAGCACGTCTACCTGATGGATCACGGCATCAATATTGTCTCCTCGATAGAAAACCACATCATGACCTGCCAGGCGCCACTGATAGGCATGTTCGGCATAACCTATGTCCGGCACAGCAACGCTTGACTGTTGACGACAGCGTGGCAACATTTGAATCGCCGCCTGACTGCCTGCAACCGCTAAACAGGCATCGGTTTTATAATATTGATGAGCAGCCTGCATTAAGCCATCATCATTTTCAGGCAAACGTGTAAAACAGTGGTCAGGCAACGCCGGGATGGGCCAGTGTTCGGGGTTAATGCCGGTTGACAGATCAATCCAGTGTTCAGCAGCGATAGCATATTTTTTTGCAACGGCATTCAGGCGCCCACCATGATGTAGCATTCAGAGCACCTGACTGATAATAGCGACAAAGCTGATTACTCCGATCCAAAGCAACAGGCTTTTATTGATCAGCGTGATCGCTCGGTTTATATCACTGACGTCCGGCATATTGCCATAACCCAGAATTGGCTTAGCGATTAATTTTTGCTGATAGTAGGCAGCGCCACCTAAACGAATATTCAAACTGCTGGCACCCGCAGCCATTACCGGGCCGGCATTGGGGCTGCTGCATAATGCACCTTGAGCAAAAGCGGTTCGCAACACTTTATTAAAACAACCAAAAAAGGCAAACGTAATCACCGTTAAACGTGCCGGTATCCAGTTTAATACGTCATCAAATTTAGCAGCTGCCCAGCCGAACCCTAAAAAGCGTTTATTTTTATAGCCCCACATCGCATCCAGCGTGTTAACCAGCCGATAACAAAGCACACCGGGAGCACCTGCAATCAGGTACCAGAATATGGCTGCAAAAACCGCATCGTTACTGTTTTCTATCACCGTTTCGATGGTTGCCGTGATCACAGCCTGCTGCTGTAAACACTGCACATCACGGCTAACAATATAAGACAAGTGCGTCCTTGCCGTTTGAAGCTTGCCCTGCTCTAATGGTTTCAATACTGCTCTGGCATGCTCGACTAAACTTTTATGACCAATCGCCAGATATAAAACCACAACCTCTAACAGCCCGTCATATGACAAGTAGCCGGCCAGCAAATGAAGCGACACTATTAAAGGCAGCGTCAATATCAACAGCGCAAACAAGCCCGCTAACCTGGGAAAAGTCTGCGTTTCCCGGTTCAGCAATGATTCAAGCCTGTGCGCGCACCAGCCAAAACCGACCAGCGGATGAAAACGTCGGGGTTCACCTAACAGCTGGTCCAGTAATAATGAAATAATTAAAATTAAAGCCGATTCAGCCATGATAGAAAAATATAATACGCCACTTGCTCATGGCTACAGTCAACAATATTAAAAATCCGATAATAACATGAATACCGACATGTAAATGCTACTGACACTAAATCATGCCCTGATGACAGCTCGAATCCTATTAAACAAATATAACAACACTATAACAAAGGAAAAGTGATTTAATTGCAGGCGACAGCTATTCAGCTGTCATAAGCTCATATGATACCTGTAAAAATCATTGATAAATTATAACAATGTTAAGCAGTTCTTTAGATAAACAACTTAAAGTAACGGGAGTAATACAGAAAATACAATAGGCAATACGAACGACAGCTATTATTGGAGAGATATTAATAATGATTAAAGCAAGATAATGGAGCGATTGATTAGATCGCCCCACCACCTTTACTTTAATAGTTTATGGCGTTGTAACTGTAACAAATGGGCCCACCACTGCAGACGAGAATGCAGCCCCACTGTTGATACCCAGTGAGACAAAATCGGACTGTCCATCACCATTGATATCTTCAACAAAACGCGGCATTGCTTTAATGTAACGCACTGCCACATTGGTATCTGTTGGGTGCGGCTCTTCTGTGTAACCAAATGCCCCACTTTCAACAGGGAATTGACTACTATATGATCGGACTGCGCTAAACATTGCATCACCAGAAGCAAGACTGGCTTTAGTATTTAACGACACATCAATTCGCCCATCCCGAAAGCCGATAATGTCCGGGTATCCATCGGCATTGATATCTTTTATCATGCGTCGCTGCCAGTCAGTATATCTATACGTTACCCAGTTTTTACCAAAGTTATTCCAAACATTTTTTATCGATTGGCCCCAGGCCCTGACCCAATTAGCATTTGAAAATGCGGATTGCTTTACGACTGGCGCCGCAAAATTGATGCTGCCGTCAAGATTTCCGGTATTAAAGGCGACCATAATACCCCCATCACCAATTCTTACCAGATCCTTACCATTTTTCTGATCAATATCTACTACATAGAATTCTTGCGTATTATTGTCGACCGTCGGATCACGCACGAAATGCTCAGGGAAATTCACTGCACTCTGGAAATGGCCATCGCCAGTGGAAGCCATCACTGAAACACCGTTAGTCCCAAAACCGATAAGATCGTCCCGCCCATCACCATTAACATCCGCCAATAAACGGGTATCATGGCGGCTCCAGCCACCTGTATCAGTTAGCGATTGAACCTGTACTTTTCTTGCTCCGACAGTAAAGCTACCACCTGTGGCTGACGTATTAATATAAGCGACCGTACCGGTGCCATTTTTAATCGCCACAATATCAGGCTTTGAATCCCCATTGATATCGGCCACCTCTCTGATTGAATCAGCACCAAACCCCTGATCTGCACCGGTATCGCTGATAACAAGCAACTGATTCGAGAGGCTTAAGCCATTATTATTGATCATGACTCGAACACCGGCATTGTCGAATATCAGCACATCAGGAAGACTATCATTATTTAAATCGACAAATTTTGCTGTAACAGGTGTTGGTCGAACAGAGTCTGCGTAGTTACTTGAGCCATACCCTATATTCCATGCTGTGGCTGCATTAAATCCACCATTACCATCTGCCAATGCAACCCAAACGCGATCATGCCCTATACCAACAACATCTGCTTTACCATCATTATTCATATCCGCCATATCAACAATATGCTTGCTGTAATTCCAGCTCTGGCTAGCCAAAAAGTCGTTAACAGTGGTCACTGGAAATACTTGCACGGAGCTGGTTTTGCTCAGTGTTCTTGCAATCCCATCAATACTCAGTTCATTTGCCGTAATCGAAAAATCATAGGTGCCTGCGCTGGTATATGAATAAAAACGATCGATTGAAATATTTTTCGGATTGAGTGTTGACGGGTTAAGCGTCATTGGCGTTTCGCCGTTACCCCAATCGATAGCAACATTCGTTAAATTGGCATCAAAACCGGCCTGGACTATGCCTGTTATTCTAAACTCATTATCCTGCTGTTGAGCGATGTTTAACGTGGCATCTAAGATCGCTTCCCCAGTTGCTATAGAAGAATCATCGGGATCCAGAATACCGTCTCCATCGGTGTCATTATTATCGGGGTTAGTTGACTTTTGCTGCTCCTGACTGTCGTTTAACGTGTCATTATCTGCATCTGCCAGCAGAGGGTTCGAGTAAACCTCTTCGAGTTCATCATTTGCATTAACAATGTTCCACGGTGTTTTTACTTCTTCGAAGTCAGTTCTGCCATCGCCATCGGTATCGGCTATTAATGGATCGGTTCCGTATAAAGACTCCTGACGTATGCCCAGGCCGTCGCCATCTGCATCATTCAGATAGCTGATAAAAACCTGATCCCCGGCTTTTATATTGATGCTGCTTAACGCATAATCTTGATTTCTTATATCATAAGTCATGTCAATCGGATCGCTTACCGAGTCTCGAACATGAGTGACTACCCAGCGTACCTTTTCATTCGCGTGCTGAATGTTTCGTACGGATAAAAGCCCGGCATGCGGTGTGGTCATGCCACTACCGCTGCCTTCTGTGACCGGAATATCAAGCAGGTTAGTTAATATCACCTCTAGCGTTAAGCCAGGGTTGCTGTCATCGACATTGGTTGCTGCCCAGTATTTTTCTGTCGGCAGACTGAAGGCATAATCAATTTCTACATAGGCCGTACGCGTATCGACCACCGCCTGGTCGTAAACTATCGGATCACCATTAATATCGGTCATCTGATACAATGCCGGTGTAACCGTCAGACTTCTGGAGTCCAGAAATATTTCACGCATGGTATTGGTATCAATATTGCTTTTGATAAACGTTAAGTCTGTAGTTGTTGATTTACCGCCCAGACTGGTCGCTGAGAATCCGCCGTCATAGTTTAGCGTACCAATGACTTTATTCTGCTGATCTTTGTAAGTCTGCGCCAGCGTCAAACTGACATGTTCTAATGTAAAAGGCACATGACTGCTATTGATCAGCCTGACGCCAACACTGACTTCGCCGCCTTCACTGCTTAACGTTCTGCCATTAGTACTGGACTCGACACTTTCCCAGTTAGATTGTTGTTCGGATGATGTGCCATTTGTCCAGGCATGGGAATAACTACCTGTGACCTTTACCGAAGTCTTTGCGCTGGCACTTGTCGTACTAATCTCTGTTTCCAATCCAACTTCAACAGCCACTCCAATTGTATTGGTATGTGAGCCAGAAACAGTATCCGCTGTATAACCGCCATTTGAGTTGCTAATGCTGCCTTCTGTACTATCAGATTCGGTAAAGCGCTGCACAATATTGGGTACAGTGGCAATTTCAATGTCCAGCAACGGCAGATCGGCCAGTAGAGGGTTATATCGGTAGCGGTCGACGTTTGCATCGAAGCCATAGTTTAGAATTTCATCACCATCGCTAAAACCATCACCGTCCGTATCGGCCAGTAGCGGTGATGTGCCATAGAGATTGAGCTCATCATTATCCGACAAGCCATCACCATCCGCATCAGCAGGCGTTGTGGAAGACCCCGAGCCACAGCCGGCGAAGCTACCTAACAAGAATAGTAAAAAGATATATTTCATATTCATTCCCCACTTTAGTTTATTTTTATATTGGCCAAATTATATTCATCACAAAAACTTATTCATCACTCTAAAGTATGAAAATGGTGGCCAGGTTTGAGATAATGCAACAGAAACTTTCAATCTAAAGTATGATTGCTGAAAGCGTATTCATGCTATGATTTCGTGGAAATCTAAGAACACATACAATAAAAAATAAGGATTCTCTTTTGAAAGTACTGATCATTGACGATCACCCGCTTTTCATAGATGGAATTTCCCTGCTATTGAAACAGCTGTCGGATCATCTCGACATCACTTGCGTTATGTCTGTCAAGCAAGCCATCATTCAACTTGAGAGTGATGCAGAATTTGATATTATACTGCTCGATTTAAACCTGCCTGAGATGGATGGCGTCTCTTTGCTTAAACGATTCAAGGCCGATGAGTTATGCACGCCTCTGGTCATTATCTCGGCAGAAGAACAGGCCGGCCTGATTAAATACACACTTGACTGGGGCGCAATGGGCTTTATTCCAAAGTCTTATCTTGCTGATGAAATGCTCGCCGCGTTACGCCGCATACTTCAGGGAGAGGTGTTTATTCCCGAATCCATTCAGCTATTACTGAGCAGGTTACCTGCAGCAATGCATTCAGAAAAATTACCTGACAGTCTGAAAAAAAGTGGCATCAGTAAAAAACAGTATGAAGTACTGTCACTGATATCGATGGGATATTCAAACCAGAAAATTGCTGACACGCTCAACAGAACCGAGCATACCGTAAAATCACACGTAACGGCCTTGCTGCATTTGCTGGGTGCAAAAAACCGCATGGAATGCGCCGACATTGCCAGAAAACGTGGTTTGATTTAAGCCCTTTATTGACTTTATCTGTCAAGACAAAGACTGTTCATCATGATTCTAAGTTTAACCGGCTTCACGGGTTTATGCAGCACCGGGCAGCCACACTCTTTTATTTCTGCAAGGCTTTGTGTTGATGTGTCGGCTGTCACCAGCAATGACGGAATACTGGTTTCATAGCGAGCCTGCATGGCTTCAATCACTTCTATACCGGTTCTGTTATCTTGCAGTCTGTAATCTGTTACCAGTATATCCGGGGTCAAATTGATTTTATCGATCAGCCTGATGGCTGAATCGAGAGAGTCAGCCTCATAAACATTACAGCCCCACTTCTTTAGCATGATCGACATGGCCTCACTGACAGCAACATCATCGTCGATTAATAAAACATCTTTACCCTGCAGACTCAGACTGCCCAGCGAAGACATTTCATGCTGATGTGATGGCAAAGCGATAGTGCTTTTTTTCAGCATCAGACTGAACACAGAACCTTTTCCATAAACAGACTGTATTGAAACCGTGTGCCCCATCAAATGGCATAATCGTTTAACTATCGCCAGTCCGAGTCCCAGCCCATGGTTCTGTCTGCGGTCCTGTTTTGTATTATGCAATTGTTTAAATTCATCAAATATAGTGACGTAGTGATCGTCTTCAATGCCACAACCGCTATCCCATACCTGAATAAGCTGCCTATCGTTACGGCTGCGGCAGGTAATAAAAATACTGCCCTTTTCTGTATAACGGATTGCATTGCTCAACAGGTTTCTTAAAATCCGTTCAAACCACAAAGGGTCAGTATATATAACGGCTTTTGACGGCCTGGCAAAAAGTTTGAGATTCTTGTTTCTGGCTTTTATTTCATATTGACGAATCACTTTGTCGATAGCATCATCTGCATCGACCGGCTGCATAAAAACCTCTACTGCACCGGCATCTAATTTTGATATATCCAGCAACGCATCAAACAGCTTCAGCAACGACTCCTGTGAACTCTCGAGCTTTTGATATAACTGCATACGTTCGTTTTCATCATTGCAGTATTTTAATGCGCCAACAAACAGCCCCATGGAATGCAGGGGCTGTCGTAAGTCATGGCTGGCCGCCGCCAGGAAATGTGACTTGGATATATTGGCTTTTTCAGCAAGTTCTTTTGCTTTTGTCACTTCTGCTTTCTGCTCAGTCAGCTGCTCGATTAAATCAAGATTTTTAAAGCGTAAATGAACACTCCTGTTGGAAGATTTACTGATAACATGCGAGTAACCTACCAGAGTCAGGAGATAGGCAACTGCCATCCACGAAAGGTAATGCCAGTTACTGCCCTCATGGGTCATTGTGAAAAATATCAATGGCAGTGTGGCCGGTAAAATAAAAAAATAACACGCCGGCAGGTAAACGGAGCTTGAGGCCACCACATTGACAGTCAGGCCGCATATGATAAATAATATAAAATAATAACTTTCCAAGGGCACATCAAACAGCCCAATATACCCCCAGGCGCAGCCGGAAAAAAAACTAGCCAGCAAATATAAATTTCTAAACAAATAAATATTTTTATGCGCTGAGAATAATCGTGAAATAATCACACGGTATACCGACATTAAAATAATAGAAATCAGCCACGTTATTAGAATGGTGTGCATCACAACATTCCACAACATGACAACAAGTAAAGATGAAATAATGATGTTGCCGGCAATTATGAAATAGATATTCCCATAAAGCATTTTCATTTGTGTCTGCAGTATTTTTTTATTATCAACGACTAATTGCATAAACAAAGAACCCTGTTAAATTTATTTAAAATTATTTAAAATTATTTAAAATTATTTAAAATTATTTAAAATTATTTTTAATTATTTTTAATTATTTTTAATTATTTTTAATTATTTTTAATTTATATTAAATATAGTCTTACCATATAACCAGCCCGCACTCACTTTTGCCTGATAACGCCTGCACGGATACGTTAAGAACACATTTTTAATATCCGTTTGAATAACGCATCAGAGCCGCGTCACGCAATAATAACAGCTGAACACCGGGGTGGTGTTATTAAATACCCGGTGTGATCTCGATTAATGCCTGTAGTCAGCTGCATTGCCGCCACCCCAAATACACCCCTCAAAGCAAACAACTGTAAACCTGTCTCTGCTCACTTTATAGATTAGCCCAAAATGCGGCATTAAACAGATTATTGATCGCTTATGCAATTTTCATACGGTCAGGTCCGGGCAAACATTCAGCAGAAAAAGACGTATCGTTCTGCAACGTATTTACCGCTCAGTGGCGTTATGCAAAGCGGCGATGTCAGCTGTTTTTTATATCATGAGCAGGCTATGGATGTCTCAAAAAAAGCTGATAATGAATAAACCTGATGTAAATGGGTGGGCAAATAATCCAATAAAACTGAAAACCTTAAAATTAAAGCAGATTCAAATCCCGTTTAGAAATATAATGCTGCATTTATTGACAACCAGCCAAGCCTTATTAAACAACCGCGACGATGAACAGACACACGCTAATGATACAAGGCACCACATCGGATGCCGGCAAAAGTACTTTTGTCGCGGGCTTATGCCGTGTATTACATCGACGGGGCATATCGGTTGCTCCTTTTAAACCACAGAACATGGCATTAAACAGCGCGGTAACCGCCGATGGCGGTGAAATTGGTCGGGCGCAGGCCGTTCAGGCTCAGGCCTGTGGTTTAGAGCCACATATTGATATGAACCCTGTTTTGTTAAAACCCAGTAGTGATCAGAACGCGCAAATTATTATTCACGGCAAAGCCTTAAAAAACATGAATGCGCGTGATTACCATCAGTACAAAACCGTAGCAATGAAGGCCGTGCTTGAGTCACACCAGCGCTTGTCTGAACAGTATGACATTATTATTGTTGAAGGGGCCGGCAGCCCGGCTGAAATTAATTTACGCGACCGCGATATCGCCAATATGGGATTTGCTGAAGCCGTTGATTGCCCGGTGATTATCATTGCCGATATTGATAAAGGCGGCGTGTTTGCACATTTAACCGGCACACTGAATCTGCTCAGTCAGTCCGAACAGGATCGCACCAAAGGTTTTGTTATTAACCGTTTTCGCGGTGACATTTCTTTATTAACACCCGGTAACGACTGGCTCGAAGAATACACCGGTAAAACCGTTTTTGGTACACTGCCCTATCTGATGAATTTTCACCTTGAGGCAGAAGATGCCATCAATTCCGAAAATAGTTTTGAAAGCGAAACACCGCTTAAAGTGATTGTGCCGGTGTTACCCAGAATCAGTAATCACACCGATTTTGATCCGCTGCGATTACACCCTCAGGTTGATTGTCAGTTTATCGCGGCAGACGCCGATATCCCGGCCTGTGATTTAATTATTCTTCCCGGCAGTAAAAATGTACGTGATGATTTTAACTGGCTCAAACAACATGGCTGGGATGAACACATTAACAGACACCTGCGCTATGGCGGAAAGTTGTTAGGCATCTGTGGCGGCTTTCAAATGCTGGGTAAAGCCATTCATGATCCTGAGGGCATTGAAAGCAAAGCCGGCAGTGTCGATGCATTTGCATTGCTTGATTTTGAAACAAGCCTGCATGATGATAAACAACTTAAAAACGTTAGCGGTTATCTGGCGCACTCAGAAACAAAAGTCAGTGGTTATGAAATCCATTGTGGCATTTCAACCGGCTCTGCACTTGAGCGGCCCGCCCTGGTTCTTGAAGATACAAACGATGGTGCCGTATCAGAAGATAACCTGATCATGGGCACTTATTGTCACGGTTTGTTTGAAGAGCAAAGCTCCTGTCAGTCCATGCTGGAGTGGGCCGGATTGAAAAACGCAAAAGCCATTGACTATTTTAAACGCCGCGAAGACGATATAAATCGCCTGGCTGATTGCATCGAAGAGCATATTGATTTAAACGCTATCTGTGAATTATTAGATATTGAGATGGCCTGCAGCAATAAAAAGGTTTCTGTGTGATTGAACTGATTCTAGGCGGCGTAAAATCTGGCAAAAGCAAACTGGCTGAACAACATGCCATCAACACCGGGCTTGATGTTGTTTATATTGCAACAGCCATGAAAACATTCGATGGCATTACTGACCAGGCCATGTTAGACCGAATAAAAAACCATCAGTTACAACGCCCGGCGCACTGGTCTGTTATCGAGGAACCTATAGCACTTGCTAAGACCTTAAGCGAACAGGTATCGGCTGATAAAACCCTGCTGGTTGACTGCCTGACCTTATGGCTTACCAACCTGCTGCTCAATGATGACAAAACATTGCTTAGACAAGAAACCGATCAGTTAATTGAGACATTAAGCAGGCTCAATGGCGATATTATTTTTGTCTCCAATGAAACCAGCATGGGCATTATTCCCGAATCAAAACTGGCTCGTCAGTTTTGTGATGAATCAGGAATTTTACATCAGAAATTAGCCGCTCTTTCAGGGCGGGTGATTTTAACCGTCGCCGGTTTACCACATCTATTAAAAGGTAGTCTTTAATGAATTCAACATGGCTTGAACAAGCATGCTTAACACTCAACAATAATGCACACAGTCAGGCAACTGAGCACCAGATGCAGCTGACAAAGCCGCCTGGCGCACTGGGAAAACTCGAACACATCGCGATTCAACTGGCGGCCATGCAAAACAAAAAACTGCCTGAAATCAACACCGTGCAGATTACTGTGTTTGCAGCTGATCATGGCATCGCCAATCAGGGTGTATCGGCTTTTCCGCAGGCTGTTACCGTTGAAATGATTAAGAACTTTTCTCGTGGCGGCGCGGCCATTAATGTTCTCGCCAGAGCCAATAATGCAACGCTTGATGTTGTTAATCTGGGCACGGCCTATCCTGCAGAGAACTTAAAAGGCGTTATCGATAAATCAATTGCCGATGGCACTAAAGATTTCTCGCAACAGCCAGCCATGTCCGAAACAGAATGCATGACAGCACTATCTGTCGGTGCCGAGTTAATCGATCAGGCCGCTGACAGACAAAGCGATTTGTTTATTGCCGGGGAAATGGGCATTGCCAATACCTCATCTGCAACAGCGATTGCCTGTGCCTTATTAGAGCGCCCGGCTGAAGATTTGGCAGGTCCTGGTACCGGCCTTGATAATGCGGGCGTCGCCAAAAAAGCCGGCATTATCAACCAGTCACTGTCATTACATAAGCTGACAAAAGACGATGCGTTAAAAATATTAGAAACCTTCGGTGGTTTTGAAATTGCCGCAATCACTGGCAGTTACATTCGCTGTGCACAATTAGGCATTCCTGTTCTTGTTGATGGTTTTATCTGCAGTGTTGCCGCGCTTGTGGCCTCGCGAATTAAACCCGGTGTGACAAGCTGGTTTCTTTATGCCCACGCCTCTGCAGAACCGGGGCATCAGATTATTATGCAGGCTTTAAATGCCACACCAATAGTTGACCTTGGCATGCGCCTGGGTGAAGGTAGCGGTGCTGCCGTTGCCATTCCACTGATCAAAAGTGCCTGTGCATTGCATTCACAAATGGCCACTTTTGCAGAAGCAGGCGTTTCTGAAAAAAATGAATAAAGATAGCTGACAATATGTTCATCGATTTATTGCGCCATGGCGAAGTTGCGGGTAAAAGCTGTTTTCGCGGCCACACTGATCAGCCGTTAAGCAAAACAGGCTGGCAACAAATGGCGGCCGCGTTAGAAGATTACACCGCGGATATCGTTCTCAGCTCCCCACTACAACGCTGTGCTGATTTTTCAGCTCACTGGTCTGATGCAAAAAATATCAGCGCGGTTTTTATGCCCGAGTTTAAAGAAATTAACTTTGGCGACTGGGATGGTTTAACGGCCGATGAAATTGCATTGACACAGGCGGATGAACTTCATCGTTTCTGGGATAACCCTGCAAGCGTGACGCCTCCAAAGGGAGAAAGCCTGGCTGAGTTTCAGCAACGCATTGTAAATGGCTGGGATTCATTAATAGAAAAGCATCATGGCCAGCATGTTTTGTTAGTCACTCACGGTGGTGTGATTAAAATACTTGTGGCACACGTGCTGTCGATGCCCGTTGAAAAACTGTTATCCATCGAAACACCACTGGCGGCTATGAGCCGTATCCGGATAATGACTGATCCGGCAGGCATGCGCTATTCAAGCCTGGTTTTTCACGCCGGTAAAGCCTGCTAATGCGATCATTCCTTCTTGCCCTGGCGTTTTTAACGCGCATCCCCGGGCCAGCTATTGACAATATTTCTGATCGTGACATCGCACTATCACAGTATTATTACCCGCTGATAGGCCTGATCATTGGCCTGCTGCTGCTGCTCGGCGAACACTTTATCTCACTGCCTTCTGCCGCACTGGAAGCGGCCTTGTTATTAGCTCTCTGGGTATACATTACCGGCGCACTGCATATCGACGGGCTCGCTGATTGCGCCGATGCCTGGGTAGGCGGTTATGGTGATAAAGACAAAACCCTGTTGATTATGAAAGACCCACAGAGCGGGCCAGTCGCGGTTTCACTGGTGGTTTGCATGTTGCTGATAAAATTTACCGCACTTGAGATCATCATTGAAAACGGCTCATGGAGCGCACTGCTTTTGTCAACCGTGATCGCCCGCAGCCTGTTACCTTTATTGTTCCAGACAACACCGTATGTGCGCAGCCATGGCCTGGGATCAGCCTTAAGCGCACGCCCGTCACTGCCACTGACCATTACAATGCAAATTTTATGTCTGCTATTGGCGATCTTATTAGCCGGCCTCTCTGGCCTGTTTATCGTCGTGGCAGCAGGCCTGCTTTTTATAATAATCCGCCATTTGAGCATTAAACGCGTTGGCGGCATCACCGGCGATGTTGCTGGCGCGATGGTTGAACTAACTGAAGTGCTGGTTTTAGTTGCTTTTTTAAGTCTGTGATAGCAGCAAGGACAGCCTCTTCCCGGGTTACAAAAAAGCCGAAATCCTGAGCAAAACACAGTAAATATAGAAATATCAGCCAAATAGTCAAAATTATTACAATTTATCGTTATTTAAGGCGTATATTTATTCTATTCTCATGCACTTTTCATGTAGAATATCCCCCTTTCAAAATTGGACGAGTGGGCTAGCGGGATTAAAGAGCGCTGCTACACTTGAATTGCAAGTTTTCCCGGATTGATTTTATCTGGCTATTGAGATGTAGCCAATATAATGATCAGTCTGGAATCTGGGGCCATCATGGGTTAACTCTCCATAGAGACTAACGCATCAATGGAAACCAGTAATTTAATGCCAACTTCAGAGTGCAAAAATGACTGACCTATCGCTTTACAGAAACATTGGTATCTTCGCCCACGTAGATGCCGGTAAAACAACAACGACTGAACGTATCCTTAAACTGACCGGTAAGATCCATAAGATCGGTGAAGTACATGATGGCGCAGCAACGACTGACTTCATGGAACAGGAAGCTGAGCGTGGTATTACTATCCAGTCGGCTGCTACGACTTGTTTCTGGAAAGATCATCGTTTTAACATCATCGATACACCAGGGCACGTTGACTTCACTATCGAAGTTTACCGTTCTCTTAAAGTTCTGGATGGTGGTGTTGGTGTATTCTGCGCCTCTGGTGGTGTTGAGCCGCAGTCAGAAACTAACTGGCGTTATGCTAACGAATCGGGCGTAGCTCGTGTAATTTTCGTTAATAAACTGGACCGTATGGGTGGTGACTTCTACCGCGTTGTCGATCAGGTTAAGAATGTATTAGCCGCCAACCCGCTGGTTATGGTTCTGCCAATCGGTATCGAAGATGATTTCACCGGTGTTGTTGATCTGTTGACTCGTAAAGCGTGGATTTGGGACGGCTCTGGTGACCCAACGGCGTACGAAATCACTGAGCCACCAGCTGATATGGCTGACAAGATTGAAGAATTTCGTGAAATGCTGGTCGAGACGGCAGTTGAGCAGGACGACGACTTGATGGAAGCGTATCTTGAAGGTAACGAACCTTCAATCGAAGACCTTAAGCGCTGCATCCGTAAAGGTACTATCGCTCTGGACTTCTTCCCTACATTCTGTGGCTCTGCATTCAAAAACAAGGGTGTTCAGAACGTTCTTGACGGTGTTGTTGATTACCTGCCAAGTCCTACAGAAGTTATTCCACAGCCTGAAGTTGATATTGATGGTGAACCGACTGGTGAAATGGCTATCGTTGATGCCAGCCGTCCGGTTCGTGCACTGGCATTCAAAATCATGGATGACCGTTTCGGTGCCCTGACTTTCGTTCGTATCTACTCGGGTACTGTTAATAAAGGTGATACTTTAGTTAATACCTTTACTGGCAAAACCGAGCGTATCGGCCGTATGGTTGAAATGCACGCCGATAACCGTGAAGAGATTGATTCTTGCCAGGCCGGTGACATTGTGGCTTTCGTTGGTTTGAAAAATGTTCAAACGGGTCACACGTTAGCTGATGTTAAAAACCCAGCAACACTTGAGCCGATGGTATTCCCAGAGCCAGTTATTTCTATCTCTGTTACACCTAAAGATAAAGGCGCATCTGAGAAGATGGGTATTGCGATAGGTAAAATGGTTGCAGAAGACCCTTCTTTCTACGTTGAAACTGACGAAGATTCTGGTGAGACTATTCTTAAAGGTATGGGTGAATTACACCTCGATATCAAAGTTGATATCTTAAAGCGTACTCACGGTGTTGATCTTGAAGTGGGTAAACCTCAGGTGGCTTACCGCGAGACTATCACTCAGCGTATTGAAGATTCATACACTCATAAGAAACAGTCTGGTGGTTCTGGTCAGTTCGGTAAGATCGACTACATCGTAGAACCAGGTGAGCCAGGTACTGGTTTTGAGTTTGAATCTAAAGTAACCGGTGGTAACGTTCCTCGTGAATTCTGGCCTGCGGTTGAAAAAGGCTTTAAGAGCATGATGGGCACTGGTGTACTCGCTGGTTACCCTGTTCTTGATGTCAAACTAACACTTACAGATGGTGCTTTCCACGCAGTTGATTCATCAGCTGTTGCATTTGAAACAGCTGCTCGTGGCGCCTTCCGTCAGTCAATTCCAAAAGCTGGCGCTCAGATCATCGAACCTATCATGAAAGTGGATGTCTTCACTCCAGATGATAATGTAGGTGATGTCATCGGTGACTTAAACCGTCGTCGTGGCATGATCTCAGGTCAGGAAGCAGGCCCAACAGGTGTTCGTATTAAAGCGGAATGCCCACTTTCTGAAATGTTTGGTTACATCGGTGACCTGCGTACGATGACATCGGGTCGTGGTCAGTTCTCTATGGAGTTCTCACACTACATGCCTTGTCCGAAGAATGTTTCTGATGAAGTCATCAAAGAAGCAGCAGAACGTAAAAAGAATAAATAATTATTCTCTTTGATGCCCTGTTAAATCAGGACATCAGCGTTCAATAAAAAAGCCGGGCTTGCCCGGCTTTTTTATTGCCTGTTATTTAAGCATTACATGCTTTGCCTTAATGCTTGATCTTTATCAATCAAAAAAAGATGAAAACTAGTTAATATCATTTCAGGCCTGCTAACAACCAAAATAAATAAGATATATCTATCATGAATCATGCTAATGAGCTTTTGCATTCACCGCGCCTACCGGGCTTTCTTGCCACACCTTTGAGACTGATTCCCGCCCGGCTGTATTGCCAGTTAATGCCTGTATTTTTAAATAAACTGCTATCACAACAAATCAATGAAGGTGATCTGGACTTTCTTGAAAACCGACTGCTTAATATTAAAGTCAGTGATATGGGCATTTGTTTGATGATGAGTTTTTCACAGGGACGGATAATAAACGCAGCAAACAGCACCATAAAAAACAAAGCTGATGCATCAATACAAGCCAGTCTATATGATTTTTTAATCTTAGCGGCCAGACAACAGGACCCTGACACACTGGTATTCCAACGGCGTCTGATTATGCAGGGTGAAACTGAACTTGGGCTTGAACTGAAGAACTTCCTGGATGGTCTGGATCTGGAGTCCACAGGCAGTTTTAAACTATTAGAAACTGCTTTACAAAAAAGCTTACCCATTTACAGGCGTTTGTTTAGTTAACTCAATTAGATACTATTGTTTATCTGTAGTTAAAACTAAAGCCTTAGTCCTTTGTAATATCGTAATCGATATAATAACCGTGGCGCATTTTCATCATCAACAAACCCACTACGATCATGCAAAACATTGTTACTGATAAGCCCCCAGCCTGACTGCAGGTTTAATCGATAGCTATACGGCTCATCCGCTGAGCTCAATAACTTTTCCAGCGCAGCAACCGCATTAAGCGTTGCCAAATCGGGGTGCCAGATAACATGTCGCGCTCTTGCTGTATAACGCATATGTAACTTACCTTTACTGTCAACTGAAAACACAGGGCCTGCTCTGTCAGGCCTTAACATAACCCCGTTGTTAATATTCGCGGGTATTGTCATGGCCTTCGGCGACATCAATGCGGCTATGTATTCCGGGTTTTCATCACGCAGCCTGATATAGGCAATTTCATGATCCATCAGCGCATTGTCACCACCCTCTTTTGCTGGCCTGACGCAGTGCAAACATAAGGCATGAATCTGCTCGTCTTTTTTGT
The DNA here is from genome assembly GCA_029882395.1 of Gammaproteobacteria bacterium. GTDB lineage: Bacteria > Pseudomonadota > Gammaproteobacteria > SZUA-229 > SZUA-229 > JAUVDT01. The sequence goes on from JAOUKT010000008.1 coordinate 58,284, forward strand.
TGTAATAACCATCCGTGTGCCAGTGTATTAATTTATTGCTATAAGGGATATATCGCTGGCGGCCTTCAGACTGAGACACCTGTAATGAGGTGATGCCGTCAGCATCAGCTTCTGAATTTTTGTCCAGAAAACGCAAACCAAATTGTTCTGTCAGCCTTAACGCAATGTATTTGTCTGCCTTATCGCCTTGTTTTGTTGCGTAGACTGTCATATTTGTTTTACGACAATGTTTAATAATTTGCGCTCGTTCTGCCTTCGTCAGTTGTAACGGGTTATTAATTTCAACAATCAGCTGCTCAGCTGTTTGCGGGTAGTTCTCCAGCTTTTGATCGCGCCAGTTTTCATATGCTGGCTGATTATCCAGATCAAAAGCACTATTGGTATTTATTGCTGAAAACTCTGGCATAATACCTCCTGACTTGTACTATACAGATCCATACCATTAAGCCCGTGCCAGTAACCGTTGCAGCTACCACCTGCCGGCAACAGCGATGCCAACTCGGTTATCGCCTCTTCAATACAATAATCTTGATGTAAGCATTGATGGAAAATATCGATTATTTTTTCGCAGTGCTGTGAAGGCGGGCTAATACGCAATACATCAACATTAAGCGTCTTAAATTCATCAAGCTCTGCAATGAGATTATTGGTTTTTACAGACTGGGTTTGAATGCCATTTAATATAAGAAATTTTTCTTTTTCCTGTGTTGATAACAATAAACCATCGGGATAATGCAGACAGCGGTACTGACAATCGTCTTTCGGTAAATTATGCGCACGTGCAGTAAAACAACGAGCCGAGTAAGCAAGAGGTAAACGACCATATACAAAAACCTCTGTTTCAATATTTTCTGGCTTTTCTTTTTGCATATCCGCCAGTGTTTGCTTTGATAATTCAAGCGGAAAGACCCAGCGTTTTAGTCCATGTCTTGCCAGTACCTTCAGACTGTGAGGGTTATAAATATTTATTGCAGGACCGGTTATAAATGACTGACCGGATAATTGTTGCACGGCTGCCATGTCATTAGCTTCAACCTCGAACTCTCCATTAGCACAAAGACTCTTTAACGCGCTTAGCTCTGAGTTAGCCTCTATTAAAGTCATACTCGACAGCACCACTTCTTTACCTGAATTCTGCAGCATTTTTGCGATCGTTAACCAGTCTTCACGCCGAAGAAGTTTTCGTTTTGCACAAACCGTTTCACCTAAATAAACAATATCAATTTTGGTCTTTGCAATACGTTGATAGAAATCGAACATTGTCTTTCTGTCCCAGTAATACAAAACTGGCCCGAGTGATAACTTAGGGTTTTTTGTATTCATATTTATTACTGCCAGGGACGGTGATAGGCACCTAATGTTGTGGTGCGCCCTTCTGAAACTGAATGCAGAACATCTAACCATTCAGATTTTGGCTGATAATCATCTGCATTGTTGTGACATTCATCTAGAGCTGCTCGCCATACCTTCGTAACCTGCTTAACATAGGCGGGACTGCGCTGCCTGCCTTCAAGTTTAATCGCAGCAATACCGATAGACTGCAGTTCGGGCAATAAGGCAATGGTATTCAGACTGGTTGGTTCTTCCATCGCATAAAATGTATTATGACTGACTTCAAAGCGACCTTTGCATAAAGTTGGATAACCTGCCGCTTCGTCTTTTTTATAACAATCAATCAATACATTGTTCAATCGTGACTCAAGCCCGCCAGCAGCATCCTTCCATTCAACCGCACTGGCAGGTGAACAGGCGCCAAAACTATTGGGGGATTGTCCGGTAACATATGAGGATAACAGGCAGCGACCCTCAACCATCACACATAAACTACCAAAGCCGAATACTTCCAGCGGAACAGGGCTGTCTTTGCTCACTTGCTCAACCTGTTTAAGTGAAAGAACCCTCGGCAATACAACGCGCTGAATACCAAAGTTTTCATAATAAAAGCGAATGGCTTCAGAGTTTGTTGCCGAAGCCTGAACTGAAAGGTGTAAACACAAGTCAGCATAGGTGTTTGCCGCATAATCGAGCACACCTATATCTGCGGCTATTAATGCATCTATCTTTAATGCAGCCGCCCTGTCTACAGCCTCTTGCCATCGCTTCCAGCCAGATGCCTGTGGGTAGGTATTAATGGCAAGAAAAACTTTTGTGCCTTTACGATGCGCGTATTCGATAGCATTTCTTGAGCGTTTTTCATTGAAATTGAGACCGGCAAAATGTCGGGCATTGGTGTCATCCTTAAAACCAATATATACAGCATCCGCACCGTTATCGACTGCAACTTTTAAAGCCGGTAAGTTACCGGCCGGGCAAACCAGTTCCATTTTGTTTTTTGCAACGCACTGATGTGAATTATTCATAGCTAATTGACCAGGTCGGTTCTTAAAAGATTCGGGGTTTTATTATGTGATGCTAATTGACGTTGATGTAACTCTTTTGTAATGGCATTGATCACATGCCATTTCTTTGAACACCACTGCGGCGCCAGTAATATATCAGCTGATGCTGTGGCAGTAACGCGATGATAAATAATATCATCCGGTGTCATTTCTATAAGGTTAGCGGCTATTACTACATATGCTTCGAGACTTAACGGTGAATATTCATCTCTGCACCATTGTCTGGCCAGCTGGGTACCTTTAACGACATGTAACGGGTGTAACTTTAAGCCTTCAACACCCTCTTCAAGAACTCGCTGCAGACTCGTTTCAAAGTGACGGCTGTTTTCACCCGGTAAGCCTATGATCAAATGTGTACAGACTTTTAATTGCCGTGCATGGGCCTGATAAACTGCTTTACGGTATGCAGAATAATCATGCCCGCGATTTATTCGTTTTAAGGTAGCATCAAATGCAGACTGCAATCCTAACTCAAGCCATATTTCAAAACCTTTCTCCTGATAATCTGCCAGTAAGTCCAGTATCGCTTCAGGTAAACAGTCAGGTCGTGTACCAATTGATAAGCCAATCACATCTTCTTCAGACAAGGCCTGATCATAAAGCGATTTTAACTGCTGAAGATCTCCGTAGGTATTAGTATAAGCCTGAAAGTAAGCAAGGTATTTTCTTGCCCCAGTTCGCTTTTCGATCACCTGTCGACCTGCCTCTAACTGGCGAGAAATTGTTGATGGCTTTCGAGCATCAGGATTAAAGGAACTATTGTTACAAAAAGTACAACCGCCAATACCTTTTGTACCATCACGATTAGGGCAGGTAAGGTTTGCATTCAATGAAATCTTATGCACGCGTTCACCATATGTTTGCAACATTTTTTGTCCGAAGGTATTAACGTAATCAGAAAGCCTCATAGTAACCCGTCAGTATGATGAACTATTTCATTTAGATAAAATGCTAACTTCAAGCTGAAATGCGAGTCTAACATTTGTTAAACCAATCAACTTGACACAGGTCAACTGATCAGCGCCTGAAAAGCTTGCCATGATTTATAAGCTATCAAACTCAACAGCCATCACCGTCGTAAAGCAAAGACTCATTGTATATTTATTTGTTTTTTATAATTCCAGGTATATCAGATACAACGCCGCCTGATAACGGTTTAAAGCGCACTGTCAACTTATCCAATAAGATGGCAAGGACTATTACCTTTATAGTGGCAGATGACTCAGCCCTCCCTGTACGCACAAAAACCCATAGTGACACTGTTACTCGGCCTGTAATAACAGCAAACGAGTGCAATCATCTTCTGTTCTCAGCCAAGCCGTCTTAGCGGCAGGTTTACAATCAATTGATAAAGACTTTGCAATGCCAAAAAAGAATAAACTATTATTTTAAGAGACTAGTCCCGGGCATCCGCTAAAACCGGCTTATATTTTTTCGAATGAAATCAGCATACAATGTTGCATTGCATAATGATTAGCATCATACTTATTTATAAATACAAAAAGATATTAATATGAATAACAAGAATGACTCTTTCTTCATCAGCTAACATTTCAGATATGCGCATTAATTTATTATTATTTATATCAATCTGGCTCTTTCACTCTACCTATGCACTTGCAGATATTGCAATCGATTCTACTACTATCAGTTTTTATAAAGAAAGCGATCAAAGCCTCTCGCTAGCGACCGCCCGGGCTTTATTAACGTCGGGGGATTTTACAAAAAGGGCTGAAAACACATTAACATTTGGAATTCTATCGCCTCCTGTCTGGCTTCATTTCAATATACAGAACACAGGCATTCAGACACAAAGATACCGCCTTACAGGCGGCGTCAGCTGGATAGACAACATCGATTTATACCTGATTAACAGCCGTGGTGAAATACAGCGCTTCCAGGGCGGTGACCGTATAGCAGGTAATAATAATATCGTGCCGGGAGCGGGTGTGGTTTTTGAGCTGGATTTTACTCAGGGCACTAACCAGGTTTTTATAAGAGCCCAGACCAGTGACCCCATGGTCTTGCCGATTAAACTCTCGACACTCTCTGAAGCGGCGACAAATGACAGCAACGCAAGTATGCTTTATGGCCTGCTTTATGGTTTTCTGATTGCATTAATCGCCTACAACCTGATGTTCTATCATGTCTTAAAAAGGCAGCCATATTTATATTACGGCCTTGTTATTATTTGTTTTATTATTGTAAATATTGGTTATACCGGCCTCAGTATTAGCTGGTTATTGCCTGATTACCCTGTGATCCAGAACTATATGGTGATCAGCATGATGGTCATCTATAGTCTGTTTGCTTTAAGCTTCGCCAGTAAATTTCTGCTTTTAAAAAACAATTCTCCTCTGTCCTACAAAATAGTGCGTGGCTATCAGTTATCAGGCTTGACTGGCATCAGTCTGTCTCTTCTGTTTCAAAGTCAGGCCGCCGGCGTCTTAACAGCTTTTATATTTACAAACGGCATGGCGGCCATTTTATTGGCACTCGGCATAGTAAACATTAACCGCATAAGTGAAGGTAGGTACTTTTTTTCCGCCGCAACTTTTGGCATGCTCGGTGTATTGTCGACAGGTCTTTCGGTGATGGGAGTCATCCCCTATAGCCAGCTCAGTTTTCATGGCGCCGAGATAGGTGTCAGCATTGAAGCCAGTATCTTTGCCTTCGCATTGGTCAAACAAATAAAAATCCGTGAACTGTCCAGGGTCAGATCTGAACAGTTAGCCAACTTCGACCCACTCACCGAATTACATAATCGCCGCTCTTTTTATGAACTTGCCAAACCAATAATGGATAATGACAGTTTTATCAATCAGCCATTAAGTATCATCATGATTGATATCGATAAATTTAAGTCCATCAATGATGACTTTGGTCATAGCGTCGGTGATCAGGCCTTAAAACTAATTGCCCAAAGAATCATGACCCAGTTAAGGAGTATTGATATTGCAGTACGCTGGGGTGGTGATGAGCTGCTTATATTTTTACCTGAAATCGACAACAATAATGCGCTGCACCTTGCGCAGCGTATCCGCAGCGTGATAGCAGAAGACCCTTTACATATTGGAAACACTCAACTGAAAGTCACTATTAGTTTAGGCCTGGCTTTTCGCCACAAGCAACAGGAACTCGAAGCCATCATTAACTCGGCCGATCTTGCACTTCTAAAAGCAAAACAAACAGGACGCAATAAGGTGGTAAGCGAACAGCTGCCGGCTTAATGCTGTTCTGTTGCCAGAAGGCAGTGGCCGGCCAGCAGACAAAGGCCCCGGCGAGATGGCGCTTAAGCACCCGTATAAATACCGGGATGATTAAGCGCCTACTTCAGAAAGTGATTTAACACATTGGTCAATTGTTGCTCTGAAAATGGCTTTTTTAACCAGCCATTAGCACCCAGCGACTTCAGTTTATCTTTTTTATAACCATCCGATTCGGTAGTGACCATTACAATAGGCGTGTTTGCATAATCGGCCAAACGCCTGAGTTTAGAGACCAGTCCGCTGCCTGACATATTCGGCATGTTGACATCACTTAAAACCAGATCAACCGCCTGACTCCTGGCCAGCTCTAGTGCTTCAACACCATCTTCTGCTATTAACACTTCATGCCCATGTTGCTCTAATACAAGCCTGATCATGCTGCGTATGGCCTGAGAGTCGTCTACACACAGTATTGTTGCCATTTATATTTACCGCCAGTTTCGATACATCAATAATAAATAGACTAAACCGTCACTAAAAACAAACCTAAATAATGATGCCGGCTAAAGATAAAACCAGGCTATGATCAGGCAACTGCGTAGAATGAGAGTGTTTCAGTTAAAACGACTGCTCCGGCGAATCCTCATCTTGCTGCTCAGGAAGCTCTTCATAGATACTGTTAACCACGGATGTCATTTCTTCTTTTGAAATGTCCAGGTATTTAAACTCTTCACCCGATTGCTGCATCGCTTCAAGATCCAGCACCGTGCCCACTGGTAGCTTGTCACCATTACCCAGCTTTCCTGTTACCGCATAAAGAACCCATTTAGGGCCTTCCAGAGACAGCACCATGTATGAGGCATCGGCTACCGCTAACACCGAATGGGCACCTAACTGAGCCATAGTACCGTAGCCCAGAACAATGCCACCACCCAGTTCATAGCCGGCGGGCACAATCACGGCCTTGCTCAGCTCATAGATGCCGACTCCGGCGCCTGCAACCACAGAGGCACTGGTACCGGCAACTAAGGTTGCTCCTCCAATCACGGTACCAAAGGCCTGAGTTGTGACAGAAGCCGCTTCACCCGCTACCATCACCGCGCCGCCGGTGACCGCTGCAGCACTACCGGCAACAACGCCGACGGCACCACTGCCAACGGTGACACCGGCCGCAGTCAGCGGAACGCCTATATACTGAACCCCTTTACCGGCAATATAACCGACAGCCTTAACGCTCTGACCAATAACCTGACCGCTTATCAGCTCTGCGCCACCCAATGCAACACCACCGACTGCGGCAGCTCCCGCTGCCAGATTGCCGCCTGTAAACTGAAAAACACTATAAACTGAAGCCACAGCCGAAACAGCCGTTGGTGCCACCAGGTCATATACTGCCGCTGCTGTATTCCAGCTGACCTCTACTGCCAGTTTGGTCGCCGCTACCCCTTCCTCAACGACCACCATGACGGGAAAAGCAACCGCGTTCACCGCAATATAACCAACCGAGCCTGTACTGAGCTTAACAACAGGGCTGACTAAACCATCCCATAAAACGCCCTGTAACACCCAGCGCATCCATTTAATAGTGGCAAAGGAAAAACCAAAGGGCCCTGCCGTGTCATCAAAAGACTCCCCGGCTTTTCGAAATGACTCACCGACATTTTTACCGTAATCAGTGACCGTGCTGCCGATAAGATCGGTAAAGGTTTCACTGTATTGCTCGCGCACAATATTGGAGCGCTTTAAACCTTTTGTAAAATTATCAGGTGCAAAGGCCTGTGCAATGGCGGTGCCTCTTTTGCCCAGTTGCCGGGGTACAGCCGCATAGCCTTTGATAAATTTATTACCGGCATAGATCAGGCTTTGTCTTGCACCTTCTGTTCCTTCACGCGACAACCAGCTGGAAGTCGCCAGTGAGCCTTCTACGATTGATTGCCCCAGTGCATCGGTTACCTGAGTCATGCTGTCACCGGTTTTTATCGATGCCTTTTCTATCGCCACGCCCACCCGGTCAACAGACGAGGCACTGGCCTTGCCCAGCTGCCATGAATCAAGCACCATTGATTTTGCAATATCACTGCTCTTATTAATCAGCAACATGCCCGTGCTGCGTGTTACAGCAGTCATGCCGGAACCTGCTTTTTGGCTGCTTTTAACTACTTTTTTAGCGATATCCAGACTTAATTCGGTACCTTCCGGAATGATATACACCGCGTCAGCGGCATTTTTAATGGCACTAAGAAATGCCTCGCGTGCTCGCATTCCCATCATTTCTTTTGCCAGCTCAAGCGGTTCCGGGCCGGCCGGGATTAATTTAATCTGTGTATTGGGTACCGCAAAGGCACCATGAGTATAAAGTGAGCTATGGCCTTCTTTAATCAGTTTTTTTGAATATTTTAGCGGATCATCAGTGGCCTGAGTTGATGCACAGCCCGCCAGCACTGAGAAAATAACGGCATAACATAGCGTTTTATATTTAACTCTATTATTCACGAAAGTCTCCCGGTAGCGCTTCGACAACATTCTTGATGACAGCCGCATCATCGGAGACGATTTTTACATCAATACCCTTTTGCTTTAATGCATTAAGGTCAACAACACTGCCTACTGGCAAACTATCAATACGCTCTGATGAAGCGTTTCCTATTTCACCTTTTGCGCTGGCAATAACAAGCCGCGGGCCGTCATAAGCCAGGAACACGGCGCTATCAAAAACACCAAGTATCAAATGCGTGGGAATCGCAAGTAATGCATTGTAGCCAAGTACAACACCGGCGCTTGCCTGATTAATCACCACTTTTGTGGTACCAGCGATGGCATCATAACTGACAAAGGCGACGTATTTTCCCGTATCGACAGCAGACGTCACAGCCGCACTGGCCACTCCGACAACAGGTGCCGCAGTAGTAAAAGCCACCTGGTTGACTGAGCCGATAGCGGCACCGGTAACATAAGTTAATGGCACCGTACCTAATGAGAGCATTGACAAGCCACTCAAAAAGCCGGCTTCGATGGTAGGTGAGATAACTTCGACTCCGAGTTTGCCGCTGTAATAAACCGTAGTACCTATTGCCTGAACCGTGCGACCGGCAACACTGACCACCGTCGCCGTTGGCAAGAAGGCAACCTGAGCTACGCCCCGTGCACCGGCAGAGACCGTATCAGCGGCGGTGTTGGCAACAGGTTTAAACAAGCCCTGATACAGGCCCTTCATATAACCCTTAATAATATGAAACAAACCACCGATTGCATTATTCGACTGCCCCGAGGCTTCGTACTCATCGCTAAAAGACTGGCTGGCTTTGGAAAAAGCACCGGACCAGGTATCGCCTATACGCTGCGCAAAATCAATTTGCATATCCGCTGTTAAATCATAGATATTAGAAAAATCATCATTCAGGTTTTTAAAATAATTACCCGGCTGAGAAAGCAGAGCCTCACGGGTTTCCTGTGTTCGCTTGCCAATGTATAAATTGCCCTTGATCAGAGAATGCCAGGCTTTGCTTAAATTTTTTCTGCCATAGTCTATCTGCATAGTGCTGATCTTATTGGTCTGAGAAAATATCTTTCGCGTTAAACGCGTGCCTTGTGAAAATGTCTGAGCGCTTAACTCAACAGAGTCAGAGACATCGCTTTTAATGGCTGATGCAAACTGGCTGTTACGTGATGCGATTGAGCTAACTGCAGAAAGAACCGCCTGACGGGATGACACAACCGACTTTTCTTTGGCATATTCAAGCGCTTCCTTACTCGAAGTAATGACAAAATAACCTTCATTGTACAAAGCCTGATGACCGCGCATGTTTGCCATTGTCAGCGGAATAATATCTTCAACATCTTTCTTTTCTTTAACATGCGCTGACGAACAGGACAACAAAGAAACGATAATTAATAACAATGTTATTGATTTATTAAAGCCTGAAAATAAACCCATAAAATGATAATCCCTGTTTTTATAATATATTCTTTATACTCTTCGGTATAAATCAACCCGATAATTTTAAAGCCCGCTCATTTTATCCGATGCAATGTTATAAAAAAATCAATGCTATTAACCGCTAAGATCCTAAACGAAGTATTAATCAATATTCCGTTAGCCGATTATTTTAATATCAGACAAAGCGGCACTGGGCTAAGCAGAGTTGCTTTTCTCTTCGCGCCATTGCACTCATGACACTATCGTCATCATAAATCCGCACTAAAAAATCATCACTGATAACAGTTAATGCGAACTATGTCAGAAATTTATGGCACAGCCGGTTTTTTCAAAAAAACATTTTAAGGAGCAGAACTCAATGTGACATACAGCGTGAACTCGGGTGTATTATCGGCAAATAATAATCTACCGGTTATTTGAGTGGTACCTGCCATTAAAGGCTGCCAATAGGACATATAATATGTTGTATTCCATTCATAGGTAAATGAAATCACACTAGTGTCGCTAGAAGAAAGCCCCAAATAAATATCACCACCTGTAGAAGGAGACGTACAGTGCAGTACATGCTCGTTAATATCAGCGTTATAATGATGACCCCAGCAGTCAACCGTTTCATTTGTGCCATCGTCATAATGCGCATTCAAAGCATTATTTCCTAACAGTTCAGGAAGATAGGAATGCTCTGAGCTTAAAAAGTCTTTAACAATGCTAACCGAGTCATTGGGCGTTAACGAAAAACTCGCAATGTTGCTAATGGCAGCGGACTGAGTGCCTTCACCTGTAGAAGCATCGACGGCCAGCTCATCCAGCTGTTCACAAGCTGTTATATAAAGAAATGAAAAAAGTATTACGCTGAGTATTTTTAATGACTTAAACATTAGAGCTCCCGGTTTGATTTATGCCTGGCACTGATTTATATGATTTTTCATGGCATTATTTATTTTGACTATTATGTACAGACAATCGTATCAGCACCAAGGCTCAGCTGCGAGCATTATTTTTTTAGAGAACATAAAAAAATGAGTGGTTTTTCACGTTTTTAATATAGATGCTTTTAAAAAACAAAAGATAGATTAAAAACCAGGCACCAGTCGTTGCTATCAGCCGGCAAGTTAAACCTATGCAAGTCGTTATAATGTCAGCAAAACAATGAACCTTATAGCTAAAATACGGCTAAACTGTAAACAACAAAACAAAAATACAGGTTTATAATAGCAGCCAGATCGTGCTTTGATACTGCTTAATACCTGGCAAAACCTGTGTTATTTTGTCGATTTATTTAGTGCTCTTAGTCTGTTTAGTTTTTCACTAATTTTAATTTCCAGACCACGTTGTACCGGATGATAAAACTCCTGCTCACCCATTGCGTCCGGAAAATAAGTGGCGCCGGCAGCAAAGGCATCGGTTTCATCATGCGCATAACGATAAGCTTTGCCGTAATCCAGTTCTTGCATTAGTTTTGTTGGCGCATTTCGCAAATGCAGTGGCACTTCAAGCGTGCCATATTGTTTTGCCGCTATCTTCGCCGCGTTTAAGGCCATATAAGCGGCATTGCTTTTCGGTGCTGATGCAAGATATGTAATGGCCTGAGCAACGGCCAGTTCACCTTCAGGTGCGCCCTGGCGCTTAAATGCATCCCAGGCATTTAGCGCCACCTGTAATGCTCTGGGGTCTGCATTGCCGATGTCTTCACTGGCTATGGAAACCATTCTTCTGATAACATACAAAGGATCACAGCCGCCATCAATCATTCGGCAGTACCAGTATAAAGCCGCATCCGGACTACTGCCCCTGACCGACTTATGGAATGCGGAAATCTGATCGTAAAATAGCTCGCCTTTATTATCAAAGCGTCTCAGGCCTTCCGTTGTCACCGCATTAATAGTGGCTTTACTGATCACTAATTTATCAGCATCACTGTCAGCCAGCTCAACAGCAATTTCAAGCAAATTTAGTGAACGCCTTGCATCACCATCAGCAGCTTTTGCAATTATTAATAACAGCTCATCGCTGATCTCGATTTTTTGCTCTGCTAAAACCACATCAGAGGCTAACGCATTTTTGAGCACCTTGAGCAGACTTTCATCGCTGATGCTTTTTAAAACATAGGTTTTGGTACGCGAAAGTAGTGCATTATTTAATTCAAAAGACGGGTTTTCAGTTGTTGCGCCGATAAAAAAAACGGTGCCATCTTCAACAAAAGGAAGAAAGGCATCTTGCTGTGATTTATTAAAGCGGTGAACTTCGTCAACAAATAAAATGGTTGGTTTGTTATATACCTGCTGGTATTGTTTAGCCTGCTCAATCGCCAGGCGTATATCCTTAACACCTGCCAGTACTGCAGATATACTTAAAAACTGCGCATTACAATAGTTTGAAATCATCCTTGCAAGCGTTGTTTTACCGGTACCCGGCGGCCCCCAGAACACCATTGAATGCAGGCGTTCATTTTCAATAGCAATACGAAGTGGTTTATCGGCTGCCAGTATATGTTCCTGACCGATATAATCAGAAAATTTTTCTGGCCTGGCCCTGTCCGCAAGCGGTCGATATACAGGCGTCTGAGACAAGCTCATTCACCACCAATAACATCAGCATTTTTCGGAATAATGAAATTAAAGTACCCGGCTTTAAATTTTACAGCCGTTGAAATTTTAGTGAACTTAATAAGTGTTGTCTGCCCAAAACCATCAATCATTTTTATACTGTCAATGAGGTTGTTTTTCATGCCTATAAAAATACTGCTGAATTCGGCATCCTGTTTAATGGCAACCAATTCCAGCCAGTTAACCCCATCAAGCACATCCATGGTCAATATTTTAAAATCATCTTCGATATCGTTTTTATTGAACAATAAAACCATCGATGTTTTAGATAATGAAGATTCAACAGGTTTGATAGTGACCTGATCCAGTTCACTGTCAAAAAGCCAGATCAATTTGCCATTTGACATAATGACCTGTTTGTATGGCTCCTCATAGTCCCAGACAAACTTGCCTGGTTTTTGTAATGAAAAATTACCCGCCGAGAACTGCAGCTCAATGCCATTTTCATCGAAAAGACTCTGGCTAAAGGCGGCGCTAAAACTAACTGACTTGTTTAAAAATGTCTTTAATTGCTGGGCACCGGTATTGGCGGCATAAACACTTTGAACATGACAAAAAAAGAAAGCCAGTATTGTAAATAATATATTTAAACGTAGTTTCATTATCTTTTCTTTTAAGTTAGACATCGACTGGTGGCGGCGCAAGCACTTCACGACTGCCGTTTGTTTGCATGCCTGATACAACCCCGCTGGCTTCCATTTCTTCTATCATGCTGGCGGCACGGTTATAACCAATACGCAATCTTCTTTGCACATATGATATAGACGCTTTTCTGCTCTCAGTGACTATTTTCACGGCTTCGTCATAAAGCACATCACTGTCGCCTTCTTTATTAGCGGCCACTTCTCCTGGCAGCATGCCGGCTTCACTGTTATCTTCCAGAATAGAACTGATGTATTCAGGCTTGCCCTGCTCTTTAATATGGTTGACCACATTATGTACTTCATGGTCATCGACAAATGCTCCGTGCACTCGTTCAGGGATATTCTGTCCTGCGTTCATGTATAACATGTCGCCATGACCTAATAATTGTTCCGCTCCCATCTGGTCAAGAATTGTTCGTGAATCAATCCTTGATGAAACCTGAAAGGCAATTCGACTGGGGATATTGGATTTAATTAAGCCGGTAATGACATCAACAGAAGGCCTCTGGGTCGCGAGGATAAGATGAATGCCACAGGCACGTGCTTTTTGTGCCAGTCTGGCGATCAGTTCTTCAATTTTTTTACCAACAACCATGATTAAATCGGCAAACTCATCAATCACAATTACAATATAAGGCAATGATTTTAAATCTTCTGGCTCAGCGCCCTCTTCCGCGTCTTTACGTTTGAATAGCGGGTCTTTAATGGCGGCACCGGCGTTTATCGCATCGTTAACTTTTTTGTTATAACCGGTGATATTGCGCACGCCCAGCGCCGCCATTAACTTATAACGTTTTTCCATTTCACCAACACTCCAGCGCAATGCATTGGCGGCATCACTCATGTCGGTCACAACCGGCGTCAACAAATGCGGAATATCATCATAGACATTCAGTTCCAGCATTTTTGGATCAACCATGATCAGGCGCAATTCTTGTGGCGTGCTTTTATACAGCAGGCTGATTAACATGGTATTAATGCCAACCGATTTACCCGAACCGGTAGTGCCCGCAACCAGCAGATGAGGCATTTTTGAAATATCCGCGACCACAGAATTACCGGAAATATCTTTACCCAGTCCGACGGTTAAAGGCGAAGTGGCTTTATCAAATTCTTTTGATTGTAAGATTTCGCTGAGGTAGACGATTTCACGGTCTTCATTCGGGATTTCGAGACCGACGACTGATTTACCGGGGATCACTTCAACCACCCGCACGCTGGGCACCGATAATGAACGCGCCAGGTCTTTGGATAAGGCGGTGATTTTTGCCGCCTTGATGCCCGGTGCAAGATCCAGTTCAAACCGGGTGATGACGGGTCCGGGGTGAACCGCCACCACTTCTACCTCAACCCCGAAATCAGCCAGTTTTAACTCAACCAGCTTTGACAGTGCTTCCAGCGCTTCCTTCGAGAAGCCACTCGCCGTGTGTTTGGCATCATCTAACAACCGTAACGGTGGAATGGTGGTATTGGGTGCATCAAAAAGCTGGATCTGTGATTCTTTGATTGCTCTCTCGCTAACCTCGGGCTTTTTAATCACCGGTTCGATGCGGACCGGCGTTTTACGATTGACGGCTTTTTGCTGTTCTTTTCTAACAATTTCTTTTCTGGCTTTTTTAGCCACTTCACCCGCTTTTTTGACTTCTTTTGACTCTCTGAACTGCTGGATTTTTGAAACACTCAGCTCAAACATTTTAAGGCAGAGCATGCCGATAACATCCATGATGCCCAGCCAGGTAAGCCCTGTGAACAAAGTGACTCCGCCCATTAATACAGCAAGCAAGAGCAAGGTAGAGCCTAACAGGCCAAAAACATCAATTAAAGCATTGCCTAAATATCGCCCCAGAATGCCGCCACCATCGAGGGGTAGAATACCTGCAGCAATATAAAAATGAATACTGGCTAAGGAACAGCCGGCTATCAAGGTTAAAAAGAAGCCGAACCAGCGCATGCTGAGGATTTTATAATCGACAACCTGATCTTCTCTTTTGCCTCGCAATACCAGCCAGCCGCTATATGCGATCATAAAAGGAAAGAGGTAGGATAAATAACCGAAGAGGTATAAAAACACATCGGCAAACCAGGCGCCGGCATGGCCGGTATAATTGTGAATCACATCACGGGGGCCGGCATGGGACCAGCCTGGATCAGCCGGGTTATAGGTAATCATCGCGGCCAGTAAAAACAAACCGACAGCCAATAGCACAAAAAGCACTCCTTCTCTTACTCCACGCCCGATATGCGTAGTCAAACGAGGCAACGATTTTGCCTCTTTGGTTCGACGAGCTTGCGCCAATTACTATCCCCTGAAAATTCTTTAAAAAAGAGTTAAAATGATAACGATTATTCGGCTAAATTGCAGTAAAACTTTGTTTTTAGAGTTAAATTTTGAAAATCAGTTAAATGCTTATAAAAATAGCAACTAAATCATCTTAAACTGCTCCAGAAGCTGCGCATGAACGATATTTCCTGACTGGATATTAACAGCCTTTTTAATGCTCTCCTGCTCTAAGCCTCCCGAACCAGCTATTTTTAAGACTGAAGGCGTAATGACCGATGATAGTACCTGTGATGCCGTTCTCGGCACCGCGCCGGGCATATTGGCGACGCCAAAATGAATCACATCATGTTTTATAAACGTAGGCGACAGATAATCGGTGACGTTCATGGTTTCTACACAGCCGCCCTGATCAATCGCAATATCGATGATCACCGCGTTCTTTTTCATCGATTTCACCATTTCCTCGGTGACGATATGCGGCGCTTTTTTACCCGCAACCAGAACCGCACCAATCACAAGATCAGCCTCTTTTAAAGCCTCTTCAATCGCCACGGCATAAGCAAACTGAGTATTAATATTATTGGAAAATTGCTGTAATCGGTCTAATTTGGCGGTATCGATATCAAACACCATAACCTCTGCACCAATATTGGCGGCAAGCTGAGCGGCCTGCTCACCGGCAACGCCGGCCCCCAGCACCACAACCTTGCCGCGTTCTGCGTTTGCCACACCACCGAGTAGCAAGCCACAGCCACCCATTGGCTGATGCAGCAGGTGTGTACCGATTTGCACGGCTAAACGGCCGGCAATCTGGCTCATGGATGCCAGAATGGGGAGCTGATGTTGCTCGTTTTCGATATCTTCAAAAGCAATCGCGGTGCAACCGCTGTCACAAAGCTGATCCGCCAGCTGTTTATTGGCCGCCAGGTGTAAAAAACAGAATAATGTATGATGTGGCTGCAGATATTTTAAGTCTTGTGCCTGAGGCTCTTTCACTTTGACGATGAGTTCAGCCTGAGCATAGAGCGCTTTCGCTGAGCTCGCAATCTGGCAGCCGCTCTGCTGGTAGGCTTCGTCACTATAACCACTTAACAGCCCGGCTGACTGTTCGATAAAAACGGAATGTTTATTACTGATAAGGTTCGCACAGGCCTGAGGGCTTAACGCAACCCTTCCTTCCATGGTTTTTATTTCTTTTGGTATGCCTATTTTCATTTATCCCAACTCCATGAGTGCTGACACACTTATTATGGTCTTGCAAACCTCTACATGTAAAGAATGCCTATAGATGCGATTAAAAATAACAATTGAATTTATCGCTGTTTGCTGAGCCAGATTATTACCAAAATGCGCAAGCGGATGCTAATATATGCGCATTCTATTATTAACTGAATAACTGTATAAATTATCCGGGAACCGATTCAAATGAGTGAAGTGAAACATTGTCGTCTATTAATTCTGGGTTCAGGCCCAGCCGGTTACACCGCTGCCGTCTATGCAGCCCGCGCCAATCTAAACCCTGTTTTAGTCACCGGAATGGAAATGGGTGGCCAGCTTACCACTACCACCGAAGTCGACAACTGGCCTGGCGATGATGCCGGTGTGCAAGGACCGGAATTAATGGAGCGCATGAAAAAACATGCTGAACGTTTCGGCACCGAAATCATTTTCGACCACATTCATACCACCAAACTTGATCAAAAGCCTTACCGACTTATCGGTGACAATAATGAATACAGCTGTGATGCGTTAATCATTGCAACCGGAGCCAGTGCCCAGTACCTGGGACTGGAATCGGAAGAAGCCTTTAAAGGCAAAGGTGTTTCTGCCTGTGCGACCTGTGACGGCTTTTTCTATCGCAACCAAAAAGTCGCCGTTATTGGTGGCGGCAATACCGCTGTTGAAGAAGCCCTGTACCTTTCCAACATTGCCTCTGAGGTTGTCATCGTTCACCGCCGCGACCAGTTCCGCTCTGAAAAAATCCTCGCGGATCGCCTGATTGAAAAATCAAAATCGGGCAATGTCAGCATAGAGTGGGATTCGGTATTAGATGAGGTGTTAGGTGATGACACGGGTGTGACCGGCATCCGTATCAAAAACGTTAAGGATGACAGCACTAAAGACATCGCTGTCATGGGAGCCTTTATTGCTATTGGCCACAGTCCCAATACGGCTATCTTTGATGGCCAGTTAGAGATGCATAATGGTTACCTGAAAGTGCAGTCTGGCAATGAGGGCAATGCCACTCAAACCAGCATTGCCGGCATTTTTGCTGCCGGTGATGTCAGTGATCATATTTATCGACAGGCCATCACATCGGCCGGCACAGGCTGCATGGCAGCTCTTGATGCCGAACGTTACCTTGATGACCTTGATTCAAAATAGTTAACACCGCAAGAAAATGCAACTGTCAACCTGCGACAGTCTCGAACAGATCCCTGCCGATTCATGGAATGAACTGGCAGGTGACGCCAACCCTTTCATCCAGCACGACTTCCTTCTGGCGCTGGAACAACACCAGTGTTTGCAGCCGTATGGCTGGTTTCCCAGCTATCTGTTAATTCATGAAAATGGCCGGCTGATCGGTGCTGCGCCCGCCTACCTTAAAAATAACTCATATGGGGAATTTGTTTTTGACTGGTCATGGGCCGATGCCTATCGTCAGGCAGGAAAGCAGTATTACCCTAAACTGGTCACTGCCATTCCTTTCACGCCAGCCAATGGCCCGAGGTTTTTGTCTCATCCCGATTCAGATCGCGAACTCATCGTTAAACGGCTGACAGAGCTGAGCCTTGAGCTTGCACAAAGACTGAAGCTATCGAGCATTCATAATCTGTTTTTAGATAAAGAGGTCACCGAGCAGCAAAAATCAAACGGTTTTTTCCAGCGCATTGACTGCCAATATCACTGGAGAAACCACGGCTATGAAAACTTCGATCATTTTTTATCGTTTTTGAAACCCAAAAAAAGAAAAAACATCCGCCAGGAAAGAAAAAAAGTTATTAATGCCAATGTCTCCATTGAACGAATTAAAGGCTGTGATCTGAGCCATCAACAATGGCAGCAGCTTTATAAATTTTATCAGATTACTTTTATGAAAAAATCCGGCTCCGCGACCCTAACCCTGGACTTTTTCAAGGCTATAAAAGATAAATTACTGGCTATTGTTGCCTATCACGATAACAAAATGGTCGCCGGTGCGATCTGCATTGTTGGCAAACATACACTGTATGGTCGCCACTGGGGATGCTTCGAAGACTACGACGGGCTGCATTTTGAGGTGTGTTATTATCAGGGAATCGAATATTGTATAGAAAACAATCTATCGTGTTTTGAACCCGGCGCCCAGGGTGAACACAAAATCTCAAGAGGCTTTTTAGCTACAAAAACCTGGTCCAGCCACTGGGTTGAGGATGATCAGTTTCGGCCGCTGATCATCGCCCATTGCCAGCGTGAAACCGAGTACATGCAACAGCATTACGAAGACATGTGTAAGCGTTCACCTTTCAAAACTGAGACTGGTTAATATTCAGCCAGTAACCTTTCTATCGATGATTTGACAGCATTAACTTCAAAAGGCTTGCTGCAGATAGCGGAAACACCGGACTGCTGGACTGTCGTTAACACATTTTCGTCACCTTCAGATGTGACCATCAATAAAGGTACTGATTTTTGATTGCTTTCATTACGAATATAATCGGTCAGTGCCTGACCATCTACATCCGGCATGTGGTAATCCGTAATGATGAGATCCAGAAAATTCGCGTCAATAATAGGTATTGCGGTAGCACCGTCATTGGCTTCAAAAAAGTGTTCCACCCCCATCTCAGAGAGCACACGATGAATCTGTTTACGGGCAAAATCACTGTCATCTACAATTAATACCTTTATGTCTTCAACTACCAGATGATCTAACTGCAAATCATCCGGGTCAAGGTAATCCAGTGAATTATATAATGCCTTTCTGAAAAGCCCGGCCTCAAAGGGTTTGGGTAACAGCGCCGTAACACCTGCCTGTCTTATTGGTTCAAGCATTTGTTTACTGGTTTCACTGGAAATTAATATATAGGCTATGTCCATCAAATCATCATCTGCACGTATCTTTTGAACCAGCTCGATAGCGGACATATCGGACAAATACATTGCACTGATGGTTAAGTCACAATGTTTTTGTTTCATGTGTTCAAACGCTTCCTCACCTGTTGAAACGTACTCAATTTTCTCTATCCCAGCATCATGTAGTTCATTTGTTATGATTTTTGCCTGTGTGGCTGATGGTTCAACCATTAATACTGAGAGCTCATTCAGGGTTTTCAATGCTTTATATCCCGGTTTTTTTAGGTAGAATAGTTTTAATTTATTAGTTTAGCAGCCAGCCTGCCTTACGCCATACAAAATGCAAAAAAAATACATCCCCTGGCTCGATCCGGAAAGCCTTGAATTTCCAGATGTTGAGACCGCATGGCAGGAGCCCAACGGGATTCTGGCCGCCGGAGGCGACCTATCGACGCCGAGATTAGTGAATGCATACTGCCACGGTATTTTCCCCTGGTACAATGAAGGTGAACCGATTTTGTGGTGGTCACCGGAGCCACGGTGCGTGCTAATACCTTCCGCGCTCAAAATTTCAAAAAGCTTAAAAAAAACCCTCAACAAAAAATTATTTAAGGTGACATATAACCGCTGTTTTGATGACGTGATCAGCGCCTGTGCAGAACCCAGGGAAGAACTTAGCAAAAATGAATCGGGCACCTGGATCTCAACAGAAATGCGCCAGGCTTATAACAATCTCAATCAGACGGGTTATGCACACTCGGTTGAATGCTGGCAAGACAACGTATTAGTGGGCGGTTTATATGGCTTAGCCATAGGCAAGGTTTTTTTTGGTGAGTCGATGTTCAGCCGTGTCAATGATGCATCTAAAGTAGCTTTTGCTGAACTCTGCCAGCAGTTAATTCAAAAAGACTTCAAACTGATCGATGGCCAGGTATACTCACCTCACTTAAAAACACTTGGTTTTGAACTCATGCCAAGAGCCGAATTTATTACACTGCTCAATCGCCTGACCAAAAACAGAACGCTTGCCCGTTTATAAAAGCCTCTGTCATTAGCAGACTATCGCGGCCAATAATTAAATTACTTCACTGATTATTTAAAAAATTATAGAAGTTTGTCTTGCTGATTGCAGCCACTTCTTCAACACTCATGTTTCTTTCACTGGCAATGCAATCGGCAACAAATCTTACATAATCCGGCTGGTTCTGTTTACCCCGTTTCGGTACGGGTGCCAGATAAGGTGAGTCTGTTTCAATTAAAATACGATCCACAGGCATCTTCCTCGCCACCTCACGGATTTGTTCGGCTGTCTTAAAAGTGGTGATGCCGCTAAATGATATATAAAAATTTTGCTCCAGCGCCGCTTTAGCAAAGGCCCAGTCTTCAGTAAAACAATGTATCACACCGCCACAGTCTTTAGCTGACTCTTCTTTAATGATACGCAGGGTGTCTTCTGCGGCATCACGTGTATGCACAATAACCGGCTTGTTAACGGCTTTGGCGGCTGTTATATGATGGCGAAAACGCTGCTTTTGCCATTCGGGTTTATCTTTCTGGTAGAAATAATCAAGCCCGGTTTCACCGACAGCCACTACCTCTTTTCTTTTTACATAGTCAAGCAGGGTGTCCACCGACAATGCATCGCCAACAGCATGTGTCGGGTGCATGCCTGCCGAAACCGAGACCTGACTGAAGCCTTTTACAGCATCGTACATTTTATCAAACTCAAACAGATCGATGCAGACACATAACATATGCTCTACACCGTTTGCCTCAACTTCAGCCATTAACTCTGACAGATTGTCGTTGTAGTCATTCAGTTCAATACAGTCAAGATGGCAATGTGAATCAATAAACAATTTTCTAACCCGTTTTTAAGTTGTATAAAAAAAAAGACTCCTCAGAGTCTTTTTGGTTTTTCATATACTGCAGCAGCCGACTACATAGTATGAGTCAATCTGTCGGCTTTTAACGCCCCTGCCAGATACGTTTCAATTTTATTGCGCGTCTCGCCATTATCCTGCACGCTAAACTGCACACCTATGCCGGTGGTTTTATTACCCTGAGACCCCTGCGGTGTGATCCAGATTATTTTACCGGCCACTGGCATGCGAGAGGTATCATCCATTAAGGTTAGCAACATGAAGACCTCTTCGCCAATATTATATTGTTTGTTAGTGGGTATAAACAAACCGCCGTTCATAATAAAGGGCATATAAGCGGCATATAACGCTGCTTTATCTTTGATTGTCAGTGACAAGATGCCTTGTCTTGGCGTTTTACCGGGCACAGCCATATCATTATCTCATTTTCTGTTAACAGGCCTTATACTGATAAGTAACGCATTTAAAAGGCTTGTTTCCATAATATTAGCAAATCTTCCAGCAGAAGTTGCGTATTTAAAGCAATATTAGACTGCTTCTTCCTTTCTATCAACAGGTCTCTGAAATGATACAGGGCTTGAACCTGGCAGCAGCCTGCCATTTTGCACAGGACTTCTCTGACATCAACATGTGTTAATACAGCCTGCTCACCCTGGGATATTACCCGGATAAGATCATCACAGAAATCAATACTCCAGTCTAATGTGGCTTTTAACGGGATCTTTTCTATTTCTTTCATCGCCGCTGATATGGCCTGGCCCCGGGATGTTTTTATCAAGCTCTTTAGCACAGACTTTCTTTGTTCTGCCAACTCAGTGCCGGCCATTTGACAGGCTTTCAGGGGTGAGCCATGTGACAGCTGCAGATACAGCTCAGCGTCATCAACACCGTGTTGTTGCATATAGCTCAACGCGGTTTGTTTTTCAGGTATGGGAAACGCCAGTTGCAGGCAACGACTGCGTATTGTAGGCAATAGACGATGCGGAAATGAGCACACCAGTATTAGAATAGTATCTGCAGTAGGCTCTTCCAGCGTCTTCAATAAGGCATTGGCCGAGTTTCTGTTCAGCTGTTCTGCATTTTCTACGATGGCGACAGTCTTGCCACCGAACTGGCTGGTTTTTGTTAACTTGACAATCAGCTCTCTAATAACATCAACAGCAATTGCTTTATTTTCATCAGCCGGGGCAATGTTTAAATAATCCGGATGTGTATGCGCTAAAAACACGTCACAAGAATGACATTGACCACAGGCTTCATCAGCACCCGAGCTGCATAATAATTTTTTCGCATAATCAATAGCAAACTCTTTTTTACCGGTGCCATCCGGGCCGGTAAACAACAATGCATGCGGAAACTTGTCCACCGAGAGCATTGCGTTTAGATAATCGCGCTGTTGAAGTTGCCAGTGATACATATTAATTACTATTCAGATGATTAAAAAAAGACTGCATCTGATGATCAATTTGCAGTTTAACCGCATCCAGTTCAAGCGAGGCATCAATCACTTTTATGCGCTTCGAATCATCACTGGCACGCTGCAGGTAGGCCGCACGTACTTTATTAAAAAACGCCGCCTGCTCTTTTTCAAAACGATCCGGCGCACTACGTTTACCGGCCCGCTCTCGCCCGATCTCAATCGGTGCATCTAATAATAACGTTAAGTCGGGCCGGCAATCACCCTGCACATAATCCTCAAGGATTTTAATGCGTAGCGGGTCTATACCACGCCCACCGCCCTGGTATGCATAGGTAGCATCTGTAAAACGATCACACAGCACCCATTGACCTCTTGCAAGTGCAGGCTTGATTACTTTATCAAGGTGTTCGGCTCTGGCTGCAAACATCATCAGCAGTTCCGTATCATCAGCCATACCGGTATGCTGATGACCTAACAGTAATTCACGCAGCTGCTCACCCAGATCCGTGCCACCCGGTTCACGGGTAACAACATAATCGATCGCCTTGTCTCTTAACAATGATTCAATGTATTCAAGATTGGTTGTTTTACCTACGCCCTCTGAACCTTCAAGTGTAATAAATTGCGCTTTAGTCATTATTTTTTTTCTTTTTGCGTTTATATCGCTGGTATTTTGTCACTGCCCGCTGATGTTCTGCATTACTTGAAGAAAAATAATGCTTACCTGCTTCACCCGTGGCAACAAAATATAAATAACCGGTTAATTCGGGATTTAAGGCAGCGTTGATTGCCTCAAGCCCCGGCATCGCAATCGGTGTTGGTGGCAGGCCTTTTCGCGTATAGGTATTGTAAGGCGTGTCTTCTCTTAAATGACGATAACGAATATCGCCTTTATATTCATCACCTATGCCATAGATAACTGTCGGATCAGTTTGTAAACGCATGTTTTTAATCAGGCGATTAACAAAAACACCGGCAATAACCGGCCTTTCAGATGGCTCTGCACTTTCTTTTTCTACAATAGAGGCAAGAGTCAGTGCTTCATATGAATTCTTTAACGGTAAGTCTTTGGCTCGGTTTTGCCATTGCTTTTCCAGCTGTTGCTGCATTTCTTCATAGGCACGTTTTAAAAACTGAATATCGGTAGTGCCTGCCGGAAACCGGTAGGTATCCGGGTAAAAACGCCCTTCCGGATGCTGCCCAGCATAACCCAGACTCTGCATCACTGACTCATTAGTAAACCTTGCATTGAGTTTATGTACTATATTCTGATCCGCTATAACGGCCTGCATCAGTTGTTTAAAATTCCAGCCTTCGATAATGGTAAAGGCGTAAAGTTTGACATCACCTTTATTCATTTTGCTCAGTAACTGAAATGGCGTCAGCCCGTGCGCAAGAAAATATTCACCGGCCTGCAGGCTTTTACTCTTACCCGACAGTTTGCCCCATAACTTAAAATAAAACGGCTGACTGATGATCTCTTTTTTAGACAGATCAATAATTAAATGCGAGGCCGAAGAACCACGGTTAAAGGTGTAATTCATGCCGTTTTCAGGCAATGTCATGGCTGTCTGCATAAAACGATAACTATCCCATACAAAAAACAACCCCATAATGACTAAAAAGCTGGTCAATATTTTTATTTTATTTTTAAACAACATAAGAGACCGCATTTTTTTCCTTATTTATTTCCGCTTGCAATTGCCTGCAGTCATTGCCGATTTCAAACCGATATGACCCACAGCCTGTGACGGGGACTATCCCCCAAATACTGTTGCAAACAAACATCTGTTGTACTGAAGACAGCTCAGACAGCTGTATTTTCCGCTGTTCTATTTTAAGCTTTATAAGCTCTGCTTT
>JAOUKT010000051.1 GCA_029882395.1 Gammaproteobacteria bacterium
CCTTTAAACCCGTCAGCATAACCAGCACCATCCCAGCGCTCATGATGCCAGCCAGCGATCTGCACAAGGCTTTAAAACGAGATAAGGGGCGCATGATAACGACCGTCATTTCCGGGTGCTTTTTCATGCTCTCGAATTCATGCTCATCCGGTGCTTCAGTTTTATTTAAGATGCCGCCTGTGATCCCGATCTTACTCAGATCGTGCATCAAGGTTCCCTGTTTCAGTAAATGCAATTCATCTTGGTTTAAACCATAGCGTTTACCCAGCATCACCGAGAATCATCTCTCCGCTTTCAAATACCGCGGAATATTTTTGTGTGCTGGTTTTCTTGGTTTGAGGCAAGCCGTGACTATGCGCCGCAATATGACCGGACGGCTCAAAAACATGCCTTTTATAGACCGCAAACGATAAAACCTCGTTGGTTTATTTATGTCGCTGCTCAATCAGGCTCTGAAAATATTCTTTAGAAAACGTTTTCTGCTGCTGGACATCCGCGCTAATGCCATCCAGATAGACAACAGCCTGTTGTTTTACCTGTGCCAGTCACACTTTTTCAATCTGGCTTTCATTTCTATCAATAAAAAATAAAGAACGAATTAACAAGATGACCGCAATAACAGGTACGGTACGGCACACCATACAAGACTATGAGGTTTTATATTTATCATTCTTAGTATCTCGATCTCTTTAAGATTAAGCCCTCCTCACTTAGAATTGCTTTTACCTTATCCACCCTCAAATGCACAGGTTTTAGTTGAGCTGGATACGCTGGCCGAAAGGTACCTTGGCTTTTCCCTTCACTAGCCATATCACCGGATAATTAGGTTCGGCTTGCGGAAACTCACCTACGGCATCGGTAAAATAAACCAATAGATCTGGTGTTGAATCCTGTTTATTTAGCCAGTCAAATACCGGTGTGAATTTAGTACCACCGCCACCTTTGAGTTTCATATTTACCGCAAACTCTTCCCAGGGTTCAAACTCCCATGGCGCACCTTCGGCCATTTCGGCATCGCAGGCCAATAAAACAATACGTGCCCTGACCGTGCCTTTGATCGCATCGATTTCAGAGACAAATTCATTGATCTCTTTATTTTTTATCGAGCCACTAATATCCAGTGCCACGGTGATATTTAACTGTGCACTGCGCAGGCTGGGAAATAAAGCCGGATCGCCACGACGTGAAGATGGACGCGAGTATGAATAATCATCTCGCGCGATCGCGCTCATATACTGAGATAACAAACTGCGCCACGGTAGTTTTGGCTGCAACATAAAATCAACCAGCCGCATCATCGAGTCACCCAGCTTGCCGGCTGTCATTGCCTGTTGCGCGGCACCGGCTAAACGCTGTTGCCAGAGTATATTTAACGACTCGCGCTCAGCCTCACTTAACGCTTCGGGCTGCTCTGCTGCTCCGCCATCTAACTCAGGCTGATCAGTTCTGGTACCGCCGCCCGTTGACGACGGCTGCTCCTGCTTGCCACTAGCGCCCTGGTCTTGATCCTTATCTTCATTGTCGTTATCAGCTTTACCGCCACCTTTGCCTTTTTCATTATTCTTTCCCTGATTATTTTTGGCCTGATCTTTTTTGCCATCTTCACTGCTGTCATCTTTCTCGTTATCAGTCAGATCACGGTCGCTGTTATTTTCATTTTCTTCCAGCAGCGGATAGATTTCTTCTGCCGCCATATCGCCATACTGCTGCATCACAATCACATCCGCCGGTGGAATTAAACCTTCGGCTACCAGGATTGGGTTAATCGCAAATTCGCAGGCCATTTCCCACAAATGTTTTATCCGGTGACCACGACGAGCAAAATGTGACAAACCACAATGCAATGCTTCACGCGCCATTACAAACTGCACATGCTCAGCAGAAATGGTGTCGATGTATTCTGCGTTGTAATAGATTTTTTTTGCGTCGGTAAATGTAGTCGGGCACCAGTCTGCTTTGGCTTTAACCATGGGCAGGCGCAAAACCAGCGCGCCCAGAAACGGCTTATCTAAAATAAGCTTGGTACGCGCTGCACCGAGTTTTGTTTCGATGGCATTTTCAGAATTGACAGACATATAAGAGATCAGTCTCAAGTCTTTAGTCTGAAATCATGAGTCATAAACCGACTTCGGACTAACGACTTCAGACTTTTGACTGTTTTAATAAAGCATGATGTCAGCAATGGCATCAGCCCAGCTGGCAAATTCTGGCACCGCAAATAAATCTTCGCCAATGGCACGGTGCATATCGGATACCAGCATCACGCCCATTTCACGCTGAGGAAAACTACGCGCATATTCCAGAATACGGCCGTGCACTTTTTCTGCATCAGCGGTATCTTTAGCGCGAATAGCACGACCAACCAGTGCCGTGGCTGTTGCATATTGCAGGTCAATTTCTTTCGGCGCAGCAACGTCTTCGCCGGCAATAATCGCATCCAGATCAGGCATGTGCTCCATGTTCTGAATAAACGCGTTTAATTCAACACCTCCCGCCGCACCAACACAGGCCTGCAAACTACCCAGAAATAATTCAGGGTGATCTGAGAATTTCTGCAACGCATTATGGGTGAACTCCCATGACCGTGGTGACGGGAATGCAACCGGGTTATGTGCCGGATCAAAATCAAATAACAGTTCCGGGCGGAACCGTAAAAAGGCAATAATGCGCTCATCAATATTATTGGCGTAGGCCCAGGCAACCCAGTCATCCAGATTCACTTCCAGCTCATAATGCTGAAAACGGTTCGCCAGTGGCGCTGGCATGGTATACGTCACACCGCGGTCGCCCTGCCGGTTACCGGCTGCGAAAATCGCCCAGCCATCAGGCACTTCATAATCACCCAGTTTACGGTCCAGTATTAACTGGTAGGCCGCAGCCGACACACTCGGCGGCGCTGACGTAATCTCATCCAGAAATAAAACACCTTTGGCGCCATGACGATCGGCATTGGGCAGCATTGAAGGCAAAGCCCATTCGACCATATCTTCAACACGAAAGGGAATACCACGCAAATCGCTCGGCTCCATTTGCGACAGTCGAATATCAATCGCCGTTACATTATGTTTTTCTGCCACCTGGGCCACAATCTGGGATTTACCCACACCCGGTGGCCCCCAGATCATCACCGGCGTGTGATGACCGT
Source organism: Gammaproteobacteria bacterium (assembly GCA_029882395.1). Taxonomy (GTDB): domain Bacteria; phylum Pseudomonadota; class Gammaproteobacteria; order SZUA-229; family SZUA-229; genus JAUVDT01. The sequence goes on from JAOUKT010000051.1 coordinate 3,146, forward strand.
GTTCGGTACTTTCGAATTCTTTATTAAGAACCTGGCTAATTTGTGCAGGACGCATAGTTAATCCGTGTAGTGATCTATAAGTTTAAAGCTAATTTTAAGTCTGGTCGACGTCGTATTCTGGGCGTCACAGATGGGTACGAGACAAGGCCAGGTCTGATTATCAAACGGCTTTGCACGCAGCAATGAACATTTGAAATCAGGCTTCAACGCCGTATCGCGCCGTCTGTGGCCGCTCAGAAGCCGGCTTTAGCGTATAACTCTTTGGCTTTGGCAGGGTCTTTTTCCACGCCATTGCCTTCTTCGTACATCATCGCCAAAGTCGTCAGTGAGCCCACTAAACCTTGAGCGGCGGCTTTTTCAAACCACTCGATAGCTTTCGCATAATCCTGATCGACACATTCTCCGGTCATATACATGAAACCCAGACCGTGTTGGGCGAGGGAAAAACCCGCATCGGCTGATTTTTGCATCATTTCATAGGCACGCTCATCACTTTGTACAATGCCCAGACCGTTTTGGTACATGATGGCACAGCGGTGCATGGCATCGGCATTACCCGCTTCTGCTAACGGCGACAGGAACATCATCGCCTGTGCGAAGTTTTTCGCTTCAAAGGCCGCCAGACCGCTGGAATAGTCCATATCTAAATCATCACTCATTTTTACACCTTTTTGCTTATTTCTGCGCTTATTGTATCCTCAGGTGGATATTTTTAAAACATTAGCAGGCTGCGAAAATAACGCCTAAGTAATTGATTTAATTAATATAATGAAAAATTGCGCAGCCGCTTATTGATGCGACTCACTTTTTCATCTCGCTAGATAAACCAATAGCTTGCGTTATGTTGTACAACTGACTGATTTTTTAAGGATTATATAAGCATTCATTAAAATATCGATGGACAATACTAAAGCAAAAGCGTAAGGTAATCGACCCCATAACTGTGCCGGTATTCAACGCATTTAGGGTACATACCCTCTCTATGGGGATATATTGACCATTATATGACGGCTGTATAATGGACGGAATTTGCTAAAGCTAATTTGAGTATTCTTAAACAATATTCAAGTTTTGTAAGAGAATCGGTTAACCGCTCTTCTCAAATTTATTTCAACAGACATTAACTTTACTGTATTTAGGAGAGAGTTATGGATCAAGCATATTACGATTTTACTGTAAAAATGGAAGAAGCTGGTGTTAATCCAGAGTACATCACTGGTTGGCAGGGCGGCTACATTTGTAACCCAATTCGTGAAGAGCAGCGTGTAAACGAAGCTTATGAAGCAGGCCATGAAGATGGTGCCGCTCAGAACATGGATAACTTTTCTAACTGGAAGTAATTCTGTTTAGAGCGTTATAAAAAAACGGGCTATTAGCCCGTTTTTTTATGCCTGACATTTAAAAGCGCTTCACTAATACTATAAAACATCCTGGCTATACGTCGTGCCACACTCCACAGCCGCTGCGCTGCTAAAAAGCTGCTCACTGCCATCAGAAAAAACCACCTGTATAAGCAGCTGCTGGCCACAGCTATCGATAATAAAAGTCTGGCTTATTCCCGGCTCCAGAGCCGCGCTGGCCAGAAGATCGTGACTGCGATCAATCGCCGGTGTTAACGAGTTAGCCGGTGTAATATAAACCGCCCAGATAGACAGTGGCTGCTCGGGAGCCAGTCTCAAATCAGTCAGATTATTGATACTCAAACTGGCCGTGGGCGAGCTCAGGTCACGCTCGCAGGCCTGTAGCGTCATCATCAGCAACAGACAAAAAACCGTCATGAGTTGTTTTTTAGCCATCATCGCTATTCAGCCTGCGTTTAACGCCCGAGCGACTCAAACTCAATACCCAGCAAACTATTCATCGCTCTTTTTAATGTTGTCATTGCTTCAGGTATTTCAATTTCGATAATCTGGGCCGGTAACCATTTTTCATGACGCTCGCCCATCACGCCGATTAATGCGTTACCCAGATGGCGCTTAAAACCATAACCGGGTTCCATATCGTTAAACGCCTGTTCGGCATACTCAGACATGCGCAGATTAAGCATGTCGATAAATGCCTGTTTATAATCCTGGCCACGCCCCTCACAATCTTCCCGGTTCTCCTGCATGGTATCCGCCAGTTTTAGAGCCAGCGCCACGATAAACTCCTGACGCTGCTCATCACTGAAACTTTCGGCTACTATGCGATCGGCCACCGCAACCAGAAAAGCGGCGAACTCTGCCATCACATTAAGCCGCTGAGACTGGCTTTCAGTCTGGTAATCCTCATTTTCAAGATTCAGCAAATTTTTAGCTGTAATACGCCAAAGACTAAATCCCAGCGCGCCGGCCAGTTCTGCCAGCGTACGCTCTTTGTTTTTATTGGCCCATTTTGTCTTTAAACGCACAATTACCTCTTTTTTATCACAATTTGTTTGATATCAAATACTCTACAATGCACGATTGTATACTATGCTGCAGTTAAAAATTCAGTGAATATTATAATGGAATAACGGCGCATAAATGAATAATCAGCTCCAGTCATTAATAGAAACCATACAGAAAAACTGCCATATTTCTGATGCACGGCATGCCAGCGACTACACCTTGTGTATTTATTTGCTCAAAATGAGAGAGTTTTACCGCTGGGAAAAAGCCTTTAAACACGACGATGAACTCGATGCTAATGACATAGGCAGCTGGCTATCTGAACGCGAACAGCTGTGGGATGAACTGGCAGCCAGCGACTATCTGTCTCTGCCGTTAGCCGAGCAAAACTATCAAAACTTTGATGCTGACAATATCAACCGGGAATTATTAAAACAGAATTATATCTACAGCGCCGGTTACGGGCCAAAATCAAAGCCGGTCTTTTATCTGGCGGAGCTGGAACAGCAAATTTTACAAGATGATTACACGATCTATATCTCTGGCCGTGAACTTGCCCGTGAACTGACCGCACCCGTAGCGATGTCACAGCAAAATAATATTTTTATCCGCCGTGAATCGCTGAACCGAATGATCTGGGAAAAAACCGTTGAATGGGGGTGGCATCAAAACAAAAACGCCATGTTCAAGGCCATGAACTTTTATGACTTTGGCAATCAGCCTGAAAACTCGCTCGATGAAATGACCAATAAAGAACTGAACAGCGTCATCTTACATGAAATTGGTGAAATAAAAACGGCGAAGATGCTTACCAACTGGCAGCAGATGATCATGGACTTGCCCCGCTCGCATGCGGAAATCATGGCGCGTGCCATCAAAGACCTGTTAGCCGATACCACCTCTACTTTACCTGTTTTAATTAATGACCATGACGAGGCCTCACTGCATTTTTACTTTGCCAATTTCACCCATATGCGAAAAGAGCTGTCACCGGGATTATTAACGGCCTATCAAAACTGGAATAATGACGCCGATTACCTAAAATTACTCGGCGCTGTCAATCGCTCAGCTGAACACTGGTTTGATATTGCCCGGGATATTCTTGATCTCTACGAACATCACGATGAAGACTATTCTGTCCAGATCGAAAGCCTGGTAAGAGAAAACAAACTGGGAGCCGCCGGCTAACTATTGTAAAATAGCCGCTCTTCTCAGCCAGGTTTTCGCATTATGGACTCAACATCACTGCAGACCCCCCTTGTCAGCATCAAAGAGATCAAGCCCTGTTCTTTTATTTTTACCAAAGATAAAGCCCTGCCTGCTGATGTTTGCAAGGAAATGATTCGGCGCTTTGAAGCCAGTACCGAGGATCAGTACCTGGGCCGTATCGGCCAGCAGTTTACTGAAGAAAGCAGCATTAAAAAATCAACCGATCTGGTTGTAAGCAATAAAGAAAACTGGAAAGATATCGACAAATTATTGTTTCAGTCTCTGGGCAAGGCCATTCAGGAATTTCGCGAAACCTACAGCTATTTTAAAGGCCCGTTCAAGGATAACGGTTATGCCATTCAGCGCACAAATCCCGGTGAACATTATCACTGGCATATCGATGGTGGCAGTCATGATTTTGCGCAACGCCAGCTCGTCGCCGTCTGGTATTTGAACGATGTTGCAGGCCCGGGTGGCGAAACCGAGTTTTTATTCCAGGATGTCAAAGTCAAACCTGAGCAGGGGAAACTGGTGCTGTTCCCGCCCTTCTGGACTCACGAACACCGCGGCGTGACCTTAGAAAAAGGCGTTAAGTATATTGCCACCACCTGGGTTGTTTTTGCCTGAGCCTTTTTAATAGCCGCCTAAACCGGGCAAATCTACGACACACCTGAGGCTGGCAGCTCGTACTTTCAGGCACAGATATATTTAATCTCTGTGACAGGGCTCTCAGCAGAGAGTTATTATAGACATACAATAAACCTGACTTAAACACAGACAATGGAGTGAAAATGTATTATCGCAAAGGACTTGCCATCGTTTTATGCCTGATCATCAACCTTGCACAGGCCAATACAGCCACCACCCCCCGTATTATCGGTGGCACCACCGCATCGCAGGGCGACTGGCCCTGGATGGTGGCACTGGTCTATGCCGGCGACGCCCCGGTTGTTGGACAGTTTTGTGGTGGCAGCGTGATCAGGCCGCAATGGGTGATGACAGCCGCCCACTGTGTCGATGGCCTGTCTGCCACCGATTTTTCCGCTTATGCCGGTGCCTATGACCTGGTCAGCAGCCCCGGCACAGGGGCCGCTATCGAGTCCATCCATATTCACCCGGGTTACAGCCCTTTTACAGCCGATTTTGACATCGCCGTGATCAAATTAAGCTCGCCTTTGACCGCCATTACGCCGATACCAACCATCAGCCCAAATCAGATGGCAACCGTAATGGCAGGCGATATGCTCACTACCATCGGCTTTGGAAACACATCCACCACCTCGCCGCCGAATTTCCCCGACACCTTACAACAGGCGGATGTGCCATTAGTTTCTAATGCAACCTGCAATCTGAGTTATTCGGGCTATGTCACCGATAACATGCTATGCGCCGGTTATGCTGCCGGCGGTATCGATTCCTGCAATGGCGACAGCGGTGGCCCACTGATGCTCAATCTGGCTGGCAGCTGGCATCAAATCGGCATCGTCAGCTGGGGAAGTACTGTGGGGTGCGCGGCAGCAGGCTATTACGGCGTTTACACAAAAGTGGCCATGTTTGATGACTGGTTAAACAGCATAATTTCAGGTCTTAGTGCTACAGCTGCAATTGATTTTTCCTACGCCGTCACCGGTGCCAATGCTGAGCAGACTATCTCTGTGATGAATAATGATGTAATCGCCCATATCATTAACAGCATTGCATTCACATCAGTCAGTAACGAATTCAGCATCGTTGCAGAAAACTGCACACAAGCCCCCTTAGCGGCGGGCGCAATCTGCCAGATTGACGTTGCCTTTCAGCCTTCTGCACCGCTGTATTCTGCCGCGAACTTAGAGATCACTACCGACTCGAGCCTGTACCCGGTGCTCACTAGTCAGCTGACAGGCATGGGTGTTAACGCCAGTGATTTTGATGTGCATGTCGGCTCGCCAGGTTTTACCTGGGGCTCTGGTGGCAATGCCAGCTGGTCCATTCAATCGCTAAACAGCACTCAGGGCTATACCTCATTAGTCAGCCCGCCACTGAGCGATGACCAGTTTTCCGTGCTAGTGGCACACCTCGATGTGGCCACCGACAATAGTGTTTTTTTCGACTGGAGAGTGTCATCCGAATTACATTATGACTACCTTGAGCTCTGGCTTGACGGCCAACTCATTGAAAGAATCAGTGGTGATAGCAACTGGGTGCAATATGCTTTACCGCTAACAGCCGGCAGCCATGTTATTCACTGGCGTTATATAAAAGATTTTATTTTCAGCTCTGGCCAGGATCGCGGCTGGGTCGATAACATTACACTGCTCTACCCTGCGAACAGCAGCAGCGATGACGGGCCGTTTTCCAGCGCCATTAGCCCCTATAGTTTATTGCTGTTATTCATCATGCCTTTTATTCGTCGGCTTACGCCACAGTAAATGGCTTAAACCAATCACACAGCGGGGCTACAGCTCTTTTATTATGCCAGCAAGCAGTTTGCAAAACCGGGCGTTGCAATGCCGCTAATTATCCGCTCACCAGAAAGGCCGCAAGAATGGCGTGATTATTTTGAGCTGCGCTGGAAAATATTGCGCCAGCCCTGGCAACAGCCGCGCGGCAGTGAAAAAGACGAGCTCGAAGATAGCAGCATTCACCGCATAGCGCTTTATAAAAACAGGCTCGTTGCCGTCGCTCGCATGCATTTTACAGACGAGGCCAAAGCACAGATTCGTTATATGGCCGTTGATGCTGATTTTCGACACCGCGGCATTGGAGTAAAATTATTAGCATCGCTGGAACTGGCAGCAAAGCAGAATAATATCGGCCATATTGAATTAAATGCCAGAGAAGGCGCCGTGAAGTTTTACCAAAGCCGGCACTATATTGTAATCAAACCGGCAGACACGCTTTTTAATCAGATCAAACATTTTAAAATGGAAAAAAAATTATAGACAACGCCCGCTACCGGCATTACACATCGCGGCCATTATCCAGCACCCATGCGAGCGCCTGATCATAATCTTCAAAAATATGGAATGTGTGGCCCGATGATTCACTTAATACCTTGTACATATGCGCCATGCCTTTCTGTAAATCAGTGCTAACAACCAGCGCCCTTTTTACTCCTGCATTCAGAACGCTTTTGCCGGATATGCTGGCGATCTCATTGAAATTGATAGAAGATGAGAGGACTGCCCTGACATCATCAATCACATTATAGACTGGCTCAAACGCAGGATCAGCCGCGCTCTCTTTTCTGGCATTCATGATTTCTTCAAGCGTCAGTGCGCCTGAGTATGTGACGATGATCAGTTTTTTGTCGGCAAAAATCTGGTAACTAACAGGCATTTGACATCAGCTAATAAGTGATTTTAGAAAAGAATAATAACAGCAGTCGTTATATTATGCTGCAAGCAACTAGACAATTTTTCGGCCATGCCTTGCATACTGTTTAATATAAAGCAGCAGCTTGCCCATATCGATGGGCTTATGAAGAAAGCCCCTGATACCGTTTTCAAGTGCTTCTTTCTCATTAATATAATCGCTATAACCTGTACACATAATAATTGGGAAATCCGGGTCTTTCTCCAGCAGAGCAAACGCCAGTTGCATGCCGGTTATGCCAGGCATTGTATAGTCGGTAATCAGCAGGTCGATATTCTGTGCGTTTTCCAGTAAAAAATTCAGTGCCTGCTGGCTATCATTCATACCGATGACCTCATAGCCTTTGCCCGATAAGTATTCCTGCATAAAGAGTGTAATCGACATTTCATCATCAACAACCAGTATCTTCTCACCGTCACCTTGCGTCAGCTGCCTGGGTTGCACTTTCTGACTCTGGTCTATTATTTTCGCTGACTGACCTATTACCGGGAACAGCAGCTTTATTGCGCTGCCAATGCCCACCTCAGAGCTTACAAGGATATGACCATCATGCTTGTGCATAATGCCGTGCACCATTGACAAGCCCATGCCGGTACCCTTGCCTACGCCCTTGGTGGTGAAAAATGGCTCAAATATATGCCCGGTGATATTGGACGGCATGCCCGTACCATTATCACTGATAACCACCTCGACATATTCACCATTAACAAGATGATGACACGAGTTGCATTCAAGCCCGACGATTTTTTTACGGCTGATATTAATATCGATTTCGCCCTGAGAGTTTTGCATGGCATCACGTGCATTCACACACAGGTTCATCAAAACCTGACCGAGCATGACGCTATTTGCCATTATTTCAATATCATCATGCTTAATGTTCAGCTTAATTTTAATCGAGCTCGGCAAGATAGGTTCTAACAATGATATTGACTCTTCTATTAGCGCTTTAAGATCTATTTTTTCTTTTTGGTCGATGTGTTCATGACTGCGGCTAAAAGCAAGCATTTGTGAAACCAGGTTTTTTGCCCGCACACTGCTTTTCATAATGACATCCAGGTATTTCACCAGCTTGCCTGTTTTATCCTCAATCTTGAGATTTTTTGCCAGATCAGTAAAGCCGATAATCGCTGCCAGCATATTATTAAAGTCATGCGCAATGCCACCTGTGAGCTGGCCTAACGACTCCATTTTCTGCGTTTGTTGCAATTGCTTTTCTAAAATATTGTGCTGTTCTCTTTCCAGTTTGCTCTCAGTTATATCCTGGATAACGCCCTTATATATCTCGGCTTTGTTTTCTTCATCCAATAAAACGAGCATTTCTGAATTCACCCAGCGTACCACTTTATCCCGTCGTATTATGCGAAATTCAGCCAGTTGTTTGCACGAACCTTGCAAGGCACTTCGATGCGCTGTTTCAAATATCTCTGTATCGTCAGGGTGAATCATATTGATAAGGTTTTCAAAACTCGCCTCAACCTCATTTTTACGCAAACCTAAAATTCGATAAATTTCATCTGACCAAAAGCCCGTGTTGGTGTCCGCATACCACACCCAGTTGCCAAGCTGCGCAATTCGCTGGGCTTCGCTCAATAAAGCAGTACGACTTTCAACCTCATGCTCCAGCCTCTCATTCATTGACTGCAGTTTATGCTCTGCACTTTCGAGGAATTTAATGTTTTTCTTTATTCGGCGCGCCATTTCATTAAACGAGCCCGCTAAAACACCCAGTTCATCCTGCCCGGATATATTCACCTGTGTATCCAAATCACCATCAGCGAGTTTTTTAGATGCCTCGGTCATCTGTGCCAGGCGTTTTGTAATCAGAAGGTGCAACAGCACAGCGACAGCCAGTGTCGCCAGCAGCATTAATAAAAAGAAACTGACTGACAAACTGACAGCACCCTGACGAGCCGCTAACAACTTATTGTGAATGCTTAATTCAGCAAACAATACACCCAGCTTTTTTACCGAATGACCGGACTGGTGTTCAAGTTTTAAAATAACCGGGTAGTAAGCCGTCAAAAGCTCCTGATTATCCTCAGCATAGAACAAACGGGGTTTGTTCCTGGCTTTTACTTCGCTGCCAATAGCTTCATTGTAACGACTGATCTGCCGCATGTTTATACCCTGCCAGCTGTAGCGGTTGGCCAGTAAAACCTTGCCGAAGCCATCTGTCAAAATCAGGCTTTTAATTGACTGGTCCATGGCCGAGACCGACAGGCTCATACGAGCAGATGCCACATCATCTTCAATCAGGCGGTTGTAGAGAATATTTTGCAAGCGGGTTATATCCAGATTCAACTGCTGGCTAGCATCCTGGCGGATTGTTTCTTCAGCCGATTCAATCTGCCAGTAAAAGACCAGCGAACTGCTTATCAAAAGCGATACAATTAATAAGGCGGGAATTAACAGTGTTAAGCGGAGTTTCACTTATTTGATACAGCTGACGAAGTCCGGATCAATCGCCGTTCTGGCATCCACAAGTTCGTTCACCAGCCCTTCTTTATGCAAAAGAGAAGCCAGCCTGTTAGCCGCCGGCATTAATGCAGGAGTTTCTCCCCCCAGCATTTTGATTACCTCATTTTTATCCGGTATCACAATCCCTGTCATCATGTTTTGAAAATCTGTTTCACTGACCCCGAGTCGCAGGCTCATTTTAGCCCTGGCCGCAGCGGGGTTTTCCTGCATATATGCCAGTGTTTTGAACCACTGGTTAACAACACCGCAAACCGCTTTACGCCTGTTGTTATAAACCTCCTCGTGCACGACTAATACATCAAATATTTCATTCGGTATATCTGCGCTATCAAAGATCACTTTCATGCCCGCTTTCTGCAAAGCGGTCTTTACCGGATCATAGGTAATAACAATATCCGCCAGCCCCTGCGAATAATGAGCCTGCTGCTCGGTCTCAGACATTAACTTCAGTTGAATATCTTTTCTCTCTAAGCCGGCCTTATCCAATAGCCGGCTGACCATATACAAACCCAGCGGAATATTAACAGCGGCTATTCGCTTACCCTGGATATCGGCCAGCTGTTTTATATCTGGGTGAGCCAGTACCGCATCGCCACCATTTGAGATATCCATGATTAAAATCATTCGCAGCCTGGCACCGTCATTCAGCAGCTCAAGAATGCCATCTAGCGGTAACGAGGCGACATCGACTGAATGATTGCGGAAGGCTTCCATGGTGATATCAGCCGACGGCAGCTCAAATAGAGTAATTTCTTCTTCATCAAAATAGCCCAACTCACGAGCCAGATACAGCGGTTCATATCCGGGCCAGGGGCTACTGCCAATGCGAATCGCCTGCTCAGGCTGTTCCGTACAGGCCGTTAAGTGCAAAAACAAAACCAGCCCCGCGATGCCGACTCCCTTACTTATTCTCATCTGATTTCCTTAAATGCCTATATCTGTTTATAGCGTATATAGATTGAAATTATTAACATTTCTACAATTATTGATGCAATATTGACTCAACACACTGACATCATGGTTATAATGTTTATACTTAAAAGCTCGTAAAGGCTGCCTGAGATCACAGCATGAGTCATCGATTACTACAAATCTTTTCTTTATGGTTATTTGCCGGCCTGTCCTGCTCATCACAGGCAGACAATGCACAGCAATTAATCAGGCAGGCCATTGATAACTATCGCGGCATCACGTCATATTCCGAAGCAACCATGACCATCCACAGGCCTGACTGGCAACGCGTTATAGCGATGAAAGCCTGGACTGAAGGGCTGGATAAATCACTGGTTAGAATTACCGCCCCCAAAAAAGATAAAGACAGCGGCTCGCTTCTTCTCGATGACAACATGTGGAGTTATGCGCCAAAGATTAACCGCGTCATCAAAATCCCGTCCAGCATGTCCGGGCAGAGCTGGATGGGTTCGGACTTTTCAAATAATGATATTGCACGAGCAGACGATATCATTGATAACTACACACATACCTTACTTGAAACAAAAAACCATAACGGCCACAAACTTTTTATCATCCAGTCGGTTCCGCATGAAGACGCACCGGTCGTCTGGGGAAAGGAAGTTTTACAAATACGCGATGACCATGTCTTGTTAGAACACGCTTTTTATGACCAGGACGGCATACTCATTAAAAAATTGACGACATCAGAAATCAAAACAATTTCTGGTAAAACCATAGCCACCACCCAGCGCATGCAAAAGGCTGATAAAGAAAATGAATGGACCGAATTTCATTCTTCGGTTATCAAGTTCAATATCATTATTCCGAAAAATACTTTCACGCTTTCCAACCTGAGAAACCCGAGATAAAGACATGACGACCAACTGGCAATTTGCCTGGCGTAATATCTGGCGTAATAAACGGCGCACAATACTGACTATGTGCGCCATCGGCTTTGGTGCCTCTCTTATCGTTTTTAGCGTCGGTTTGCAACTTGGCCAGTACGACCTGATGATCAGTGGCTCAACGCGGATTTACCAGGGACTGGTTCAGGTTCAAAAAAAGGGCTATCTGGATGAAGCCAGAATGCGCAATAGCATCGCGGATGCGCAGACACTGGCAAACAACATTCGCAAAACAACCGCTATCAATGACGTTGCCGTGCGGGCCAACGGCTTCGCGCTTGTGTCTTCAAGAGAACGTACCTATGGCGTTGCCGTGATTGGCGTAGAAACCCGGCACGAAGGCAATGTTTCGATTATCCCAGGGCTGGTTAAAGAAGGGCGTTACCTTGCTAATGATAATGCCAGCGAAGTTGTGATTGGCCGCAGCCTTGCTAAAAACCTCAAGATAACACTCGGTGATGAACTGACTATTTTAGGCAGCGGACGCGATGGCTCGATCGCCGCAACCATCTTCCCCGTGGTGGGTATATTCGATTCTGGCTCACGTGAACTCGACCGTGGCCTGGTACAAATTCCGCTTAACAGTTTTCAGCAAGTTTTTAGCATGGGCAATCATGCGCATGCTGTTGTTATCTATCACCAGAATGCCGAGCTTGTCGATACGCTTAAAACACAGTTACAGCCCTTACTCAAAGCAGCAGATCCGGATCTGCTTGCACTTGGCTGGGATCAGATACAACCCGGCATCAAAGAAAGCATCGAACTGGATTATTCATCAGGCTGGTTTATGTATATCGTACTGGTTGCCATTATTACATTCAGCATCATGAATACTTTTTTAATGTCAGTACTTGAGCGCACCCGGGAATTTGGAATTATGCTGGCGCTGGGATTCAAACCGATAAACATTGGCAAACTGGTTATGATGGAAGCATTAATCCTGACCCTGTTTGCATTGATCGCCGGCACTTTAATTGGTCTTGCCGTGAATTATTATTTTCTGATAAACGGGCTCACTTTTGAAGGCATGGAAGAGATTGCGGCACAATACAATATGCCGGCAACCATCACTCCACAGATATCAATTGAATCCACTTTGCTCGGTCCCGCTGTGATTTTGATTTTCACATTACTGGCCGCCTTATACCCGGCGATGAAAATCAGAAAACTGGAACCGGTCGAAGCCATGCGGCATATATAATGAACAGTTTCTTATTAATTTTTTCTCTGGCCTGGCGCAACTTGTGGCGCAACAAGCGACGCACGCTTGTTATTCTATTAGCCATTGTTCTTGGCGTATGGGCGATGATAGTGACGGCCGCTTTCATGCGCGGCATGATTTTTCAGATGCTTGAAGACACGGTAGACAATCTTGCAGGCCACGTGCAAATTCATCATTCGCAATACCTTGATGATCCCGTTATCAATAATTCATTCGACCCAGACAGCCACACGATCAGCCGCATAACTCACGACCCGCGTGTATTGATGTGGAGTGACCGTATTCGTTTACCGGCTGTGGTTTTAAGCGAGAGAGAAACCACAGGCATAACAATGCTGGGCGTTAACCCTGCCCGCGAATCAAAGATATCTTTTATTGGCAAATCTGTTGTTGAAGGCCGCTTTTTAAACTCATCATCCGATACCGGCATAGTGATTGGTCAGGCTCTGGCAGACAAACTTGAAACCCGGCTGGGCAAGCGCATTGTATTGATGTCACAGGATATAAATAATGAAATTGCCGACCGTGGATTTCGCATTGTAGGCATCTACGATGCCCCGCTGGATCCGACTGAAAAAGCGTTTGTTTTTGTTGGCAAAGAAACCGCAGCAAAAATGGTCGGTTTAAAAGGTGCAATATCTGAAATTGTTTTACGCCTGCATGATACCGACATGGTCACGCCTCTTGTCACCGAGATGGATCAGCTGGATCACACTATCGATGTCATGTCATGGCTGGAAGTAGAACCCTATCTTGAGTTAATGATTCAGATGATGGATACCTCAATGTTCATCTGGTACCTGATTGTTTTTCTTGCCATGGCATTTGGCATTATCAATACACTGCTTATGGCCGTATTTGAGCGCACACGCGAATTTGGACTGTTTCAGGCGCTGGGCCAGAAACCCCGGTTTATTCTTTTCCAGGTCTGGCTTGAAGCTATATTAATGATTATTGTCGGCCTGCTCGCCGGTAATTTTTTATCATGGATATCGGTAATGGCTACCGGTGACGGTATCGATGTCTCTGTCTTTGCACGTGGCATGGAAATGATAAACATGTCTAATATTATTCCCTTTGTGATTACCTTCAATGACTTAATGATAGCCAATATAACCGTTGCAGTACTCGGTATGCTAACCGGACTTTATCCTGCCTGGCGCGCATCAAGGCTCGTGCCAGCCGATGCTATAACAAGGATTTAAACCATGAACCATGTTGTCCAGTGTGAAAAAGTTACAAAGATATTTGAACAGGGCTTAATAAAAGTTAATGCTCTGACCGACGTTGACCTGGCTATTGAGAAAGCAGAGTTCATCTGTTTGTCGGGCCCTTCAGGTTCTGGCAAGTCGACCCTGTTAAATATGATCGGCGGCCTCGACACACCCACATCGGGTGAAGTATATATTGACGGTGAAGAAATCGATGAGTTAAATAAATCAGAGCTGGCAGATCTGCGCTTACACAAAATTGGCTTTGTCTTTCAGGCCTATAACCTGATACCGGTACTGAGCGCACAGGAAAACATAGAAATGGTGATGCAAATGCAGGGAGTCAGCAAAAAAGAGCGCAACGAAAAATCCTCTGCCATTCTCGAAGAAGTTGGCCTGCAAGGCATGGAGAAGCGCATACCTCCTGAACTTTCAGGCGGCCAGCAACAGCGCGTTGCCGTTGCCCGCGCCATTGTTTCCAGACCCAGCCTGGTACTGGCTGATGAGCCAACGGCCAACCTTGATTCAGTAACCGCCAACAAACTCATTGACCTGATGTTACAGATGAACGAGATACACAAGACAACATTTATTATCTCTACGCATGATCCAATGATTATGCAGCGATCGAAAAAGCTGGTGAAGTTACACGATGGCCGCATTATTGACATCACTTAATCATCATGAAACCTTTGCCATTTTATTTTTCACTTGCCGGCCTCATCATTCTGCTGCCTGCCAGGGGTGTCTGCCTCAACCAGAGCCAGCATTTGAAATATTATAATTTAACGATAGACTACCCAGCCCCAGCGACGGCATCACAAACTTACGATGTGTTGAATTACCGCATTAACCTTTCTGAACAATTCAAGCATGCAAAAATCGAAAGTCATTATGAGTTTTTTATCCAGCACAGCGACAGCTTATCTGCCGGTTTTATCAACCCGGATGACAACCGTCTGTTCAGGCTGACCGAGCTTATCTCAGAAAGCACCGGGCAGATCACCTACCACCGCCTCGATCGCCTTTTCTTTACTTATCATGCCGACAACTCGACCTACCGTTTTGGCCGCCAGGCTGTCACCTGGGGCAATGGTTTTGTTTTTAATGTGATGGATATATTCAATCCCTTTTCGCCTCTTGCCATTGATAAAGAATACAAAACAGGCGATGACATGTTTTACCTACAGAATTTAACTGAAGCCGGCAACGACTGGCAGTTTATTTATTTGCCGCGTCGCAATACCGAAGACGAAGTTGATCACCGCATCAGCTCAACAGCGATTAAATTACATAACACCTTCTCTGCAGCTGACCTTGACTTCCTGTTTGCCAGCCACTACAACAGTTTGATTTTCGGCTTGGGTATCAGCCATGCTATTTCCGAAAGCTTATGGCGGCTTGATATCACGCATACCGAAACTGAAAATGGCCAAAGCATAAGCCACTTGACCACTAACATCGATTATTCGTGGCTTGCTTTTGGAAAAAACATGTATGGTTTTATTGAATATTATTACAATGGCATCGGCATTGATCACGCCACTGATACCATCGATGCACAGCTGGCATCACAAATACAGCGCGGTGAAATATTTACCTTATACAAACAACATATCGCGGCAGGGCTGAGAGTTGAAATACACCCGTTAGTTAACCTTTCTCCCACCATCATTAACAACCTGACCGATAATAGCCTGCTGCTGAGTCTGTCAATGCATTACAACTGGTATCAAAACCTCAACGCAACTGTTAATTTCACACTCACAGAAGGCCGTGAAAACTCTGAATACGCCGGTGCTACATCACCTGGCGACTCACTGCAGTTATTACTCGCTTATTATTTTTAAACTTTATTCAATGACGCACTATTAACTATCATGCCTACTCTTAAAAAATCCCTGCTCAGCTGGCCCGGCGATGACTTTAAACAGGTATTAAAGCAGGAACTGCTGTCACTAAAACCCGGCACACTGCCGCTTCAGCAGGCCAGCACACAGGGCGGATATATCAATCAGACGCAGATCGACTTGACCATTTTATCGGCTGCAGATAAACAGACGGAAATTATAGTCCGCGCTGGCATCTTCTTTACCGAAACCGTAGGAGGCTGCAACTGCGACGATGATCCCTTCGAGGCCCCCGCCTATTGTGTAGTGCAGCTCACTATCAATAAAACAACAGCCTGCTGCGGCTTCACATTAGTTGATGATTGACGGCTTAAATAAGCATAACATTCTGTTAAAAATACGCTATATTAAATACATTGATTTTTCATTTTGGGTTCCCGTTACATGCCAAAAATCTTAATAGTGGATGACTCCCCTACCCAGCGGCAGGCACTCATTAACATTCTTAAAAAGCATAACTACGACATCATTATCGCTGAAGATGGTCAGCAAGGCGTTGACATGTCCCGCAGTGAGATGCCCGATCTCATTCTGATGGATGTCGTAATGCCAGGGCTTAACGGCTTTCAGGCAACCCGGCATATTAGCAAACATGACAGCACTAAAGACATTCCTATTATTATTCTCACCAGCAAAGACCAGGAGACAGACAGGGTATGGGCACAGCGACAGGGTGCCAAGGATTATATTATAAAACCTGCGACTGAAAATGAACTGCTGGATAAAATCAATAGCTTCCTGGGCTGAGTTACTTTAGCTTACCCCTGCCTCTAACACACCATAATTTTCACACTAACCATGCTGTTCTCTACTGCGCTATTCAAAGCCTTTCAGCTTAGGTAGAATGCCGATCAATGCCGCGCCATCATAAGTATTACTAACACTGCAATAAAACGTTCATTCCATATTGAGGCGGCATCATTTCAATTACTATTTTTACCATGCTGCTTATTTGTCTTTGCCGGTTTTAATTTCGCCTATTTTGTTTTAAATGTTTTGATGACTGTATATATTGACAGTAATAATACTGTCTTATTGAACATGATTTTAAATAAAATGCCAGCCTTTATAATATAAGTATAAAGGCATCTGGGTGCAGGCTTAATGTCATGTTTATAAATATATTCGCAATAGATTCCCGCATGTATAGCTCACCATTTCACCCTTGCCAAAAACGCCCGAGTCGCCATTTTTATATATTTAATTTTCAGTATTACACGCTCTTTGCCAGCTGCCCAACTTTGAAAATATTTCACCCTGACCGTGTATCTGCAACATTGTTTGTGACTTGTTTATAGCTGCTGATAAATATAGACTCTGCTGCTGTGGACAAAACTTTTCATAAAGGAGCTTGAGCAGTGCATTATCTTAAAACTTTTTTACTGCTATTTCTTATCACCAGCAACACCTATGCAAGCTGGATACCCGATAGACGTCGTGATCAGTTCGCCAGTGAAGCCGCCTATCTCAT
>JAOUKT010000053.1 GCA_029882395.1 Gammaproteobacteria bacterium
TTGTCGATGAACCAAGAACGGCAGACGCTATTGCTAAATCCGATTGCGAACTGATCTTTTTTTTAAGAACAGACCTGGAAGAATGGGTACATAGCTCACCCAGACAAGGTGCTCAGTTAATGGCAAACATATCACGCGTACTGGCAGGAAGACTACGCCATGCCAATGATATGTTAACTGAAAAAGATAATTCGTAATTAATGATCACCATAGCAGACAAGCCGATACTCAGAAGCCTGATAATATTTTCCGGGTTTTTATCACTGGGCGGGCTTTGTGCCTATTTGCTGGCGCCTTTACTAATACCTATTATCTTATCGTTTGTTCTCTATGCATTGTTTGACCCGCTGAGCGGTTATTTGCAACGCAAGGGCTGCAATAACAGTTTTTCAGCGCTTCTGGTTTTACTTTTGTTGTTAGTGATCAGCATTATCGGCATTTCAGTTCTTTTCCCCATGCTGGCCGAACAGTTACTCATTCTGCAGACAAAAATGCCAAAACTCTGGGAATCACTGACAGCACTTAGCAACCAAATTCGTCATCTGCTGAGTAACTACGGCATCAAATTTGATACTACAACGATCACAAAACCTGTCATGGAGATGTCATCGGAATGGAGTAAAGACGCTGTTTTTCGTGTTTCAAATTTATTAATTGAAATGTCAGTAACCGTTATACTGGTGCCTTTGTTTACCTTCTTTTTAATTCGTGATTACAAACAGCTGCGTAACAAGGCACTAGATCTGCTGCCCAATAACAGCTTTGAATTAGGCTGGCTGATTTATTACCGAGTGACCAAAAAGCTGGAAATATATATACGGGGCATTATGCTGCAGTCCGGCATTATGGCGGTCGTCGTCTCTCTCGGATTTTACATAACAGGCTTAGAGTCACCTATTTTATTAGGCACGATCGCCGGCTTATTAAACCTGATACCCTATATTGGTCCGCTGCTTGCGATGGTGCCGCCCATTATCATTGCCCTTGGCACACCGGTATTTGATCCCGTGTTAATCGCTGCCGCCATCGGTGTCATTGTCGCCGCACAACTGATCGACAACGTCATTGTGGTACCTGCAGTGATTGCAAATGCTGTCAACCTACACCCTATTACCGTCATTGTCGGCATCATTATTTTTGGAAATTTCTTTGGTTTTATCGGCATGATAATCGCTATTCCGGTACTGGCGACCAGCAATATAATTTTAACGGGATTAAGAAAAGGACTGAAGAAAGACATCATGGCCTGACAAAACAGCAGGCAAGAGTTATCGCGACTTGAGCACCATGGCATTGCCTGTCTTCTCAACTTTCAACTGATTTAAAAAAGACATACCCAGCAAAACATCTGTTGGATAAGCCCCATCAATAACCGCAGCCAGCACATTCGACTGTGCTATATCGCCGACCTTAACGGATTTCAGCTTCACCAGGTATGCCTTTGCAATGCCCGAAGCCGTCTGGGTTGATGTAACTTTGCCATTGAGACGGTAATTAATATTAAGTTTCTTTGCCTGCACAGCACTCATTGCTACCGTGGTTGCCCCCGTATCAACCAGAAAACGAATGGGGTAACCGTTGATGGAGCCCGTGGTTTGAAACATGCCTCTTTTATCAGCGTACAGGGTTTTAGTTTTGACTGATGATTTTTTGAAATCCAGTGAAACGGCCATACCCATTTTATAATTAGAACGCTGGCCATTAATTTCTAAAATGACATCGTTCGCCATCGGCCTTATAAAACGCACTCCGCCTGCAGTCTCTCCCTGCTTGATAATAAATTGCTGCCCATCAATAACCAGAACAACCTTTCCGGGAAATAGACCCACAACCTGAACCGAATCAACTGCCATCACAGGAAAGCTGAAAAAGAGTGCCAGCAGAAAGAGTTTTAATTTAGCCTGCATAGAGTTACCCATCAAAAACGAAATTTAATGCCACTTTTATAACTGCTGTCGTCTTTTTTAAGCGCGTTAAACGGCTTGTTATCGTAACTTACATCAAGCGTAATATAATAAACAAGGTCAGTCAGCACATTAAACTCAAAACTCAGCTGTTCAAGTGCCCGATAATCAGCCGTATTTTCAATATCAGGCTGATAATACGTGGTTGATAAAAATTTAATGCCGTTATTAACCTTATACTGGTAGGTAAAATAGATATTCAGACGATTAAGGTTTTCATATATGAGCTCACCAACATTCGGCTTTAATTCTTCTTTAGAATGAAAAACACCCAGACCCAGCTTGGCATGGCTCTGGCGGTTCTTCTGCAGTAACTGAAACCAGAGACCGCCCCCCAACAATGAGCGCAGCTTTAAATCTTTAAACTCGTTTTTTTCGAACTGCAGGAATGTTTCCCAGCTGCCGGCTGTTTTGGCATTATTAATAAAACGGTAATGCATAAATGATTTATCGGTATTCTTAACACCTAAGCTTTCAGCGTAATCATATTTCACAACCAAGAACTGAGTCGCCATATTATTCCATTGAAACCGGCTTCCCAGGGATGTTGATTGAATCTGTGAATTACCACTAACCCTTGATAGATCGAAATCAAGCTCGCCCTGAAACGGTTTATTGTCATCCACTGTATTAATTTTTTCGATATTAACGATAGCATCTGCAGAATTTGACACCAACAATATTATTAAAAATAATACTCTGCGGGTATTATGCATACTGCGAAGCCCAGATAATTAAATGCAAACAAATGCCCGCCATAACTCCTGCTATCACATCATCAATCATAATGCCCAGCCCCCCTTTTACATTTTTATCTAACCAGCCTATGGGCTGGGGTTTAACAATATCAAAAAAACGAAACAATACAAAACCGAGTAACACCCAGATCCATTCAAATGGTACTGCAATCATGGTAATAAAATAGCCGGCAAACTCATCCCATACAATACCAGGGTGATCATGCACCCCCATCAGTTTCGATGACTGCTCGCAGATATAAATACCAATTAACGATATGAAAACCACTACTGCAATATAGAATTGCGTATCTAACAACTGTAACAATAAAAACAGTGGTACTGCCATCAAAGTGCCGGCTGTACCGGGTGCCTTAGGCGCCAGCCCGCTACCAAAGCCTAAGGCCAGAAAGTGAACGGGTTTTTTCAAAAGTGAAATGGGTAATTTTTTATGTCTCATTTGAAATGCTCAAACCCCTTATTATTAATTGTGATGATTTTATTATCATGATCAAGAAAACAAACGCTACCAGATGAGCGAATCTTTCCAATACAACTTAATCTTAGCCCTGACTGGTTTGAATACGCGTCGATAGCAGCGCTATGCTGTTCATTAACAGTGAAACATAATTCATAATCATCACCGAAAGTGATCGCGGTGATGTAATCGGGCTGCTGATTAAAGTATGCTTTAAATTCGTCAGATAGCGGTATGCTCGCCATCTGAATGTCTGCACCGCAACAGCTTTTTTCACAGATATGCCCGAGATCCGATACTAAACCATCTGAAATATCGATACATGAAGTGGCGACCTGCGTTAACCACAGGCCTAATTCGATGCGTGGCTCAGGCTGATTGAATCGCTTCAGGCAGCCTTCAGCAATATTTTCTTCAGCCTTATAGGCTCGCAGGCCTAAAGCCGAATCGCCCAGATGACCGCTGACATAAATCAAATCATCAGGCCGGGCACCCGAACGCAGCAGTGGCTTTTTAACAAAACCATGTGCCTGTATGCTGATGGATAGGGGACCGCTACAGGTATCCCCACCGATCAGTTGCACGTTGTACTGACTGGCCAGCTGAAAAATACCGCTGACAAACTCTCTTATCCAGTTTTCATCAGCGACAGGCATGGTTAAAGACAGGCTGATCCACGCAGGCATAGCACCTGTTGAGGCCAGGTCACTGAGGTTTACAGCCAGTGATTTATAGCCAACAGAAAAGGCTGAGGCTGAATCAGGGAAATGCACACCGCTGACAAGGGTATCCATAGACACTGCCAGAGAATAGCCGTCGGGTACCGCTAAAACAGCACAATCATCACCAATGCCTGTTAACACATCAGAACGTTCTACTGTTTGCGTATTGATCAGTTTGTATATGAGTTCAAATTCAGTCACAGCTGTTCCGTAAATTTCTTTTTTTGTATGATATTACGACTGTGACTGATTTATTGCAGACAGGCTTACTTTATTTCAGTTTGTCGCAGATCATGTGCTGTTTTATCAACAATACCGTTAACAAAAGTATGACTGTTTTCACCACCAAACGCCTTTGCAAGAATAATGGCCTCATTAATAACCACTTTATAAGGCACATCAAGACGCTGCATTAATTCATAAACAGACAATCGAATTATCGCTCTTTCGATTGGATCTGTTTTTTCCATCGTTTGATCCATGTGTTTTTCAGCCGCCGCATCCAGCACGTCTATTGATTGTGGCACTTTGTGCATCAGCTCAATAAAGTAATCCACATCGACTTTAGACATATCCTGCTCGGTCAGATATTGTGTTTCAATTTCTTTTAAATCGTTACCTGCCATTTGCCATTGATAAATAGCCTGCATAGCCCTGCGCCGGGCTAAACTGCGTTGTTTCACAAAACTAGGAGATGCCATAAATTAATTGATCTGCTTTAGTAAGTTGACCATCTCTATTGCTGTAATAGCCGCTTCCGCACCTTTATTACCTGCTTTGGTACCGGCACGTTCAATAGCCTGTTCAATGGTATTAGTTGTCAATACACCGTTGATAACAGGTATATTGTGATCTAAAGAAACTGCCGCCATACCTTTTGAAGCTTCATTAGCGACAAAGTCAAAATGCGGTGTTGAACCACGAATCACCGCACCTAAACCAACGATGGCATCGAAGTTTTCGGTTTGAGCCAGCTTTTGAATCGTCACAGGCATTTCATAGGCGCCTGGCACACGTAAAACAGTGATAGCGTTTTCAGGTACTCCGCTGCGTTTAAACGCATCTATAGCGCCCGATAAAAGGCTTTCAACGATAAAGCTGTTAAATCGTGCAACCACAATAGCAAATTTGCCACTGCTGTAATTCAGCTCACCTTCAATATTTTTTATCTCACTCATTTTTCTATCCCGACTTAATTACTGATAAATTTTTTTACTATTATTGCTGTCGACATTAAATCTTAGGAGCATGTGTACCTTCAACATAGTCCGTCACTTCAAGTCCAAAACCTGCCAGCCCGTGAATCTTACGAGGACGACTCATTAAACGCATTTTTTGAACCCCAAGGTCAGTCAGTATCTGCGCCCCAACCCCCAGTGTTCTTAAATCAGATGACAGCGACTCTGTTTTCTTATCGTCCGAAATGGCCTGTTTTGTCATTTGTTTTACGATATCACGGGCCGCATGCTGCTTGCGCAAAATAACAATAACGCCTGGCTCATCAGCATCAGAAATTTGCTGCATGGCCTTGTCTAATGGCCAGCCACAGTTTTCAGTGGATGCCAGTGAATCACATAATACATTTTCCATATGCACTCGCACCAGAACCGGCTTATCGCTATCTATCTTGCCTTTAACCATAGCAAGGTGCAGGCAATTATCCAGGTTATCCTGATAAGCATATAAACGATACGAGCCGAATTTAGTAGGAAAATCCGTTTCGGTGACTCTTTCAACCGTTTTTTCATTTTCAATACGGTACTTAATCAGGTCTTCTATTGAACCCATTTTTAGATTATGTTCTTTGGCAAATACTTCGAGATCCGGGCGCCGCGCCATGGTACCGTCTTCATTGAGTATTTCGACAATAACGGCACTCGGATCAAGACCTGCTAAACGCGCAAAATCACAGCCCGCTTCAGTATGGCCGGCTCGGTTTAAAACACCGCCTGGCTGCGCCATCAGAGGGAAGATATGGCCAGGCTGAATAATGTCTTCTGGCTTGGCATCTTTTGCCACAGCGGCCAGTACTGTCTTCGCACGATCCGCAGCAGAGATACCGGTTGTCACGCCTTCAGCGGCTTCAATCGATAAGGTGAAGTTGGTGCCGTGTTCGGCATTCGTGTCGTTAACCATTAAAGGCAGTCGCAACTGCTGACAACGGTCACGCATTAATGTCAGACAAATCAGGCCGCGTCCGTAGCGCGCCATGAAATTAATATCATCTGCCGTTGTATGGCTTGCTGCCATCAGAATATCGCCTTCATTTTCACGGTCTTCATCATCAACGATGACAACCATTTTACCCTGACGAATATCTTCTATAATTTCTTCTATTGTATTAAATGCCATAATCAAATTATCTTTTAAATATTTTTAATAAATCCATTCTCAGCAAGAAAGGACATCGAGACGCCATCACTGTCTTTCTCTGCTGCTTTATCACCTAACAGCAAACGTTCAAGATAACGAGCAATGAGATCAACTTCAAGGTTTACTTTTGTACCCGGCTGATAATGTTTTATCACCGTTTCCTGGATAGTATGTGGCACGATATTTAACTCAAACTCAGCACCGTTAACCGCATTCACTGTGAGGCTAATGCCATCAACAGTAATAGAACCCTTATGGGCTATGTATTTAGCAAGCTGATCAGGCGCTTTAATGCAAAAGTGTACAGAGCGCCCATCATCAGAACGTTCAAGCACCTCAGCCACACCATCGACATGCCCGCTGACTAAGTGGCCGCCTAATCGGCTGCTTGGCGTTAAAGCCTTTTCGAGGTTGACCTCAGCACCCTGCTGTAATTTACCCGTTGCTGTATGTTCAAGCGTTTCATTTGACACATCGGCTGTGAAATGCGTCTGATCAAATTCGACAGCGGTTAAACAGACACCGTTGACGGCGATACTGTCACCTAACTGGACATCGCTCATATCCAGTTTGCCCGTAGATATAGTGAGCCTTAGATCGCCGCCTTTTTTTTCAGCGGCAACAATATGACCCACTGATTCAATTATGCCGGTAAACATTAGCTTTTAAGCTCAAGACTGTATGAGGTCATTGGCATTGCGGTCGCGTTATTAAATTCAGCACCCGCTGCTACGCCAATTTTTGCAATCTCTTCTGCAGAATCAAGCTGATCGTACATGGCAAACATAGCTCCCAGCGCGAACTCAGAGCCTGAACCAATGGCCCAGAAACGGTTAAACTCGCTGACTTCACGTAATGAATAAACCCCAAAAATACCATGCGGGTTAGCAATTAACGCATCGATATGGGTTGCTTCATAGGGATCATCTTCTTCGTCTTTGCTGTTTAAAAAGTATTTATCTTTTAAAACCGGGTGCAATGCACGAAAAGATTCAAAAATATTTTCACGAGACGTCAGGTCAATTTCGATTTCATTCTCTTTTAAAGCTTCATCTTTGAGGATGCTTTCCATTACCAGAGCGTGTGCGGCACTGCCTACTATGCCAAAATAACTGCCGCCGAATTTCTGGATTTTATCATAGACCTTTTCATAGGTTGCTCCCATTCTCAGGTCACCAAAGCTGGTTAAACTATCAGCGGCGATACATACCTTACCGGCTTTTTTTACAACCACAATCGTGGACATTACATCTGCTCCAGTCGGTCATTATTAAGCGTGTCAGTTATGACGGGCTTAGCGGTGATACGCCAGTCCTTACCAACCGCTCGAATATCTTCAATTTTTAAGTTAATGCGTTGCTGCATTGTTTCTATGTCTGGTAGTGTGAACAGACCCTGGGCATCGTTACCCATCAGATGCGATGCCATATAAACCACTATTTCATCGGCCAGGTTTTCATTTAATAATGCCCCGGATAATACAGAGCCTGCCTCTACATGCAGCTCATTGACTTCATATTGTGCCAATATGTGCATGACTTCACGCAAATCAAGTCTGCCTTGTTTAATGCCGACTTCTTCTACGATTAAATTGGGGTGCTCAAACAACTTCGTCTTATCAGCGGTTAACAATAACACCTGGCCTTCAAGTTTCAACAGTTTAGCATCGGCCGGTAATCTGCCGCGGGTATCGAGAATCACTCGTAAGGGTTGTCGTGTTTCACCGACCACGCCCAGGGCGTCGCTATCCAGACGTACATTCAGTGAAGGATCATCGGCCAGCACCGTGTCGATACCGGTTAAAATAGCCGAGCTGCGAGCCCGCATACGCTGTACATCTTGCCTCGCATCCGCACCGGTGACCCAGCGGCTTTCACCAGATGCCATCGCGGTACGCCCATCGAGACTCATTGCCATCTTTAGGCGTACAAAGGGCATACCCTGCTGCATGCGTTTGATAAACCCCTGATTTAATAGCCGCGCCCGGGATTCAAGCAACCCTACGTGGACTTCCACACCGGCATCACGTAAGCGCTTAATGCCCTGCCCGGCCACCAGCGGATTAGGGTCTTGCATGGCGATGTAGACCGTAGAAATACCTGCCGTAATTAATGCATCGGCACAAGGCCCGGTCTTTCCCTGATGACAACAGGGCTCGAGCGTGACATAGGCCGTTGCGCCTTGCGCCAGCTCACCGGCACGCTCTAAAGCATTGATTTCGGCATGAGCTTGACCGGTCTTTTGGTGCCAGCCAACAGCCACTTCCTGATTATCTTTGACGATCACACAACCGACATTCGGATTGGGTGACGTTGTATAAACGCCGCGTCTTGCATAGCGCATGGCGCTGGCCATAAAGCGGGTGTTTTGCATCGTTATTTATTATGCTCTAACTTATCGATAGCCTGACGGAATGCGTCGACATCATCAAAACTCAAATACACCGAAGCAAAACGGATATAGGCCACATGATCTAGTTTTTTCAAGGCTTCCATCACCAGCTCACCGATAAAACCCGTTGTCACCTCTCTTTCACCACTGGCCAGTAAGCGGTGTTTGATCTGGTTGATGCTATCATCAATCTTTTGGGTTTCTACCGGCCGTTTCTCTAGCGCCTTTGACAGCCCTGAACAGAGTTTGGCTTCATCAAACGGCTCACGCGTACCATCGCCTTTAATGACCCGCGGCATGTTGAGCTCGGCTTTTTCATAAGTCGTAAAGCGCTCATTACAGGATACGCACTCACGACGCCGGCGAACAGTATCCTGATTGGATAATCGAGAATCGACGACTTTAGTATCTGCGGCAGAACAAAAAGGACAGTGCATAGATTATCTGGGCCTGTTATTCAGCTGAGTAAACAGGCTTACGAGCACACAACTCAGCAGCCTTTGCTTTAACAACTGAAATTGTCTCTTCGTTACTCATATCATCCAGAATATCGCACATCCAGATGGCGATATCCGTTGAGTCTTTTTCATCAAAGCCGCGAGAGGTAATCGCCGGTGTGCCGATGCGCAAACCACTGGTTACAAACGGTGATTGCGGATCATTCGGTACGGCGTTTTTGTTTACCGTTAAATGCGCTTTACCTAAAGCCGCTTCGGCATCTTTACCGGTTAAACCTTTCTTAATCAGGCTGATTAGTAACAGATGATTTTCTGTGCCACCTGAAATCACGTCGTAACCACGAGACATCATCACTTTCGCCATCGCCTGGGCATTCTTTACAACCTGCTGTTGGTAAGTTTTAAACTCAGGCTCAAGTGCTTCTTTAAAAGCCAC
Organism: Gammaproteobacteria bacterium; assembly: GCA_029882395.1. Lineage (GTDB taxonomy): Bacteria > Pseudomonadota > Gammaproteobacteria > SZUA-229 > SZUA-229 > JAUVDT01. Next base: position 9,560 of record JAOUKT010000053.1, read on the forward strand.
GGCTTTGGCTGCGATGATATGCATTAACGGGCCGCCCTGGCCACCGGGGAAGATCGCTGAATTGAGTTTCTTTTCAAGCTCTGGATTAGCTTTGGCGATGATAATGCCGCCCCGCGGACCACGTAATGTTTTATGCGTTGTTGATGTCACCACATCAGCAAACGGTACCGGGTTAGGATAGATGCCAGCCGCCACTAAACCGGCCACGTGTGCCATATCAACAAACAGGAATGCGCCGACAGAATCGGCAATTTCACGAAAGCGAGCCCAGTCCACAACCTGAGAATAAGCTGAAAAACCCGCGACAATCATTTTTGGTTTATGTTCATTGGCCATGGCCTGCACTTCATCGTAATCGATCATGCCGTTTTCATCGATACCGTACTGCACAGAATGATAGATTTTGCCTGAAAAGCTGACTTTAGCGCCATGCGTCAGATGACCACCATGAGCCAATGACATACCCAAAACCGTATCACCGGGTGCACACAAGGCCATATAAACCGCTGCATTAGCCTGCGAGCCTGAGTGAGGCTGAACATTCGCGTAATCGGCAGCAAACAGTTCTTTAACACGGTCAATCGCTAACTGCTCCGCAATATCGACGTATTCACAACCACCGTAGTAGCGTTTACCGGGATAACCTTCTGCGTATTTATTAGTTAAAGCCGAACCCTGGGCTTCCATAACACGAGGACTACAGTAATTTTCAGATGCGATCAGTTCAATATGTTCTTCCTGTCGCAGCGTTTCTTTTTCAATAGCTGAGGCCAGCTCGTCGTCATAGCCGGCAATACTCATGTGAATTGAAAACATGTAACCCCCTGGATCGAATCTAAACCATTGCTGGTTTTAGGTTTATTAGAAATATTTAGTTAAAATTTGGAGCGCAATCATACCGTATTTTGTGGCTCAGAGTATATAAAAGCGCTAAATATAGCGTCTGATAGCCTGTATTTTACCTGCTAAATGCAGATCATGAATTGAATTGTTGTTTCTGACTGTGCGGTTAAAACAGATCACAGTGATTAAGGCTGCGCTTCTTTAGTTTTCGCCGATATCCTGACCAGCATATTCGCTGCGCTGGCAGACAGCACAAAAAGCTGAAAAGCGCTGAATTAACGTATAATTTGCAACAACCTGTACTTGATGCTCGAAAGCCCTCTAACGTGTGTTGATTGAAAGCGTAAATGCAGTTTGTTTCAATAAAGCAGGCTTTGATGCGGTTTATATAAGATAGACTACACACTCTGACACAATGCCTAAAAACCGATGCCAGGGCTGGCATCACAGGTTAAAGCGGTGATTAGTTAAACAAATGGCTTTAAATTTTGCGCAGGTGTTTATGTCTCAGATCAATGATTTAATTGAGCACTTTTTCCGCAAGCGACTTCATTTGTTTAGGTGTTTAAGTGCCAGATATCCCGGTTATATTCCTGCATGGTTCTGTCCGTTGAAAAACGACCACTGCTAGCCGTATTGGCAATGCTCATTTTGAGCCATTGCTGCTGATTGCGGTACGCCTCAGAGACTTTTTGCTGCGCATCGACATAGCTTCGAAAATCGGCCAGCGTCAGCCAGGGATCATCAGGATCTAACAGCGTTGCAATGAGCTCGTCAAATATCTGGTTTTCACAGGCATTAAAATGCCCGCAGGATAAAAGATACATGACTTGTTTTAAATCTTCATCCGCAGCGATGTATTTTTGAGGATTATAATGAGCACGTAGTGTTTCCACTTGATCTGCTTTCAGTCCAAACAGGAAGAAATTATCATGACCCACCGCTTCCAGTATTTCTATATTAGCGCCATCATAGGTGCCAACGGTGACCGCGCCGTTCATCATAAACTTCATGTTACCAGTGCCCGATGCCTCTTTGCCCGCAGTTGAAATCTGTTCAGACAAATCGGTGCCCGGGCAGATTATTTCCATCTTTGAAACACCATAGTTGGGTATGAATGCCAGCTTTAATTTATCACCGACCTGCGGGTCATTATTGATAACATCCGCCACATTGTTGATTAATTTAATAATAGTCTTTGCGATATGATAACCAGGGGCCGCCTTTCCGCCGATCAGCACACAGCGATTCGTCCAGTTTTTACTGTCGCCATTTTTAATCCGGCTATAAAGGTGGATGACATGCAACACATTTAATAACTGACGCTTATATTCGTGAATTCTTTTGACCTGCACATCAAAAATAGAGTGAATATCAAAATCAACATTACATTCTGACTTAACAAGCGCTGCCAGTTTTCGTTTGTTTTCTGATTTCACTGCCAGCCAGCTTGCCTTAAAGGCATCGTCATCGGCATAGTTTTTTAACGTCTCAATCTGCGCAAGATCACGTATCCATTCATCTCCGATTTTTTCACAGATCAGCGCTGTCATTAACGGATTAGAGTGTGCTATCCAGCGCCTCGGGGTGACGCCATTGGTTTTATTGTTAAACTTCTCCGGCCAGAGTTCATAGAAGTCTCTGAACAAGCCTTCAGTTAAGAGCTGTGAATGCAAAGCGGCAACACCGTTAACCGAAAAGCTGCCGACAATCGCAAGATAGGCCATACGAACCGACTTATTGTCACCCTCTTCGATGATAGACATTCTGCGTTGCCGCTCGATATCGCCCGGCCACTTCCTCGCCACCAGTGTGAGAAAACGTGCATTAATTTCATATATTATTTGCAGCAGACGAGGCAGCAGACTTTCGAACAACGGCACTGACCACTTTTCAAGTGCCTCAGGCAACAAGGTGTGATTGGTATAGGCCATAGTCTGGCTGGTTATTTCCCAGGCCTGCTCCCAGTCCATGTATTTTTCATCCATTAGCAGACGCATAAGTTCTGCAACAGCTATGGTAGGGTGCGTGTCATTCATCTGGAAGACATTTTGTTTTGCGAAGGCGCTATAGTCATTGCCCTCGTTTATGCTCCACATTCTAAAGACATCCTGCAAGCTTGCCGATGCTAGAAAATATTGCTGCTTTAAACGCAACTCCTTGCCATTCTCGCTGGCGTCATTAGGATAAAGCACCATGCTAATGTGTTCGGCATTGTTTTTGGCTTCAACCGCCTCTGAGTAACTGCCGGCATTAAAGTCATCCAGACTAAAGACATTGGTTGCACTGGCACTCCATAAACGCAAAGTGTTAACCGTGTTGTTTTTATAACCTGAAATGGGGACATCATAAGGAATAGCCAGCACATCTGAGGTATCAAGCCAGACAATATGGGCTTTTCGGTTGTGATTAGTCACTGTTTCGACATGACCCCCAAAGCGAATCACCTGTGTATATTCGGGTCGTTCAATTTCCCAGGGGTTGCCGTCCCTTAACCAGTGATCAGGTTCTTCCACCTGGTAGCCGTCACATATTTTTTGACGAAACATGCCGTATTCATAACGAATGCCATAACCGATGACCGGCAGTTTTAAACTCGCACAGCTGTCCATAAAGCAGGCAGCCAGTCGCCCTAGTCCGCCGTTACCCAGACCTGCATCCGGTTCTTCACTTATTACGTCTTCTAACTCAAGCGCGAAGCTGTTCATTGCTTGTTTTAATTCGGCATTAATATCGAGATTAAGTATATGATTGCCTAACGAGCGGCCAATTAAAAATTCCAGCGACATATAATATGTTTTTCTGACACCCTGGGTTTCATAGGTTTTCCATGTGTTGCGCCAGTCCGTCATAATGTGATCACGCAGTGTTAATGACAACGCATCATATAGATAATAAGGAACACAACCAATAAATCGCCCCAGGTGTCGGGTCAGGTATTTTTCAAAATCATCGGCCAATGACTCACTATCCATCGGCAACTTTTCCAGTTTTTGAACTTTTACATTACATAATGGTTTTATTTTAGACATACTATCACCTCTGATATAACGCCATTAAATGCGATATTCTTTCAACAGTATCCGGTTTCAGTTGTTGCCAGTCGAAACGCCAGACCCAGTTATCACCGATGGTACCGGGTGTATTCATGCGGTGTGACGAGTCAAGCAGCAGCAGGTCCTGCATGGGTAACACACATAAAAAAGAAACAGATAACATGGCATGCCGTATCAATGACCAGACATTGTCTTCATCTGTTTGTTGTTTTAAATCGAGGTATTGAATGAAGAAGTTTCGGTTATAGTTATTTTCATCTCTGAGCCAGCCCAGGCTTGTATCATTATCATGGGTACCCGTGTAAACAACCTCGTCCGGATCATGCCGGTGTAATAAATGAGGGTTATTGTTATTGCCATCAAATGCAAATTGCAGCACTTTCATTCCCGGCAAGTTAAACGCTTTCTTCAGCTCAATGACCTTATCTGTAATCACGCCAAGGTCTTCTGCAATAAGCGGCAAGTGGTGAAAGTATTCAAACAATTCAGCTAACAGCTCGCGCCCGGGTGTTTCTACCCAGCGTCCATTTATGGCCGTATCGTCAGCATCCGGAATTTGCCAGCAGGCTTCCAGGCCACGAAAATGATCCAGTCGGACAATATCAAAAAGTTCTAACTGCGTAGCAAACCGATGTTTCCACCAGCTGAACCGGGTGTTTTGCATAAACGTCCAGTCATACAACGGATTTCCCCAGCGCTGTCCGGTATCGGAAAAGGCATCGGGAGGTACGCCAGACACAAACTCCATGTTGCCGTCTGCATCCATTAAAAAATTTTCTCTTTGTGCCCAGACATCAGCGCTGTCTTTGGCAACAAAGATTGGCATATCACCAAAAAGCTCAATACCGTGTTGTTTGCCGTATTGACGGATTTCATGCCATTGTTTAAAAAAAACAAACTGCTCAAAGACAATCTGCTTTATCGAATGCTGCAGTTTTTCTGTTTCTGCTGCCAGCGCTTTTTTATCACGATGACGTAGCGCAGCCGGCCATAAATACCAGGGCTGGTTATGGAATTTTTTTTTCAGTGACATGAAAAGCGAAAAGTCTTCAAGCCAGTCATTATGTTTGACTGAGAAAAGTTTGATTTTTTTTAACCAGTCGTCATTATTTACCTGATAAAAATTATTGCCAGCTTGCAGCAGGCATTGCTGACGGTAAGACTTATGCGTTTCTGAAAGATTTATTTTATCTGTATCGAGCCATAATTTATCTTCCAGCCAGTCAAGACTGATAAGCTCTGGATTGCCTGCATGCGAAGACATGCATTGATATGGCGATTTATCTTCATGGGTTGGGCCTAGCGGTAACATTTGCCATACTTTAAAACCGCATGATGCAAGGAACTCGATAAAGCGATAAGCCTGATGGCCGATATCCCCGTTCAGTAATGGCCCGGGCAGTGAGGTTGGGTGCAGCAAGACACCCGCTTTACGTCTGCGCTGTAGCGAATCGATATCATCTGCCCTGCTCATTTATCAAAGTTGTCCTGGCAGCATGGTACCACCCATCACCGGGTCACCGGAGCCAAATGAAAAAGCATGGGTTAAATAATCCGGCACTTCAGTGCCCAATATTTGATAAAGATTGCTCAGGTGCAAGCGGAACTGTTCATCAAAAGCGGCCACTGATTCCGCCGAATTATATTCACCAAACCACCAGAACCAGTCTGAACTTTCACAGGTCGCCAGCTGCATTTCAGCGGCAATCAAGTCATCAGCAGACAGGCTGCCCTGTGCAATGATTTTGTCATATACTTTCTTGGCTTCAACCAGCATATCCCACGCTCGATTTTTATCCTTTTCACCAATCCATGTAGAGAATGTACCGTAGACCCAGCTGCCGGCAACAATATCTGATATTTTTTGATACTCCCTGGTTGTCTCAAGGTAATCACTATAGGTTGTCATTCTGATAGCACTGTGTTGAGAAAGCTTTTCATACAGTGCGCTTAAAAAATGGTAGCCATTTTGAGGGTAATATTCCCAGGCATTTTCTCCGTCCAGAATAATCGATACGATGGCATTTGGTTTATTGGCACAGTCACTGGCAATGGTTTCAAGATTGTGCACCAGATTAGCAACAGCATCATCAGCGTGCCAGTCTGAATATTTAAAGCCGATTAAGTCAGACAAGCCATCGTCTCTGAAAAAACAGGCCGTGCGACAGTCGCGGTAGTGATAAGCTTCATGCAGGCATTTGTCTGTAGCAAGCTCAGAGCGTTGCAGCGAATTGTGTAAAACGGTGCCACCACTGGCCAGCCATTTAATGCCAGCATCCGCTATCAGTTCGACCGTTGCTGCACTGATGCTGCCTTCAGATGGCCAGCAGCCTTCAGGCTCGAATCCAAAATAGTGTTTAAAGACTTCGATGCCTTTTTTCATATGCCAGTGGCTTCTTTCGGCACCTCCCGGGTATTCACTTGCCAGCGGCAGCACCACGTCTGGCATGGCCTGTTCAGCCGATTGAATATCCAGCAATAACGGAATAATGGGATGAGCGTAAGGTGTCATCGACAGTTCTATCCGGCCATCGAGTGCCAGTTTTTTATAGCGCCCGATCACACCACTGACCAGTTCAAAAATTACCTGCAGCAAACTGTGGCGGTCATGCACGCTGAAATGTTTAGACTTCTTCATTAAATCTTTAATGCGCGAATCTGATATACGAACCGTTTCTGCTGTCCATGCCAGGTGATACCAGACCAGCATATCGGTAAAAAACTGTTCCGAAAAATAACTCAGGGCTTCGGGGTTATTGAGTGCAGACTCAGCCATCTCAGTCAGACAATTGAATGTTTCAAAACGCTCTATCAGGCGTTCTTTGTTTGCCCTCAGACAGGCATTGATAATATCAAGACGTTTTTCATGATTCAGAGTTAATACAGGGTCAACAAGCGCCGACAAAAAAGGATCTCTTAGCGCCTTGCCGTGGTGCAAATAAGCGTTCAACTGTTCGGCATAATCGTCAATCTGTTCGAGTAAAACCGGTGCAAAATTAATAACCGCCCGTGCCTCCAGGTTATTTTCAAGATGCGCGGCCATGTCAACATAGTCTTTGATAGTGTGTAAGTAGGTCCAGGGTAAGTGGTATTCACCATTACGCAGATCACGATACTCCGGCTGATGCATATGCCAGTAAAGTACGACGTTTAACGCTGCTGTTTGAGCGCTATTATCTGACATAATGTATTACCTGACCCATCATTTCCGGCGTCACTAACACCACGCCATTCGGGGAAACATAAAATCGTTTTTTATCTTCTTCGTTATCGATACCAATAATGGTGTCATCGGGTATTTCACAGCCTTTATCAATCACCGCGTGATATATCCGGCAATTTTTTCCAATCGTCACATCCGGCAGTATGACCGAAGAATCCAGCTTGCTGTAGTTATCAACCGTAACGTTTGAAAAAAGCAGTGAATGCCTGACTGAGGCCCCTGAAATTATGCAGCCTCCCGACACCATAGAGTCGACAGCCATGCCTCTTCTGTCACCGTCATCGAAAATAAACTTGGCCGGAGGCAGCTGTTCCTGATGTGTCCAGATCGGCCATTCATCATCATATAAATTGAGCTCAGGTGTCACACCTATCAGCTCAAGATTGGCTTCCCAGAAGGCATCCACCGTTCCGACATCGCGCCAGTAATTTTGTATCTGTGTTTCTGCGTTAGAAAATTGATAGGCAAAAACAAAGTATTTCTCGATCGCATAGGGAATGATATTTTTACCAAAATCATGACTGGAATTGAATGAATCGGCATCGCGAATTAAAAGCTCGAACAGCAAGTCCGTATTGAAAATATAAATACCCATAGAACACAAAGCCTCACCCGGACTGCCGGGCATTGCTTGCGGGTCAGCAGGCTTTTCTACAAACCCCTGAATACGGTATTTTTTATCGACTTCCATCACACCAAAAGCGGATGCTTTAGCAATCGGCACTTCTATACAGCCGACTGTTATATCCGCTTTCTGTTCGACATGTTTGGCCAGCATGGCACCGTAATCCATTTTATAAATATGATCACCTGCCAGAATCAAAACATAGTCAGGAGTATGTGAGCGTATTATATCCAGGTTCTGGTAAATGGCATCAGCAGTACCGGCATACCAGGTGGATTCAATGCGTTGCTGTGCCGGTAGCAGTTCCACAAACTCACCAAACTCAGCGCGTAAATGTCCCCAGCTCCGTTGCACATGTAATATCAGTGAATGTGATTTATATTGCGTCAGCACGCCGATTTTGCGGATACCTGAGTTAATGCAATTAGACAGCGGGAAATCAATGATGCGGAATTTACCACCGAAGGGTACGGCAGGTTTTGCACGCCACTGAGTCAGCTGTTTTAAACGTTCTCCTCGCCCACCAGCCATGATTAATGCCAGGGTATTTCGGGTCAGGTTACTGACAAAGCGTGGTGATTTTTGTATTTTCATCCCTGTTATACTCGCTTTCTTATGTATGCTGGTAACTCACATACGCGATAAGAATTAACCGTCTACAACTGTTACAAAAAAGCTACACCTATATGCCACAGTGATTGCATTGCTGCTGATAACTGTCGCCAGACAACACAAACAATACCGTTTTATTGTGTCGTATATTGCCAGATGCAAAGATGAACTTTCATGCAGTGCATCAAGCAGCATGCCTGATTTAAATGGCTGAGATCAGACGAACAAAAATATTCAGATCTTTTACACAGTCATGCGAAACAGTCAGTCTACTGCTACGACCTAGGTCGTAAATCCGGGCATTGAAACGTTTGCCCGGCTAAAATAATCATTACTTGATCAAGCCTGCCTGTTTAGTTGAAATATATACCCAGTGATTGCAAATAGCCACACCCTTAAGACAGCATTATGATTCGTAATAGCTATTATCTGCCAAAAATTTGCGTTGTATTAAATAAATCATGGTTTTGATATAGCGGCTCTAGCGATAACACGCGAACGAAACACTATGAGCCTGAGCCGTGCGCATTTAACAATGCAGCCGCCCAGGTTCTGACAGCTTACAAACTGTGCTACGCCTGATGATCCAGGCAGGCCGCCCTGCAGATTGTTAGACTATCGATCAAACGCCATCTTTTTAATGATGCTGTGGTGTTTTTTTATTGCCCACAGCCGTCAGTTACGGCAAAACAGATAACGTCTTTATGGTCTAAAGACAGGGAGACGCAATCGCAGCACAACAGTTCATGATCACTGCTCATTTGATAGCAGCATTGTTTGGCAACAATGAATAGTATTTGATATCAGCTGTGCTGTTTTTGGGCTGCTGAAAAGCAGTCATCTCGCCAGATACAGGCTGTTTGGTCACATTCGCCGTCTACCGCAGAAGAAAAACAGCTGAAGTTGCCTTCAGAAATCTGAATGCTCTGAATCAGTTTAGCTTTACTCAGGTGTGTTGTTTTGATTCCAAAATGTTTTGCAACTTCTCGTATTTCCTGCATATTCATATACCTTCTCCTTTATTAAAAAACCGAGATAAAAACCAAGATCCTTAAAATTTAAAAAGCAAAAAACAAGCCAGTTAATCGATCATATTTGTAACACAGACGGACAACAGCCGCTTTTAAAAAACGTAAGAGATGCTTTTTATTGTTAAAAAAACACGCGCCCTACAGCTGTTGTACTGACATAATATATCGCGCTTTTGCACAGGTAAACGGATTTTTTCACCTCTCAGTTAAAAGCGGCCTCATCAACAAACCAGTTGATATCCCCCAGCGAATTTACCGGCAGTGATTCGGCATTTTTAATCCGGGCGATGATGTCTTTTTTGCCATCACCGGCTGCCAGTACCAGCCGACACTTTGCCTGCCTCAGTGTATTGATGCCTAAGCTTACACGGTCAGGAGGCGCTTTGGGTGCGTGATGAACCGGTACCACGGTGCGCGCATCATGCAGCGCGGCATTATCAGGAAATAAGCTGGCCGTGTGCCCGTCCTCACCCATGCCAAGAAACGCTATATCAAAATGATCCACATTGCTGATTAACTCACTGAATAAACTGGCGGCTTTTTCAGCGCCGAGTTCGGCTGGTATCTGGTGGATCAGCGTTTTTCCGATACGCGACCATAAATTGTTTTGCAGCATCACATCATTGCGATCAGCATGAGCGGATGGATAACAGCGTTCATCACCCGGGTACCAGTGCACTTTGTGCCAGGCGAGTTTCTTATCGGCCAGATAGGCAAGACATTGAGACGGTGACTGACCACCTGGCAAGACAACATGGCAAACGCCGTTTTCAGTGATACTCGACTGTATTTTATCGGCAATAAAATCAGCGGCCTCTTGTGAGGCCTGCTGAAAATCACGATAGACAAACC
>JAOUKT010000009.1 GCA_029882395.1 Gammaproteobacteria bacterium
ACAACTGTCTGCGTATAACGTGGCACCATCGACGGTTGTCGGTGGCGGTGTTGTCAGCGTGCCGAGGTAATCGGCTATCGCCTGAATCTCAGCTGTACTTAAAATAGTTGCCAGCGAGTTCATGCTGGCGACATTGCTAATGCCGGTGTTGATACGTGAAACACTGGCACCGGCCTTGTTACTGTTGCTGCTGTCACCATGACAGGACGCACAATTACTGGCGTATAATGCCGAACCACTTAAAGGGCCCGCATCAGCAATTGTGACTGTTGCTGTTGCTGTGGCATTCAGACCGTCATTATCGGTCACCGTTAATGCAACAACATAATCACCGGCCTGGCTGTAACTGTGAACCGGCTTAACACCACTGGCAGTGCTGCCATCTCCAAAGTTCCAGCTATAACTCACTACATTGCAGTCCGTATCATATGAAGCCGAACCATCAAACAACACATTCGAACCTACTGAACCGGTATAGTGATTTGCAACACCTCCTGCATGCGCTACGGGCAAATCCACACCACTACTTGCAATCGATGCGCTAACAATCGCTGTGTCCGTCAAACTATGTATATCAGTAACGGTTAACAGCACATCATAAACACCACAGCGATTAAATGCATGCATTGGACGCGAGGCCAGGCTGGTACTGCCATCGCCAAATTGCCATTGTAAATATATCTGGTCGCCATCACTATCACTTGAAGCCGTGCCGTCAAATTCAACAGGTACGTTAACCACGCCGCTGACTGGCAAACCTGCATCGGCTACCGGTGCAGAGTTTGGCGCCATAAGCACAATCACCTTAACCACTGCGCTGCTACTATTACCGTCATTATCTGTAAGCGTTAAGGTTACATTTATTTTTGATTCCGACGCGACATTAAAGGTAAATACAGGATTCGCTTCAGTACTTGTTCCGTAGACTCCACCAAAATTCCAATGATAACTAACAATAGAACCATCGGGATCGGATGAGCCTGCACTACTAAAACTCACCGGGTTGCCATTAACCGCAACATAAGGGCCATTTGCATTTGCCACAGGTGGCAGACCAGGGCCGATACAGCCGGGGTTTAAAGGGTCGACAAACGTCAGTAAGTTGGCCGGGGCATTCACCGCATCAGCGATATTAAGACAGCTAAAGCCTGGCAAGGTAAGGGTTGAGAGTGAGGACTCCTGATCGTTATTAAAACCATCGCCGTCTGAATCCATCAGGCCTATATTAACTATGCTGTAATTATTGTTACGAAAGTCTTCACCATAAGGCGTACGCACCCCTCCGCCTCCAAAATCGTTATGACATAAACCGCAGTTATCGATTCTTGTGCCTGATGTGCCGTATGTATTATTAAAGTCAGTTAAATAATTTCCAAAGGGCGAGGCTGAGGAAGATACCAGGCAAGCAGCGATTGCAAACAGCATTTTCAGGCTAACAATTAAACTCTGACTTCGTCTGTTTTTATACAGCATGACGAACCTCCTTATTCTTATTTGTATTTAGGTCCCTTTAACTAACAAAAAATAATACAGGCATATTCCGTCATAAACTATGCTAACTTATTAGTCAGGACATTGAGATTACAACACATTATAGGCTGATCTTTTTTGAAGCATATACAGAGTAACCAGCAATACAGTTGCAGTTTATACCTATCAGATTTTTACAAAAGACATAAAAACTTATCTGCTCTATAAATTTTTTTTCTGGCCAATAATTATTATTTAATATATATCAGAATTATTTCATTTTTTTTCGATGCAAAACAAACATTCGTGCCAAATACTCACTCATCTATTGACTGTGTAATATGAAATATGAATACTATGCGAAGGAAATGATTTGAAGTTATAAAATAATTTTCAATTTCTTAATCTGGAAATGTTTAAATATAGGCATTAACAATACGAGAAATCGGACCAATACTTGACTTATATCAAGACAGCTAAAGGACAGGCCGCATGAACCACTCACTAACAGGCATTCTCATCGGTTTTTTTATCATGACGCCACTGCTTTTTCTCAGCTCATGCAGTGACAGCACCAGCACACAGAACCAGGCCGATCTGGTTATCACCGATATCTACACTAAACCTGAAAACCCGAATGCTGTTTATATCAAATACATGAACTTGGGCGGTGCCGCTCCAGCTCAGGACTTTTTAATAAAACTGGCGTCATCAAAAGGTTCATTTTCAGGCAATACAAACCACCGCTTTAGCGTACCTGCACCGAATACTGAAACCGAAACCGGTGCTTATAAGCTTGAACTGCTTTCACTTGCCAATAATGAAAATGCCCAGATAACAGCTGTAATAGACTGGGAAGAAAGAACAGATGAAAGTGATGAAACGAATAATGCTTTTACAAAATTTGTACACAGACAATAATTTGCATTCAAACTGTCAACACATATGAATTGAATAGCCATCAAGTTTAGCTCGTCATCGGCGAACCGGGTCTGTACAGACCCGGCTTAAAGCCAACGGCGTATGCCTGAGTCGATTAGTTTACTTCAAGTAACTCGACTTCAAATATCAGCGTCGCGTTAGGTGGTATCACTCCACCTGCACCGGCGGCTCCATAACCCATTTCAGGTGGAATGGTTAATTTACGTTTGCCGCCTACTTTCATGCCAGCAAAGCCCTGGTCCCAGCCCTGAATAACCTGGCCCGCACCCAAGTTAAAACCAAAAGGCTGACTCCGGTCCAGGCTCGAATCAAACTTGGTACCGTCTTCTAGTGTACCCGTGTAATGCACCATAATCTGCTTACCGGCAACGGCCTCATCACCTTCACCCATCATTAAATCATCTATAATTAAATCAGCCATTGTTTTCTCCCGACACCATGTTGTCGTCTTGTGTTGCAAAATAATTAAGTCTCAGTTTATTAACCACCACTGATAATAATATCAATGCCAGCAAATTCGGAATCGCCATCAGAATATTAGTAATATCTGCAATATTCCAGACCAGCTGAAGCGGCACAATCGCACCAACAACAATCAAAACTGTATATATCAGGCGATAAGGCAATACCGCTTTATCACCGAAAAGGAATTTTACACTACGGTCGCCATAATATGACCATGCGATGATCGTGGAAAACGCAAATAAAGATAAACTAACCCCCACCACCACTCCGCCAGCTTCACCAATTGACTGACTGAACGCATAAGCTGTTAATGAGGCTCCTGCGACGCCTTCCGGTGCCGAAAGATAAGCACCAGTAACCACTATTGCCAGGCCGGTCATGGTACAAATAACCAGCGTATCAATAAAAGGCTCCATCATAGCCACCAGGCCTTCACGCACCGGCTCATTGGTCGCAGCGGCTGCATGCGCCATAGGAGAAGAGCCTAACCCCGCTTCATTTGAAAACAAGCCTCGCGCCACACCCCAGCGTATTGCTTCACCGACAGCCGCACCACCCACAGCCCAGGGGTTTAACGCATGATTTAATATTGTGGCAATTGCCTCCGGTATGCCTGCTAAATTGTTTAACAAAACAATTAACGCTGTGACGATATATATCACAGCCATAAACGGCACGATGATGCTGGCTATCCTGGCAATTCTCTTAACTCCACCAATAATCACCATGCCCACCATCATCGCCATCAGCACACCGACTAGCCAGCTATAATCTCTGACCTCGGGCAGCACAAATGACAGGCCATCGACCACCGAATTTACCTGCACAAGATTGCCGATACCAAACGAGGCGATCATTGCAAAAAAGGCAAATAAAATAGCGCTGCGTTTCATTTTCAGGCCGTTCATCAGGGTGTACATTGGACCACCAGCTACCACACCATCTTCGCCGACCTCTCGAAATTTTACTGCCAGGGTACTTTCTGCAAATTTGGTCGCCATGCCAAAGAAAGCCGTCATCCACATCCAGAATAATGCACCGGGGCCACCCAGGCTAATCGCTGTGGCAACGCCCGCTATATTACCTGTTCCTACTGTTGCTGATAACGCGGTTGAGAGTGCCTGGAAATGTGTCACCTCGCCCTCACATGCGGGCTTGTCATGTTTCCCTCTAATCAGCTTAATAGAATGCCTAAAGCCTTTAATTTGCACAAAATTAAATTTTATCGTGAGGTATAAACCCACCCCTAATAACACTGCCAGCGTAATCACATTGCCCCATAAAATACCGGCTATCTGTCCTGTCCACGCGGTTAAGCTCTCAAGCATTACAAACCCCTGTCATTATTTTTATTCAATCAGCACGCACAATATAACGCAACAGGGTAAAATACAAACCAAAAACAACCATCGACACTCAAGAGAAACGGTTAATGAATAAGATTGAAGAACTTTTTGAAAAGCTATTATGGAATAGCCGACTATCGGTAATGACAGCTGTAATTGCCAGCTTACTCTCAAGTCTTGCCATGTTTTACGTGATAACGGTTGATACTGTCTCCATGATTAGTCACCTTATCAGTTATGCATCACTGGATCAGGCAGACCGTTTAAGCATGCGCTCAGAGACTATTACACATGTCGTTGAATTAATTGATGGCTATTTGCTAGCGACTGTTCTTCTTATCTTTTCATTTGGTCTTTATGAATTATTTATCAGCAAGATCGAAGCCGCTGAATCATCTGACAACTCTTCAAAGGTATTGTTTATCTCCAGCCTCGATGACCTCAAGGCACGATTAGCAAAGGTTGTCTTAATGATTTTAATTGTTAAATTTTTTGAACATGCATTAACGATGCGATTTGAAACACCGATGGATCTGCTTTTGTTTGCTGGGGGAATAGCATTAATTGGGCTGGCGCTTTACCTGTCAAATGCAGGGGAAGGCAAACACTAAACATACAGCTCTAACAATAAGCCCGGCTATCACTGCCGGGATATTTTAAGCAAGCTGTTAATTAATCTGAGAGACATAGTTAGCCAGGGATAAAATATCCTCTTCACTTAAGCCAGAGGATACGCCTACCATTGGTGAATCAGGCCTGACAGCCTCTTTATTTTTATAGGCCGTTAATGTCTTGCTTAGGAATTCAAATTTTTGTCCAGCGATTCTAGGCAGAGTACGCTCACCATAGCCCTTCTTACCATGACAATTTACACATGTTTTGTTATATATCCGTGAGCCCCGATTAATGCTGGCGAGATCCGTTTTCATCGCTGTTTTATCTACCTTTACTTCCTGACTTGCGTAATATAACGCAATATTTATGCGCTCTTCTCTGGACAAGCCTTTGGCAAGCCTGTTCATTACCGTATTTGTTCTTTGGTTGGTTCTGAAGTATTCAAACTGGGTTAACAGATAGACAGGGTTCTGCTGCGCAAGGTTCGGTATTTCATTCTTTACACTATTGCCATCTTTGCCATGGCAATACTGGCATAACCTGACACGCAGTTTACCTCTGACGATGGACTCATTTAATGAATTTAAATCAGCCAGCTTCTGGCTCATCGACAAAACCAGCTGGTCTATTGACTCAGCCGAAACATTAGTAGCCAGCATAAGCTGACAAATGACAACAATAACAGAAGCTAAAAATGTATTTTTCATGAGATGCCTGCAGGATACCCGGGTTCCGGTAATTATAAACTCACGGCCAGTCCAGATCATGATCTATCTCAAAATAGTTGAGACTAGCCAATATCCATATCAGCCAGAGCAGTCCGGCTTATTTACTGTACGCACTCAGATTGTGCTTAATGAAATCTGCACTACGCTGAATTGCATCTTTAGAAGCCAGGTCATCGGCAAAGGTTCTGACATGCGGCGGACGGAAATCAAAACCGCGACCAATACCGGGATACACAATCAAGTGAGCCTCTATCTGCTTCTTTTTAAGAATCTCAATACTGGTTTCTATCACACGCCGTCTCTGATACTGCTCCTGTTCACCTATAAAGACCAGCGTCGGTAATTTTAGGCTTTCAATTTCAGGCGCATAACCATAAACCTGGGCAGGTTCCGGCGCATTAGGGTCTTGCCAGTGAGGGTAGTAAGAAACATAGCATGCCAGATTATTTTTCTGATGCTTAAAGGTAACCGCTGTTTTTAATGAGTAATAACCTCCACGGGTATGCGATACGATACACGCTCTTGAACTGCTGACATCACTCCTCGCCAGCAATACATCAACAACAGCACTTGCGTCTTTTTCGAGCTCGTAGTCATGCGGGTACGGGTGTGTGCCGATAAAGTTAGCCTGATAAATATCCGGCGCCATTACAACAAAACCGCGCGCCGCAATCCGCTTTACCTGAAGCTGTAATAGTTTACTGAGTCCCGCACGTCCATGCTGAAAAATTACCGCCGGGTATTTTTTATTGTCATCCGGACGCGCCACCATTGTTGGCACCGTGACATCATCGCGATCATATTCAGTCCATTCAATTTTTACCTTGTGGTTTGTGACTTCTCTTAACTGACCACCATCCCACCAGTCGGCCTTCCACCAGAAAGACTTATCTTCTTTTTTTTCCTCATGCGCAAATACATTGAGACTTAATACAGAAAAGACAATTAACACCAGAAATTTGGACATTTCTTTATTTCCACAGTTACGACCAACAAATGCGTTGATTTATTATTACTATAACCGAAACAGGCTGCTTTTTTCCATGCATGGCACCACGGACATCAGCCAGGATGCTGCAGACGAATAATGCAGGCGCAATTTATCGCTGTAAATCTTACACATAAAAAAGGGAGCATTAAGCTCCCTTTCTAATATAACTACAAATAAATCACTTATTTGTAGAAATCAATCATGCCTTCTAAAGAAACAGGCTTGATCTTATCTGCATTGCCAGCTGAACCGAATGATTCAAAACGCGCTTTACAGATAGCTTTCATTGCCGCTGTAGATTCTTTGAGGAATTTACGCGGATCAAAGTTTGATGGGTTTTCAGCCAGGTGCTTACGAACAGAACCGGTAGAAGCCATACGCAGATCAGTATCGATGTTAACTTTACGAACACCAGATTTGATACCTTCAACGATTTCGTCAACTGGTACACCGTAAGTCTGACCCATATCACCACCGTAGTTGTTGATGATTTGTAACCAGTCCTGAGGCACTGAAGATGAACCGTGCATGACCAGGTGAGTGCTTGGCAGACGCGCGTGGATTTCCCTGATGCGGTCGATACGCAGGATTTCGCCAGTAGGCTCCTGAGTAAACTTGTAAGCACCGTGTGAAGTACCGATTGCGATGGCTAATGCATCAACGCCAGTTGCTTCAACGAAGTCAGCCGCTTCTTCAACACCTGTTAACAGCATGTCTAAATCAAGCTTGCCTTCTGCACCGTGGCCGTCTTCTTCACCCATTTCACCGGTTTCCAGTGAACCCAGGCAACCTAACTCACCCTCAACTGAAACACCGCCAGCGTGGGCCATTTTTACAACTTCTTTCGTTACATCAACGTTGTACTCGAAAGAAGAAGGTGTCTTCATGTCAGCCATTAAAGAGCCGTCCATCATCACTGATGAGAAACCTGACTGGATAGAACGCAGGCATACTGCTGGTTCTGAACCGTGATCCTGGTGCATAACAACAGGAATGTGCGGGTACATTTCGATTGCAGCAGAAATCAGGTGACGTAAGAACGGTTCGCCTGCGTATGAACGGGCACCAGCAGAACCCTGCATGATAACCGGGCTGTTAGCTTCATCGGCAGCCTGCATGATTGCATGAACCTGCTCCATGTTGTTAACGTTAAACGCTGGCATGCCATAGCTGTTTTCAGCGGCATGGTCTAATAATTGTCTAAGTGAAATCAGAGCCATTTCTGTTTCTCCTTTATTTAAGTTTTAAAATTAGTAACACGTTTTATATCAAAACTTTTTTGTTTTGACACGAACTATTTAAAATCTGTGCCGGTACATAATCCGCACCGACACCTACAATCTAAACTCTCGTATCGGTGAGACTAAGCCCCGACGCGAATGATCTTCATTGAATTAGTACCGCCATCAATTCCGACCTTGTCACCTTTGGTGACAACAATCAGGTCGCCTTTGTTAACAACCGCTTTCTCTAATAATACTTTCTGAGCATGAGCACTTAACTGATACTGCTTTATATCATCAATATTAATGCTCATCGGGTAAACACCGCGATACAGGGTCATACGGCGCTTTGTTTGCTCGTGCTGAGTCAGCGCATAAATCGGAATACCCGAACTGATGCGCGACATCCACAATGGCGTTGAACCTGATTCTGTCATCGCCGCGATTCCATCAACTTTAAGATGGTTAGCGGTATACATTGCTGCCATAGCCACCGCTTCATCAATCCGACCAAAGGTAAGATCAACACGGTGATCAGAGACTCGTGTCGAAGTCGCTTTTTCAGCTTCTTCACAAATACGACCCATCGCCTCAACCACTTTAACTGGGTATTTACCGGCCGCCGTTTCACCGGACAGCATAACCGCATCGGTTCCATCTAACACTGCATTGGCGACATCAAATACTTCAGCACGTGTAGGAATCGGATTTTCGATCATTGACTCCATCATCTGAGTCGCAGTAATCACAACACGGTCCATGCTGCGGGCACGTTTGATCAGGTCTTTCTGGATTGCCGGCAATTCAGCATCACCAATCTCAACACCCAGATCACCACGGGCCACCATAATGATTTCTGAGGCTTCAATAATTTCATCGATAACATCTAGTGCTTCAGCACGTTCAATCTTGGAGACAATCGCACCGTGACCACCCGCATCACGCAACAGCTTACGGCATTCAATAACATCACTGGCAGAACGTGGAAAAGATACGGCTACAAAATCAGCCTCAATTTTAGCAGCGGAGACAATATCTCTTTTATCTTTATCAGTTAAGGCCGGGGCAGATAACCCACCGCCTTGCAGATTGATGCCTTTATTATTCGACAAAGGACCCGTATGCATAACTTTAGTATGCACTTCGTGACCAATAACCTCAGTCACTTCAAGCACCATGCGGCCGTCATCAAGTAACAAAACATTTCCCGCTACAACATCGCCGGGCAATCGTTTATATGTCAGGCCTACCCGCTCTTTAGTACCCTCCTCGTCACCCAGATCAGCGTCAAGGATAAACGTGTCACCTTCAACCAGCTCTACTTTGCCTTCTTTAAATTTACAGGTACGAATCTTTGGCCCCTGCAAGTCAACCAGTACACCTACTGCTCTATCGTGTTTTTCAGCAAATTTTCTAATATTATCCGCACGCCATTTTTGCTCTTCAAATGTACCGTGTGAAAAATTTAAACGAACAACATCAACACCAGCTACTACTAATGATTCTAAAACTTTAAGGTCGTCTGTTGCCGGCCCTAGAGTTGCGACAATTTTAGTTCTGCGCAACTTATTACTCCTAGATAAACGGAGACCCCCTGGCCTCCAAAAAATTACATTCTTAATTTAACCTAATCAACCCACTCCATTATAACTAATTCCGAATGAAGTGGATTTTTATTCAAAGCAAGGCAAAAGTCAGAGAAAAAGCGGAGCGTACAGGGAGTACGTGAGCATTTTTATCTGGCATTTAACGCCGCATTGAATGAAAAGACATTCATACAGTTTACTTATTAGCCTGAGCTTCTAACATCGCCACCGCAGGAAGCGTTTTGCCTTCTAAATACTCTAAAAATGCACCGCCAGCCGTTGAGATGTAAGACACTTTATCAAAAATATCATACTTCTGGATTGCTGCGATTGTATCGCCGCCGCCTGCCAGACTAAAACCGTTACCGTTAGCAATAGCCATAGAGACCGTTTTAGTGCCTTCACCAAACTGATCAAACTCAAATACGCCAACAGGGCCATTCCAGACAATCGTGCCCGCCTTAGCAATAATATCTGCCAGCACTTTTGCAGAGTCAGGACCGATATCAAAAATCATGTCGTCATCTGACACATCGTCTGCCGCTTTTAATGTTGCCTCAGCCGTTTCAGCAAACTCTTTTGCGCAAACAACATCTGTTGCTATTGGAATGCTCGCACCACGCGCTTCCATTTTTGCAATTAATGCTTTAGCCGTATCAACCAGATCCGCTTCATACAAAGATTTACCAACGTTATAACCTTTAGCGGCCAGGAAGGTGTTAGCGATACCGCCACCAACAACTAACTGGTCTACTTTTTCTGACAATGCCTCTAAAACAGTCAGCTTGGTAGACACTTTAGAGCCACCAACAATAGCAACCATTGGACGGGCAGGCTCAGCCAAAGCTTTAGCCAAACTATCTAATTCGTTTGATAACAACAAACCGGCACATGCAACGGGGGCGTGAACGCCAACACCATGTGTCGAAGCCTGTGCACGGTGAGCGGTACCAAAGGCATCCATCACAAAGACATCACATAATGCCGCGTATTTCTTAGATAATGCTTCGTCGTCTTTCTTCTCACCGGCATTGAAACGCACGTTTTCTAACAATACACATTCACCAGCAGCCACTTCAACACCACCGTCCAGATAGTCTTTAACTAGACGAACTTCTTTGCCCAGCTTTTCAGACATCGTTGCAGCGATCGGCGCCAGTGAGTTTTCTTCATCTGCTTTACCTTCTTCAGGACGGCCACGGTGAGACATAACCATGACCGAAGCACCGGCTTTCATCGCGTGTTCAATAGTCGGCATCGATGCAGTAATACGCGCATCAGAAGTAACCTTGCCGTCTTTAACAGGTACGTTTAAATCGGCGCGGATCAAAACGCGCTTGCCAGCAAGATCCAGGTCAGTCAGCTTGATAAAAGCCATGGTCGAACTCCTAAATAATATTTAAATAATTTTAAAAACTGTTTGTTAAATATTGATGAAACACTTAACAAACAACTCTAATTTATCAGTCAATTGGTCGCTTTTTATAAATTATCGCTACCGGCGTCCTGCCTCCCGCGAAATACACTTCATCCCGAAGATAAACCAGCCCGGATCACCGGGCTGATTAAAACATCTCTTCGAAAATCATTTAACAAGCCTTAAATAATCTTCGTATAACTAAGAGAGATTTTTTCGTCTAGCTAGGCGCGGTGCGAGTTTTAAAGCGGAGCGTATTATTAATACGTGAGCATTTAAAACTCGTGCCGCAACAACGCTAGCCGGAAAAATATCCTTAGTTAGCTGCTACGTGCTCTACGAAACGCATCATATTGCAAGTGTAACCGTACTCGTTATCGTACCAAGATACGACTTTCACGAATGTGCTATCTAATGCAATACCTGCTTCTGCATCAAAGATTGATGAGAAACCAACGCCACGGAAGTCAGTAGAAACTACTTTCTCGTCTGTGTAACCCAGAGTACGACTCATATCGCCAGTCTCTGAAGCGGCTTTCATTGCTTTACAGATATCGTCGTAAGACGCTTCTTTGTTCAGCTCAACTGTTAAATCAACAACCGATACGTCTGAAGTAGGTACACGGAAAGCCATACCTGTCAGTTTGCCATTCAGTTCTGGAAGAACAACGCCAACAGCTTTAGCAGCGCCCGTTGAAGATGGAATGATATTTTCTAAAATACCACGACCACCGCGCCAGTCTTTTGCAGATGGACCATCAACTGTTTTCTGAGTTGCCGTTGCAGCGTGAACAGTAGTCATCAGGCCACGTTTGATGCCCCAGTTGTCGTTCAGTACTTTAGCAACAGGCGCTAAACAGTTAGTTGTACAAGATGCTGCAGAAACGATTGCCTGACCTGCGTACTCAGTGTGGTTAACACCGTATACAAACATTGGCGTGCCGTCTTTTGAAGGTGCTGACTGAACAACTTTCTTCGCGCCTGCATCAATGTGCTTCTGGCAGCTTTCTTCCGTTAAGAAGAAACCAGTACAGTCGATAACGATATCCGCACCAACATCAGCCCATTTCAGCTCAGCTGGATCACGCTCCGCTGTTAAACGGATTTTACGGCCATCAACAATCATTGCGCCTGGCTCAGCAGACACTTCACCGTTGAAGCGACCGTGCACTGAGTCATACTTCAGCATGTATGCCAGGTAATCTGCATCTAATAAATCATTGATACCAACGATCTCGATGTCTTTAAATTCATTTTGTACCGCACGGAAAACCATACGACCGATTCGGCCGAAACCGTTAATACCGACTTTAATAGTCATTAGTTAATACTCCCCTTAAGTTTAAAATTTTTCAGCTCCCGGCTTTCACTGAGAGCCGATTTAATTACATTACTGATTCAACAGCCTTCACTACATTTTCTACAGTGAAGCCAAATTCTTTAAACAACTCGCCAGCTGGAGCCGACTCACCGAAGTGATCGATACCAACAACAACGTCTGCGTACTTGTACCAGCCAGTCGTAACGGCAGCTTCTACCGCAACAGTCGGGATACCATCACCCAATACTGAAGACTGGTAGGCATCATCCTGACGTTCAAATGCATCAACCGACGGCATTGAAACAACACGGATGTTCTTACCAGACATTGCCGCTGCTGCACCTGTTGCCAGATCAACTTCTGAACCGGTAGCAATAATGACTGCATCTGGAGCGCCGTCACAGTCTTTCAGGATGTAACCACCCTTAGCGATGTCAGCAATCTGTGCATCAGTACGTTCGTTATGGTTCAGGTTCTGACGTGAGAAGATCAGTGTAGATGGACCGTCTTTACGCTCAACTGCCTGAGCCCAACACACCGCAGACTCAACCGCATCACAGGGACGCCATACGGCCATGTTTGGAATCATACGCAGTGTTGGAATCTGCTCAACTGGCTGATGCGTTGGACCATCTTCACCCAGACCAATTGAGTCATGCGTAAAGACGAAGATGCTCTGAATTTTCATCAGTGCCGCCATACGCAGTGCATTACGCGCGTACTCAGAGAACATTAAGAAGGTTGAACCGAATGGCACCAGACCACCGTGCAGTGTAATGCCGTTCATGATCGCCGACATACCGAACTCACGTACACCGTAGCGAATGTAGTTAGGCACTTCGCTGTTATCCATCGGCTTGTAACCAGACCATTCTGTCAGGTTTGAACAACCTAAGTCAGCCGAACCACCAAACAGCTCGGGTAACATTGGCGAATACGCTTCGATAGCCGCTAAAGAAGCCTGACGTGTTGCCGGACTCTTAGCATCAGCGGCTACAGAGGCGATGTAATCAGCCGATTTCTGCGCCCAGTCAGCCGGTAAATCACCTGCCATACGACGCTCGTACTCAGCTGCTTCGGCAGGAAATGCCGCTTTATAGGCCGCGAACTTATCGTTCCATGCCGCTTCGGCTTTAGCGCCTTTATCTTTTGCATCCCAACCGGCATAAACGTCAGCAGGCACTTCGAATGGACCGTGGTCCCAGCCTAAAGCCGCTTTAGTCAGGTTGATTTCTTCTTCACCTAATGGTGCACCGTGACAGGCATGTGAACCGGCCTTATTTGGCGAACCAAAACCGATCGTGGTTTTACAGCAGATCATGGTCGGCTTGTCAGTCATTGCCTTAGCCATATCAATCGCTTTAGCTAATGCATCAGAATCGTGGCCATCAACATCGGCAATAACGTGCCAGCCGTAGGCTTCAAAACGCATAGGCGTGTTATCTGTAAACCAGCCGTCAACGTGACCATCGATAGAAATACCGTTGTCATCCCAGAACGCAATCAACTTGCCCAAACCTAAAGTACCGGCCAGTGAACAGGCTTCGTGAGAGATGCCTTCCATTAAACAACCGTCGCCCAAAAAGACGTAAGTATTGTGGTCAACAATAGTGTGACCTTTCTGGTTGAACTGGGCAGCCAGAGCTTTTTCAGCAATCGCCATACCAACACCGTTGGTAATACCCTGACCTAATGGACCCGTCGTTGTTTCAACACCTGGCGCGTAACCGTACTCTGGGTGACCCGGCGTTTTTGAATGCAACTGACGGAAGTTTTTCAGATCGTCGATAGACAGATCATAACCCGTCAGGTGAAGCAGTGAATAAATCAGCATAGAGCCATGACCATTCGACAGAATGAAACGGTCGCGGTTGCTCCATTTAGGATTCGCCGGGTTGTGGTTCATGTTGTCGTTCCACAATACTTCAGCGATATCCGCCATACCCATAGGCGCACCCGGGTGGCCTGAATTTGCTTTTTGTACTGCATCCATACTTAACGCACGTACCGCGTTAGCTAGGTTTTTACGAGAAGGCATCGTTGTGTCTCTCCCTTTAAGTTTTAAAAATTCGTTTTTGTTTATTGTGAAACTCTCATTCAAGAGTCCCAACACTCAATTCTATTTTGTTCTTTTCAGTGTCGACTGAAGCGCCCATTTCGTGGCTGACTCAGGGGGGATAAGTACCCGACCAATGAAGACTCCCCCAAGCGTAAGGGCGGCTATTTTCCCTTAAATTCGCCATTTCAGCAACTAAAAGCACCTAATAGCCCCATAAAAGCGCTCACATAAAATGGCAAAAGCCCGTGACATGGGCTTTTGCCATTTTATATTTAATCGCTGTTGTTAAACTATGCTGAAACAAGATGATTGAAATTCAATCACTTAACCATTTAATTGAACAGCCCATACTCGGAATCTGCTCTGCCGGCCCCTTTCCTGATTTTGCCACTTCAGACATCGCCAGATACAGATCACGCCGCACATCAGCATCCGCCGCTTGCTTACGACTCTCGTCCAAACGCCCCCGATACTGCAACTCAAAATCACTGTTATAACCAAAAAAGTCTGGTGTACAGACTGCGCCATAGGCTCTGGCAACTTGCTGAGTCTGATCAAGCAAATAAGGGAACGGAAACGCAAACTGATCAGAGACTTTTTTCATGTTCTCAAAAGAATCTTCTTCATACTCGTTGACGTCGTTAGACATTATCGCCACACAGTTCACGCCCTGCGCTTTCAAGCTATTCGCATCACGCACAATGCGATCACGAATCGACTTTACGTAAGGACAATGATTGCAGATAAACATGACCAAAAGACCGTTTTCGCCCATGCACTGTTTCAGATTCCAGTTTTTGCCATCAACACCAGGCAAGTCAAAATCTACCGCAGGCGCACCAAAATCACAAACAGGAGGCTGTAAACTCACCATATTAAACTCCAAATAATAATTACCAGTTAAGTCTTGAAAAACGCAGCTAATACACCATATTAATAACCACTTGTCGATAATATAACCCGGCAGGCGCTGTGATTAACCTTATTATTATGGCCGCTATAGTTAATACATGTTAAAATATATGATTGTACGGCACATCAACGACGTTTAAACATTTAGCCAGGTAAGTAATGTCTCAAAACTCAGACTCAGATCCAACCCAGGTTCCTACACCCAAAGACCAGCAATCGAGCTTAAAGCTGTTGATCGCCAAAGGCAAAGATCAGGGCTACCTGACTTATGCCGAGGTCAACGATCACCTGCCTGAAGGCATTGTTGATCCGGAACAGATTGAAGACATTATCAGCATGATCAACGACATGGGCATCAAAGTGCACGAAAAAGCGCCTGATGCTGAAAGCTCGATCCTGAGTGATAACGCGGTTGCTGATACCGATGAAGACGCCGCTGAAGAAGCCGCTGCCGCACTCGCGTCCGTTGATTCTGAATTTGGGCGCACCACTGACCCGGTTCGCATGTACATGCGCGAAATGGGTAGCGTTGAACTGCTCTCACGTGAAGATGAAATTGCCATTGCCAAGCGCATCGAAGAAGGCTTAGGCCAGGCACTGCGCGCGCTCGCCACCAACCCAAAGACTATTGAAAACGTGCTCAAACAGTTCGATAAAGTTCTGGCTGAAGATGCGCGTATTGGCGACATGGTGTCAGGCTTTGCCTACACCAACGACGAAATTGCTCAGCCAACTAACAAGGGCCTGCAAACCGAGGCCGAAAAAGAAGCCGAAGAAGAAGAAGAAGCGGTTGAAGAAGACACCGGGCCTACCCTGGAAGAAATTTCTGTTATCTTTGCTGAATTAAAGAAAATCCACGCTAAAGTCGTTGTCGGCCTGTCAAAGAACGGCAAAGACACCCCTCAGTTACGCAAATCGATGTCAGAGAAATTTCTTGAGTTAAAATACTCAATTCCTCTCATCAACCAGCTGAACACTGACTTGCGCAACACGGTTGACCGTATACGTAATATGGAACGCCATATTCTGAGCCTGTGCACCCAAAAATCCCATATGCCGCGTAAAGAATTTATTACCTCTTTCCCGGAAAACGAAACCAACCCGGAATGGATTAATCAGTTCCTTAAAGGCCATGAATATTCCGAAGATTTACAAGATCACGCCGATGAAATTCGCCTGACCCAGACTCGCCTCGCGGCTCTGGAAAAAGACTTTGGCCTGAGCATCGCCGAAATCAAGGAAATCAATCGCCGCATGTCAATCGGTGAAGCCAAGGCGCGCCGCGCCAAAAAAGAAATGGTTGAGGCCAACTTGCGACTGGTTATCTCGATCTCGAAAAAATACACTAACCGCGGTCTGCAGTTCCTTGATCTGATCCAGGAAGGCAACATCGGCCTGATGAAGGCCGTCGATAAATTCGAATACCGTCGTGGTTACAAGTTCTCTACCTATGCCACCTGGTGGATTCGTCAGGCGATTACTCGCTCTATCGCTGATCAGGCACGCACTATCCGCATACCGGTTCACATGATTGAGACCATCAATAAACTCAACCGTATTTTCCGCCAGATGCTACAGGAAATGGGCCGCGAGCCAACACCTGAAGAGCTGGCAGAGAAGATGGAAATGCCTGAAGACAAGGTACGTAAGGTGCTTAAAATCGCCAAAGAGCCAATCTCCATGGAGACCCCGATTGGTGATGATGAAGATTCACATCTGGGCGACTTTATTGAAGACCAGAACATACTCTCGCCAATTGAGTCTGCAACCAGCGAATCATTAAGTGAGTCGACCCGTGACATCCTTTCCACACTCACCGCACGAGAGGCGAAAGTGCTGCGCATGCGTTTTGGCATCGACATGAACACCGATCACACGCTGGAAGAAGTGGGCAAGCAGTTTGACGTAACCCGTGAGCGCATTCGTCAAATTGAAGCAAAAGCTTTGCGCAAGCTGCGTCATCCGTCACGCGCGGAGAACCTGCGTAGTTTCCTGGGTGAAGAGTAAATACTGACACCAATAAATCAAAAGCCCTCATCTGAGGGCTTTTTTATGTATTCAACTCAATGAGTTTTATATATAATCGCTGCTGATTTTTTGTATGCTTCGTTTCATTAGCCGGCAGATAATCAGAATGCCTGACGGCCGATCTCAATTTATGTACCTGCTAGTGCAGGCAGTAGGTATGGGTGATGAGCTGAGGCATCGATGATTTACGTGTCGCCGATACACGTTAAAGATAGTGCGGATGTCCTGCGGACATTAATATCATGCGCGCCACCCTGGCACGCAATTGCGCCCCTGTAGCTCAGTTGGTTAGAGCAACCGACTCATAATCGGTAGGTCGAGTGTTCGAGTCACTCCGGGGGCACCATTTAAGTCGATTGCTTAATCTGTTTCTTCAAAAATACTAAAATTGCATCAGCCTAGCCTGTTCTGGCACAGCTGGCAAAAATCAGACCTTAAACACATCGATACGGTGTTTATTGATAAATTTATTTAGCTCGTGTTTGACATTATCCTTGTATTCAGCAAAGTGCAGTCCAATCTGGATAAACTTTCCCTTTGGATATTTGTCTTCATCTGCAGCCTCAAGCCTGACTACTGCAGCCATAATATTAATTGGCGTTTCACTTAAACTCAGCGCAACCGACACCTCGTCAAAGACATTGATACCCTTGACCACTGGCACCACAATCATACAGCCCGAAACAGAAATATTGACCAAGGCGCCCTTACTGGTGCCGTCATCCTCACGCCGCATGACACATTCATAAGGTTCATCGGGTGTCACCCGGTTATCTATTCGACGGTCTTTATTACGCATGAAACGATGGAATTTGTCATGCAATGCATCTGAGTTGAACGGCTTACTGAGATAATCGGTAACGCCCGCACTGACCGCCTCATGCAACGAAGCTCTGTCGGAGCGAGCACTTGTCATGATAAACGGGGTATCTACCATCTTTGGGTCGTTGCGCACATACTCAAGCAGTTCGATACCGCTGATACCTGGCATCTCAAAATCACAGATGATCCAGTCGATATCCCGCCCCTCGAGTACCTTTTTCGCCTCTTTACCATCAGTTAGACCGATAACAGTGCCAAATTCCAGGCGCTCTTTGAGGATAATGGTTATTACATTAATCATATGAGTGGAGCTATCGAGCACCAGTGCCACTGAGTCTTTAAACATTAACCATCTCTCTAAAAAATATTAGTGCCAATATCAGTAACGGAGAAACCGACTTATTAAAAATAAAACGCTCTCATCTCAATTGACACTTTGTCCGAAAATTTCTTGCTGTAACGACTGATACAGACGCATTTCAACAAGCACAGCATATCTCTATGACTCTCACTTCATCCGCTGAAAAGTCAAAAAAATTAAGCAAGAAAGGAATAACGATAGAGCTATTGCAGCTATAGATATCGAATCAGTTTTCATGCAATCCCGCCGCCTTAGGATAATCATCCCTTAGACCGGTAACTTTGCGCCAAGAACCTTTCAGTTAAAGTAGCCTTTTAAAACAAACACTTAAATACCCAGCCTGTATCCTCAGGCTTGAAATATATTCTAGTAGAAAAATTAAAGCCTTTCAATCATCCGTTAATGATATTAAGACGGGAACACAGAACAGTGACATAAGAAAAAATGACTATAACAGGAATACAGCGGCCTGCTGAGTGATTGAGCAGTCTAAACCAGATCCAAAAAGCTTAACTGGCAAAGCTGCCAGCCAAGCATTGATCGTTGTCAGCTTATTGTTTTGAAATGAGCATGGCAGTGCCGTCAAAACGATTAAAGCTAAAGCCCTTAAAATCTTCGCTGTACGTTTGCACCAGCTCTCGCAGTACTGAAATGGCAAACTCTTCCCCCAGTACAATCCCAAGGTCACCATCCGTGCGGTAATGCACACCGGCAATATCACGGCCCAGCGAGATATTACTTGCCAGTTTATTGAGTTCACCCTCTATCGTTAGCTCAGCACCTGTATATGGCAGCAGTGATTTACCGTCCTGACTGGTCATTACCGGATCAGGAATGACATATTCACCATTAAAAAAGGCCTTTAGCATGGTAACAGCTGCGCCTGCCATCACCGAGTGACCGGCCGGGTATGTCGGATGTAACGGGCTGCCTTTGGGGGTAGCCGTTGGCAACAGATAATTGCCATTGGCGGCAAACACTTTTCCCAAAGAACCAGAAGACAAAACATCATCGTGCAGCGGATAACTAACCGCTTGTTTCGTTAGATGGTTATGCACACGGCCAAAAAATACCTCTGGTCTTGCGCGGCGATGCACCAGCCATTTCTGGAACCACGCGACATTTTGCGAACTCATTGATACCCGAGACAATAAATCCACCGCATGGTTGTTTCCAAACAGAGGACTACGTGCCTGTACACTGCCGTTATATGGGTCATTTTTATCATAAGCGGCTGCGCCGAAGTTTCGCATGATTTGTGCAGCGTTTAGATAAGCCTGGTTAACAAAATCTTTAAGTACATACTGAGCCATTGCACGGCCGTTATAAATATACCTTGATTCTGCTTCGTAACGTACTGCTGTCACACCTGTGGGTTTACCGCCTTTTTGAATATGCAGCCACTCATCATAATTTATCAGGTGATCATTGCCTGCAACCGGCACATTATATTTCTGATCAACTTTAGTGGCGCCATACGGCACCTGCATTAACAAAAACTGAGAAATATAGGGTCCCGTGGTTTCGCCGACACCGATTCCGCGGAACAACGACTGACTGTTGATAACGCCATTGACTGTTGCACCGCGGTAGTCCGACATCGAATTCATGTCGGCAACCGCATCTGCAATCAGGGCACTGCCGGCATAATCAGAAAATGGCACGTCTCTGGTCAACGCCTGCCACATTACTTCTACCGCATCAGATGCCTGCCACGCGCTATCAAATGCTGGCGCGGCCGGCATGGCAAATGAATGCGGATCTTTTCCTTCCAGCAGATAACTAAAAGCAGCTAAAGGATTTCGCAAACCATATCCACCCGCCACACCTTTTGGAATCATTTCAAAATCAGCGCTCTGGCCTGACTCAACAGCATCCAGCATTAACTGAAAAGCCCCCGCCTCTACCAGCCCATTATCATCATGCGGCAGGCCTTTACTAAAACTATTCAGGCGATTGCTATAGCGTCTTTCATCACCATTGCTGGGTTGATCCGGTACTGGCTCAAGGAAATTACGTAACGCCGCACGCGTACGCAACTTGTAGGCCTTGTAGGCGCGTTCAGACTTGTCAGAGTCACCGTCATGCGCAAGCACAGTGTTTGAAAACGTAATGCTAAACAGCAGTGAAACGGCTATACATGCCGTTAGAAAAATTGAACCATGATTTTTATACCCTATCATTCTCTTCCATCCTTTTATTTTTAATTATAATAATATGTAACGTTTCAATTATTATTGAAAATCTCCGTGACTTACATAGGCAAATACCCTAATACAGTAGCCTCTAACCAAGCAAAAAAATAAGACCCGCGCATCAACCGGTGAGCATTCTTGCTCTACAGACAACGCAAACTTTTAAAGCTTATCTATCGGCCAGCAATAGCTTCTCAGTTATCACTGTCTTTGCTGTATTCATCACACTGCCTTGTTTTTCATTTGCATATTAGATGCGATAGTTCAGCCATTGTTTGTTAA
This sequence comes from Gammaproteobacteria bacterium, assembly GCA_029882395.1. Lineage (GTDB taxonomy): Bacteria > Pseudomonadota > Gammaproteobacteria > SZUA-229 > SZUA-229 > JAUVDT01. Next base: position 20,764 of record JAOUKT010000009.1, read on the forward strand.
GCTCACTACCAATGCATGATTAGTGTCACCGAATTTTACACTTGCCGCTGCCGGCTTAGCGCTTCAATACAGATAAGCTTAAAATCAGCTGAATCGGGCATTCTTTATTGCGCCGATACAGTTGATTGAGTATTATTTTCAGTAACGATTTAATCAGGATATATATAGAGTGAATCTATTTGAAAGATTCCGTGAATTCCTTGGTAGCCAACAGACCAGCAGTAATCAATTTACAGAATTAAGTTATATTGGTCATCGCCGTATCAATCAAGATTTTGCAAGCCACCTTTTTACTCCACAGGGAAAGCTGTTTGTAGTCGCCGACGGCTTAGGCGGGCATGAAGGCGGCGAACTCGCGTCGCGCTACTTTTGTGAAGCGCTGCTGATTGCAACAAAAGCCAGACTTAAACAGCTAAACAAACAGCCTGAACAAACACTGGTGTTACTGGCTGAAACCGCCGCAACAGCCATGTCCGATAAAATTCTCAGTGATCACCCGGGCATCAATGCCCATACTACCTGCGCTATTTGCTGGCTATCCACCGACAACAAACTGACAACCTTGCATATTGGCGACACCAGAATTTACTGGTTTACCCGCAGGCATATTATCTGGCAAAGCCGTGACCACTCGGTAGTGCAGACACTTGTCGACAGCGGCGTAATTAAACAGAACCAGATGGGCACGCACCCCACACAAAATGCCTTAACACGTAGCATAGCGGTCGGCAAAGCAATAAAACCCAGTTTTAAAAGCCATCAGACACAATTGAAAAAAGGTGACGCGCTATTACTTTGCAGCGACGGTTTCTGGGAAATGATCAGCCAGAATGAAATTATCAGCCTGGCAAAATCACGAAAGCCGGAACAAGATCTAAGCCGCTGGATAAAAACCGCTATTGAAAGAGCAAAACCCTATAGTGACAATGTTACCGCTCAGTTGTATATCCTCTAAACGCGTTATTTAAACAATATTGAGCCCTTTCTCAGGCAATTGCCTGAGGCCTGAACTTTCCGCCGCATAAAGACTCGTATTATACGAACACTTCGTTGAGCTGTTGCTCGTGACCATTTTGTGATATTTGCAGATTATAATGAATAAATGCTTATGAAAAATGTACTTATCGTCGAAGACAATCATGATATAGCCAGTCTTATTCAAATGCACTTAGCGGATACAGGCTATCAGACCGTGATTTCATCAGATGGTTTATCCGCGGTCGAACACACTAATAATACAAAATTTGATCTCGTCATCCTCGATTTAATGCTTCCTAAAATGGATGGTCTTGACGTTTGTCGCAGCATTAGAAAACAATCCAGCTACACTCCTATTTTAATGCTGACCTCAAAATCATCAGAACTCGACAGAGTACTGGGGCTTGAAGTCGGTGCCGATGACTATGTAACAAAACCCTTTAGCATTCGCGAATTACTCGCCAGAGTAAAATCACAGTTCAGGCGCGCTGAAGCGACCACCCTATCCGACAGCATGGTTAATGAACTGGTGTTTGACGATCTGCAGGTAAATTTAGACACTCGCAGGGTCACTCTTGGCGACAGAAATATAGACTTAACCGCAAAAGAATTCGATTTACTCCATAAGTTTGCCCAAAATCCGGGACGTGTTTACACGCGCTCGCAGTTGCTTGACAGTGTCTGGGGTTATGGCCATGAAGGCTATGAGCACACCGTTAACTCCCACATTAACCGGCTGCGCAGTAAAATTGAAATCAAGCCGGCTCATCCGCGTTATATTCTGACCGTATGGGGTGTCGGTTATAAATTTAACGACAAGCTATAGCCCCTTGCATGTTAAATAAACTTTCTAACAAACTGATTTTTACGTTACTGGGCTTACTGCTTGCCTTCTCGACAATCTTCATCACATTTAGCATAAACTCGCTGCCCGTTTTGCTGCAGGAAGTAAACCAGCGACTTAATCTTAATCTGGCCAATAATATAGTCACTGAAAAAAACCTGATGCTTGACAACAAGGTTAACAATCAGGCACTGAGTTCAGTTTTTATGGGACTGATGCTGGTTAATCCGATGATAGAAGTTTATCTTCTGGACACCAGTGGCAATATTCTGGCTTATTCTGCGCCTGACAATACGATACTGCGCAAAAAAATCAAGCTTGCGCCCATCAAACGTCTTTTAAATAACAGCGGATCATTACCTGTCACCGGCAATGATCCGCGGCAGTTAAATACCGACAAAGTCTTCTCCGTTGCCGCTATAAAACACAACAACTTACTACAGGGCTATCTCTATATTATCCTCAACAGCCAGGCTTACGACTCGGTGTTTAAGTTAATTGAAGGCAGCTATATCTTCAGGCTCTGGTTATTGGGCATTATCATCAGCCTTAGCTTTACCTCCTTAGCAGGCATTATTATTCTTAAACACATCACCAGCCGTTTAAAACACCTTAATCTGGCTATTTATTCTTTTAAACAAAACAACTTTAAGAAGCTTGTCAATCTGCCCGAACGCTTCAACAGCCGACCCGGCGATGAGATTGATCAGTTAGGCAGCACATTCAAGGAAATGTCAGAACGCATTATGCAGCAGGTTAAGCTACTTGAACACAATGACGCATCTCGCCGTGAACTGATCGCAAATGTCTCTCACGACCTGAGAACACCGCTCGCTTCATTGCAGGCTTATCTTGAGACACTGCTGCTAAAACAAGAGACACTGACGGCAGAACAATACAGTCAGTATTTAAATAGCGCCTTGCAACATAGCAATCACTTAAAGAAATTAATAGCCGAACTTTTCGAGTTATCCACGCTGGAAAATAACTCGGCCGAATTACACTTTGAACCGTTTTCCATGAGCGAGCTAGTTCAGGATGTGACACAACAGTTTGATTTAAAGGCCAGAGAAAAAAATATCAGTATCTCCACGCAGATTCCAAAACATGCCGCTTTCGTATCGGCCGACATCAGCCTCATTCAGCGCCTGCTGGAAAACCTGATCGAGAATGCGATTAAATACACGCCCAAAGACGGCAAAGTCACGGTCAGTTTATTTGCCACAGATAAAGCGCTGACAACCAGTATCTCGGATGACGGGGAGGGCATCTCTGAAAATGACTTACCTTTTATATTTGATCGTTTTTACAGGGTAGACAAACACCGGCAAACGGATGGTACCGGGCTGGGTTTAGCTATCGCCAAACGTATTATTCAACTGCATAACAGCACTATCGATATTAACACGGCGCCCAAATGCGGCACGACACTGTCATTTGCTCTGCCTTATGCGCATTCGTGATAAAAACGTTATAACTTTGTGACCCTTTAGTGAATTTAGTCAATCAGAATTGCTGCTCACATAAAACAAGGAGTTACTATGAAAAACCTAATCGCATTTTTATCACTCAGCTTATTGCTCGCAGCAAATGCCAACGCATCTGGTTTAAAGCAGTACCAGGTCAGCATTACAAACGCGACAGCACACCATGTCTTCACACCGACATTAATTGCCACACACGGATCGGCGTTTAATTTATTCAAAGTTGGCCAGGCCGCAAGCGAAGGTTTAGTGGTACAGGCTGAAACCGGCGACCCTTCGCTTTTGCTGGCAGAAACGCAAAGTCAGGCCGAGGTCTTTGATACGCTAATTGGTACATTCATAGCTTATGGACAGACCGCAAGCTTTATGATCACCGCGCCAAGAAAAGCACGTTTAAGTCTAACGGCTATGCTCGCAACCACCAATGATGGCTTTGTCGCACTTGATAATGTAGCGCTGCCCAGACACAGCGCCACATATTATGCTTACGCCTATGACGCCGGGTCTGAAGACAATAATGAAGACTGCGCCTATATTCCCGGCCCACCCTGTGCCGCTGACTCAGGCAACGCTCGTGATACCAACAGCGAGGGTTTTGTCAGCCTTCACAACGGCATACACGGCCAGGCCAGCCTCGAGCCAAAAGACCTCGACTGGCATGGCCCGGTAGCAATTATTACCATCACCAGAGTTCATCACTGATTGACTGGCAACGATTAACCCATGAAATACCGGGTTAATCGTTGCCAGCTGTATTTGTAGTTTTCACTTGTACACCGTCACCGCGATGCGCCAGACTAGCCTTTGTTTTGAATTTGCCTATAATGGGAGCGCATCAATTACAGGGAGTTTAATGATGGCAAAACAATGTCTCGATACAAAAACACGAATTACCATAGGTGCACTGGGCGGCATCTCACCCATCATTATTAGTCTGTTAGTCGTCGACATTACAAGACTGTTCAGTGAAACCGGGGTAATGGATGGTATTGGTCTGTCTATCCGCTTTCTTGTGCTTATTTTTATAGGCGGCCTGATCGGCTACCTACACACCAAAGAAGAAGAACCTTTTAAACTGTTCCAGCTAGGCATTGCTGCACCGGCATTATTAACTACCGCGATAAACGGTAACAGTATTTCCAACCAGACCTATCTTAAAGAACACTCAGCTGACGCTGAGTATCATTTTTTTATGAAAAGTGCTTATGCAGCGGAAGCTGACTATAAAAACCAGACACTATTCAAACAAGCCAGGGTTACACAAACACAGCTTTTTCTGCGGGGTCTGATTGGCACAAAACTATTTAGTGAAGATGATGACTGGTATGTTATTGTCGGCTCACACAAAGAGATTAGTGCCGCCAAGCTTCAGGTCGAAAGCATTAAGACCATGCACTACAAAGCAAAAATCTATAAGCCGTCGACTGATAGAGGATACTTTACGGTTGCTATTGGCACCAACCTTGATTTCGAAGAAGCAAAACAACTAAAGGCGAAGGCGATTAAAAACGGCTTGCCGGAAGACACCTTTTTATGGAAAAGAAAATAACGCCTCAGGCTCTGGATGCAAGCGTCCAGAACGCGCATTGAGCATGTCTAGATAAAAGCAGGCTTATCGTTTACGTGCAACCGGGTGCGGCTCCAGCAGCAGACTCTTGCCTGTCATGGCAGCAGGCTGTTGCAAGCCCATCATTTCCAGAACAGTTGGCGCGATATTGCTCAAGCCCGCACCGGTTCTCAGATGCCAGCTGATTTCATCCATAATAACGCAGGGAACAGGGTAGAGTGTATGCTGTGTATGCGGCTCCCAGGTAACAGGGTCAACCATTTCATCACAGTTTCCATGATCAGACGTTAAGATAACGGAAAAGTTTTCTTTATTGGCTACATCAAGCACCCGGCCAACTTCTTTATCGAGCGCTTCAACAGCGGCAATAACCGCTTCGCGTTTTGCCGTGTGCCCGACCATATCGCCATTGGGGAAGTTTACAACAATAAAGCCATATTCTTGCGAACGAATAGCTGTAATCACTTCATCTGCCACTTGCTCTGCACTCATCTCCGGCTGCAGATCATAGGTCGAAACATCGGGCGATGGCACCATAACCCGGTCTTCACCAGCAAAGGCTTCTTCACGCCCGCCATTAAAGAAAAAAGTGACGTGCGCATATTTTTCAGTTTCAGAACAGTGGAACTGCTTAATACCAGCCTGACTGATGATTTGTGACAGCGTCACCATAGGCCGCTCAGGCGCAAAACCAATCGGCAATAATAGCTGTGGATCATATTCCGTCAGGCAAGTGACAGCAGCCACCTCAAAATCACCGCGGTCAAAATGATCAAAAACAATTTTTGTTAAGGCCGCCGTTAGTTGCCGTGGGCGATCATTGCGGAAATTAAAAAAGATAACATTGTCATCAGGCCGAATCAGCTCGCCGCCTGTAATAAAGGTGGGCTGAATAAATTCATCGCCTTCATCGTGCTCATAAGCAAAATCAACCGCCTCATCAGCACTAGCCGCTTCGCGGCCAACACCATTGATTAACAAATCCCAGGATACTTTGATACGGTCCCAGCGATTATCTCTGTCCATGGCGTAATAGCGACCACAAATTGTTGCGATCACGCCGCCAGCGTCCTCTAATGCATCAGCAATCTTTTCTATAAACTGGTGGGCTGAACGTGGCGCGGTATCACGGCCATCCGCAATCATATGCACTACCGGCTTAATGCTGCTACGCTTGCACATTTCGATCAACGCTAACAGGTGATTGGTATGACTGTGCACACCACCGTCAGAAACCAGGCCGAGTAAGTGCATCGGCCGGCCGGATTTTTTTGCATCCTCAATCGCAGAGCACAATGCAGAATTATCAAAGAACTCGCCGTTTTCTATCGCATTGTCAATTCTCACCAGATCCTGGCGGATTATTGATCCACAGCCTAATGTCATGTGGCCGACTTCTGAATTACCCATCTGACCTTCAGGCAAACCAACCGCGTTGCCACAGGCATCGAGAACGGTATGAGGATACATAGAAAAGTATTCGTCGATACGGGGAGTATCGGCTTCGGCAACAGCATTGTTAATTTTACTGGGATTGACTCCAAAACCATCAAGAATGATCAGGATTGTATTTCGGCGCGGTGCATTACGTTGCATGGATGATTTCCCAAGTCTTTAAATAGGTCTTTTTAGGCGTGAGAATTCTAACGCTTATCTACATCAGAATCCATTAATACACAGTAAAAAGGCTTAATTCGGCCAAAAAAACACTGTTTTTTGATAAAAAGCCTGTGTTTTAATCCACTTCAGGTAAATCATCCATGGAACTAGGAAACTCCATTTCACCAGACTCTTCTATTTTATTAATGCCTTTTTCGCCGCCAAAATTAATTCTCCATTCCAGATTGCTGCGTGAATCGGCATTATTTAATGCAGATTTAAGATCAATTTTGCCGCTTTTAAATAATTCATAAAGTGACTGATCAAAGGTCTGCATGCCTTCTGCACCGTTTTTTTCCATCGCGTCTTTGATATCGCCAAAGTTACTTTTGCGGATCAAATCAGAGATATACGGCGTGTTGATTAAAATCTCCACCGCCGCGACGCGTTTACCATCGCGTGACTGAATCAGCCGCTGTGAAACAATGGCTTTCAGGTTTAAAGACATATCCATCAGCACCTGATTGGCCGCATCATTGCTAAAAAAACTCAAGACACGATCCAGCGTCTGGTTAGCATTCACAGAATGCAATGTTGTCAAACATAAATGGCCGGTGTCAGCATAACTCAGGGCCGCCTTCATGGTTTCTTCGTCACGAGCCTCGCCTATCATGATGACATCAGGCGCCTCTCGCATTGCCTCACGCAAGGCATTGGCATAAGACTTTGTATCCAGCCCCACTTCTCTCTGGCCAACGATAGATGCTTCATGATTGAAGGCAAACTCTATCGGATCTTCGATCGTTAAGATATGACCTGATTCGACTTTATTTCTATAATTGATCATCGACGCAAGCGTGGTTGACTTGCCGGAGCCGGTTGAGCCGACCACCAGTATCAAACCTTTTTTCAGCAAAATTAATTCTTTGAGTGTGTCAGGCAGGTTTAATTCTTCCAGCGAGGGTATCACCGCTTTGATATAACGAATCACCATCGAGACTTCGCCGCGCTGCAAATAAATATTTATACGAAAGCGGCCGATATCTGTCAGGCTGAGCCCTAAATTCATTTCCAGTTCATGAGCAAATTCCTCTTTTTGCTCTTCACTCATAATGCTTTCTGCAATCTGTTTAACCAGCCCCGGCTCAAGCGGCGACTTGCCGACGGCTTTAGTATGGCCTTCGATTTTCATACTCACCGGTGCACCCGTGGTAAAAAACAAATCCGATGCGCCTTTGTCGGCCATTAATTTCAAATAGGGTGTAATGTTCATAGTCTATCCACTGCTTTAAATCTTAAATTAATGTATTTTCATCAGGGTCTGCCGCCATGCTTAAGTCACCAATATCTTTAGACATATCCGATTTTTTAGAGTCCGTACTCTCCAGTTTGATACGCAGCCTCAGGTCATTTACCGAGTCGGCATTTCTCAGGGCATCTTCATAGCTGATTAATTTTTTCTCGTACAATCCAAATAAGGCCTGATCAAATGTTTGCATGCCCATTTCATTTGACTTGCCTATCAGCTCTTTCATGCCGTGGACTTTGCCTTTAAAAATCAAATCTGACATTAAGGGCGAGTTGAGCATAATCTCAACCGCTGGCACTCTGCCTTTACCATCCTTGCGGCCGATCAGGCGCTGTGAAACCATGCCCCTGAGGTTAAGCGACAGATCCATTAACAGCTGCTGGCGTCGTTCTTCAGGGAAGAAATTAATAATTCGGTCGATGGCCTGATTGGTATTATTTGAATGCAAGGTGGTCAGGCACAAATGACCTGTCTCGGCAAACTGGATGGCATACTCCATCGTTTCGCGGTCACGAACCTCGCCAATGAGAATGACATCTGGTGCCTGGCGAAGCGTGTTTTTCAGTGCTATTTCATAGCTCTCGGTATCAACCCCGACTTCTCGCTGAGTCACAATGCAATTATTATGCTGATGCACAAACTCGATAGGGTCTTCTATTGTAATAATGTGACCAAAGCTTTTTTGGTTGCGATAGCCAATCATCGCCGCTAATGAGGTAGATTTACCAGAACCTGTTGAGCCTACAAAGATCACCAGCCCGCGTTTGGTCATGGATACTTCTTTTAATACGGCCGGCAGCAAAAGATCCTCAAACTCAGGAATACTCGACTGTATTACCCTAATCACCAGGCCTGTGGAGCCACGCTGGGTAAAGGCATTGACACGAAAGCGTGAAACCCCGGGCAAACTGATGGCGAAATTGACTTCCTGGTGGGCATCAAATTCTGACAACTGACGGTCGTTCATGATCGAACGTACCAGCACCTGTGTGTGCGACGGGCTTAATGTCTGGTTTGATAAAGGCGTCATTTTGCCATCAATTTTCATCGATGGTGAGGCACCCACTGTAATAAATAAATCCGAACCTCCCTTTTGCACAAGCTTATGCAGCAGCTCATGCATATACCGTATCGCCTTATCACGATCCATTGAATCCACCCTTAGTGTTCATGCTTTAATTCTGATTTATATTTAGATTATATCTGGTCTTTATTAGCGGCTTTTTTCATTGCTTCTTCTTTGCTAATAACACCACTGGATAACAAATCCTGCAGGCATTTATCCAGCGTCTGCATACCCACTGAGCCACCAGTCTGAATGGCTGAAAACATTTGTGCAATTTTATTTTCACGGATCAGGTTTCTTATCGCCGCGGTACCGATCATGATTTCATGCGCAGCGACCCGGCCACCACCAATTCGCTTGAGCAGGGTTTGTGAGATTACCGCGCGTAATGATTCTGACATCATCGCACGGACCATGTCTTTTTCTGCCGCTGGAAACACATCAACAATACGGTCAACTGTTTTTGCTGCCGAACTGGTATGCAAGGTGCCGAAGACCAGATGCCCTGTTTCCGCCGCTGACAGTGCCAGCCGGATCGTTTCCAGGTCACGCATCTCACCCACCAGTATGACATCAGGATCTTCACGCAGGGCGGAACGCAGGGCTTCGCTAAAACCTAATGTATCACGGTGCACTTCACGCTGATTGATCAGGCTTTTTTTCGACTCGTGAACGAATTCGATCGGGTCTTCGATGGTCAGGATATGGCCATAATGGTTTTCATTCACATAGTTGACCATTGCCGCCAGGGTGGTTGATTTACCGGAGCCGGTGGGCCCTGTAACCAGCACAATTCCACGCGGTGTATTGGCAATGTCTTCAAATATTTTGGGGCAATTGAGTTCTTCCAGCGTCAGAATTTTTGATGGAATGGTACGAAACACCGCACCAGCACCACGGTTATGATTAAAGGCATTAACACGAAAGCGGGCCAGTCCGGGTATTTCAAATGAAAAATCACATTCAAAGAACTCTTCAAAAGACTTTCGCTGTTTGTCATTCATAATGTCGTAAACCATGCCATGCACTGCCTCGTGGTTCATGGCATCAACATTAACTCGTCTCACATCCCCATCCACACGAATCATGGGTGGTAAACCGGCTGATAAATGTAAATCTGAAGCGCCATTTTTAACGCTAAAAGCCAGTAATTGTGCAATATCCATTCAATTCCCCTGAAAACAATTGGTTATATAATGCGTATGACTATTCTTATAGTTAAAATAATGCCTTATATCTAATAAATTGGCTACCTGTGGACAGGCTTATCTATGAATTTGCTGGCAAAAAACCTGAAAAATGTAAAACAGCGGCTTATGCAGGCAGCCACTCAAGCAAACCGCTCAGCTGAAAGCATCCGCTTGATAGCTGTCAGTAAAACCAAACCTGCTGCCGACATTGAACAGGCTTATCTGGCCGGGCAACGCGAGTTCGGCGAAAATTATCTGCAAGAAGCGGTTGATAAAATCGCTCAACTGTCTCAGCTTGCCGATATTAAATGGCATTTCATCGGCTCCATTCAATCCAATAAGACCAAACAGATTGCCGAATATTTTGACTGGGTACACAGTGTCGACCGCTTAAAACTGGCTCAACGACTGTCGCAGCAAAGAGTCGATACAAAAGCGCCTTTAAACATCTGCCTGCAGGTTAATATCAGTCACGAAGACAGCAAATCCGGTATTTTACTGGCTGAGGTACCGCTGCTGGCCAAACAGGTCTGCCAGTTAAAAAATATTACATTACGCGGTCTGATGGCTATTCCGCTAAAAACAAAAGATACGGCACAGCAGCGCCAGTATTTCAAACAGATAAAAGACTGCTTCGACGAGCTTAACCGTCAGGGTATGCAACTCGATACCTTATCTATGGGCATGAGCAATGACATGGAGATTGCCATTGCCGAAGGAGCGACTATGATTCGGGTCGGCACAGCAATTTTTGGTGAGCGTGCGCAAAAATAAGTTAAAATAGCCCAATCATTTTAGAAGACTAAGTTATATGAGTCAGAAAATTACTTTTATTGGCGGCGGCAACATGGCCAGCAGCCTGATCTCAGGCCTGATTAGCAAACACTACGCCCGCTCTGACATTACTGTCGCTGAGCCCGATCAGCAAAAATGCCATAGCCTGCAGCAGCAGTTCGGCATCAACACCACTACCGACAGCCAGCAGGCCATCGCCGCGGCCGATATTATCGTACTGGCGGTAAAACCTCAGGTCATGCAGTCTGTATGCAAAGACATCGCTTCCGGCGTGCAAAAAAACAAAGCCTTGATTATCTCAATAGCGGCAGGACTGCTGAGTAAGGATATCAGCCGCTGGCTCGGTGACAACATCAGCCTGGTTCGCTGCATGCCCAATACACCTTCATTATTAAATCAGGGTGCGACGGGTTTATATGCCAACGAGAACGTCAGCGCGGAGCAAAAGCAACAGGCCGATCACATCTTAGCCAGTGCTGGTGTTAATGTATGGGTTGATGATGAAAAGCTACTTGATGCTGTCACCGCCGTGTCCGGCTCTGGCCCGGCATATTATTTCCTGTTCATGGAAGCCATGCAAAAAGCCGCTATAAAACTAGGACTGGATGCTCAGCAAGCCAGAACACTGAGCTTGCACACGGCTTTAGGAGCGGCCCGCATGGCTTTAGAGTCTGATGAAGATGCCGCTAGCTTAAGAGCCAGGGTCACTTCAAAAGGTGGCACCACCGAACAAGCCATTAACACATTTGAAGCCCATCAGTTAGAAGATATCGTCATGCAGGCGATGCAAGCCGCTAATGACAAAGCGATTGAACTGGCTGAAATTTTAGGAAAAGATGAATGAACAACTATGCCGCAAACCCTTTAATCTTTATTATTTCTACCCTGTTCCATCTATACGCCTTTGCCCTGGTTTTACGTTTTGTTTTACAGTGGGTGAAAGCGGATTTTTACAATCCACTGACGCAATTTATAGTAAAAATCACCACGCCCGCCGTTAAGCCGGCAAAACAAATCATCCCCGGTTACAACGGGATGGACATTGCAACGCTGGTTGTCTGTTACCTGGTTCTGGCTCTGTCACAGTTTATTGTGCAGACGCTGGGTGGTTTGCCGCTGTCCGCACTGAGCGTTTTCATCATGGCGATTACCGACATGGTGTCACTACTGATTGACGTTTTTTTCTATGCCATTCTGGTACAGGCTCTTATTAGCTGGATCAACCCGCAAAGTTACAACCCCATCAGCCAGGTATTAGCCAGCGTTACGGCACCTGTATTACGGCCTGTACAAAAATTCATACCGCCTTTAGGGGGCATGGATATTTCACCCATATTTGCCATGATCGGCTTGAAAGTCATTGAAATGCTGGTCAACCCTATTTTTTATTCTGTCTTGAAATAAGCCTTGGCTCTCGATTAATAATGATTTAGTCTCCGCTGTAACGATACTGGCCAATGCCCTGAGAGAGCATCGGGGCCGGCTCATTTACAAGCCGCCACAGAAAATGCTGTCACCAGACGAAACCGCTTGCAAAACAAAACGACGGTTAAAGGCCACGACACAAATGCCAGACATTATAAAGGCTGAAACCAAACAGCAAGCCTGATAAACTTTATCAATATTCATACAAAGTAATACCCGATGCCAGAAGCGATAGCCGAAAACTCAATAGGAATTGTCAAACCTCAACTTCATCACTTTGATGAAGCCTTGCAGCTTGACTGTGGAAAAACCCTGGAGCAATACGATCTTATTATCGAAACCTACGGCAGCCTCAATGCTGATGCCAGCAATGCTATCCTGATTTGTCACGCTTTATCTGGTGATCATCATGCTGCCGGTTATCATTCAATGGATGACAAAAAACCCGGCTGGTGGGAAAGCGCGATCGGTCCTGGCAAAACAATCGATACCAATAAGTTTTTTGTCGTATCCTCAAACAACTTAGGCGGCTGCAAAGGCTCTACTGGGCCGACCACTAAAATACCTGGCACCGATACATTCTATGGCCCGGACTTTCCCATCGTTACTGTCAAAGACTGGGTGCGCAGCCAGCAACGTCTAATGCAGAAACTCGGCATCCCCAAATGGACGGCAGTTATTGGTGGCAGCCTGGGCGGCATGCAGGTTTTACAATGGTCTATTGACTACCCAGAGCTGATCGATCACGCTATTGTCATCGCCGCCGCTGCGAAACTCACCGCACAAAACATTGCCTTTAATGAAGTCGCCCGTCAGGCCATCATGACTGACCCGGAATTTCATGAAGGTCACTATCTGGCCAACAATACAAAACCTAAGGGCGGCGTCATGCTGGCACGCATGTTAGGCCACATTACTTATCTGTCTGACGATGCCATGCGGGAAAAATTTGGCCGCGAATTACGCGAGGGCAAACTCAATTTTGGTTTTGATGTTGATTTTCAGGTCGAGTCATACCTGCGTCATCAGGGCAAATCCTTTGTTGAGCGCTTTGATGCCAACACTTATCTGTTAATGACTAAAGCGCTGGATTACTTCGACCCTGCCAGCGACTATGATGACAACCTGGTGACCGCTCTTCAACAGGCTAAAGCAAAATTTCTGGTTATCTCGTTCACAAGCGACTGGCGTTTCGCACCCGAAAGATCACGCGAACTAAGCCGCGCCCTTGTCGCAGCGAACCAGGACATTAGTTACGTCGAAATAACGGCCCACCACGGCCACGATGCGTTCTTAATACCTATCCCGGAATACCTTGCCGCTTTCGGTGCTTATATGAATACAGTGGCAGCTAAAACCGAAAATGCTGAAAACAAAAAGGCCAGCTCATGACACTACGCGCCGACCTTGCACTCATCAGCGAGTGGATTAAAGCCGATTCACGCATCCTCGATTTGGGCTGTGGTGATGGCACTTTACTAAGGCATTTGCGTGACACGATGAATGTCAGTGGATACGGTATTGAAATTGAACACACTGATATCGTTAAATGCATCGAATCAGATGTTAACGTTATTCAAACAGACCTGGATGAAGGCATCAACGATTATTTTGATGCTGACTCTTTTGACTATGTGGTGATGACACAAGCCATACAGGCCATCAAACGGCCTGAAAAATTACTCGATGAAATCCTGCGTGTGAGCAGCGATGCCATCATCACTTTTCCGAATATGGGGCACTGGTCAAGCCGCTTGCAACTTGGTCTCGGCGGCCACATGCCGGTAACAAAAAGCCTGCCTCACTCGTGGTATAACACACCCAATATTCATCTGTGTACTTTAAAAGATTTTGAAGACCTGTGCATAGAGCTGGGCATTCGCATCATCAAACGCCGTGTGGTTGACAGCCAGCACAGACACCGCTGGCTATCAAAAATATTTCCCAGTTTGTTTGGTGAAATTGCGATTTATCATATCACCAAGAAATAGTGGTCAGTGGTCAGTGGTCAGTGGTCAGTGGTCAAAAAAGTTTAACGCTGAAAGACTCGCAATCAACTCTAAAACCAATAATCTTTTGACCTTACTGCAAACAGAACACTGACAACTCTAATTTTCTTTTACATTTAAAATCCATAATTTAGCACCACTGATATCGCGCTGTCTGACCAGTCTTCTGTCACTGGCGAGCCGCTGACATAATTATCAGTATCAACACCTAATTCAAAAAGACCAAACATATACATCACACTCAGTGACGAGGCGCCCAAAATTTCCATATTGTTAAACAATAAACCGGCACCGGCACTGACCGAAGGAAGATAAACAGCAAAATCATCGCTGTGACTGCCACCACCGGCCGTACCCAACGCAACAAGATACGTTACCTCAGCCTGCAATATCAATTTCATTGAGTCGTTAACGGCCAAACGAGCCTGCCCTATAAAACCGGCTCGTGCTGCAAAAGCGCTTTCATCTTCACTCGGCCAGCTGGTATAGGAACCGGCCGGGTACAAAGAACCGGTAAAACCATATTTAATAACATCACCTTCGCTTGCATTAAAATAATAATCTGCCCTGACGCCTACAAAACTAAACTCCTCTTCATAATAGACTCCGGGATATTCATACCAGCGGGTATAACTGTCTCTTGATTCAATTGAAATAGAGGATTCATCTGCCGCAGATGATAATGCCGGAAAGATTAAGAGCAGCGCTGCAAGCTGCAGAGCAAAGAAAGTAAAAGCTGTTTTTTTCATAATAATACTCCTTCATTATTTTCTAAAACATACTTTTAAATATGGCCATCACAAATGATAAAAATCAAATATTATGAAAATAATTTTTCTATACGGCCTGGCGAATCACTCGGACAGCCAAAAACATTAAATAAAACGAAAATAAAACAATCATGCCGCCGCTGATTTGTTTGATTATTTTATGCTGGAAATATTTCAACAGGCTTCCGGCAAACAATCCCATTAATATTAAGTTGGGCAGCGTACCTAAACCAAAGCTGAACATTATCAGCGCGCCCTGATAAAAACTGCCCGCCGATATTGACCAGATCAGCACGCTATAAACCATCCCGCAAGGCAGCCATCCCCATATTAATCCTAATACAAAGGCCTGGCGGAAATTTTTAACCGGCATTAACCGCCGCCCCAATGGCTCTATTTTTTTCCAGACATTTGCACCGAGTTTTTCCACGCGATTTAAACCAAACCACCATCCGCTCAGATAAAAACCTAAAGCCATCATGAAAAGCGCGGCCAATAATTGCAATAGACCCTGGGCAAAATGGATATCAATCCAGTGAGTCGCAAACCAGCCGATGCTGCCCATTAATCCACCTGCTAGCGCATAACTAATGATACGCGCAAAATTATAAGACAATAATATTGACACTTTCTGTACTTTACTGTCAGCCGCCTGACTCAAGCTCAAAGCGCCGATAATTCCACCACACATACCCGCGCAGTGAACAACACCTAAAAAACCGACTAAAAAAGCCGAAATATAACTAAATTGTTCCTGCATATGCTTGCAATCATCATAAAAAAGTTTAAGAATTTACCCCCATAGAATACCTAGCTTTATCCAACACGGCAAATACCCATCAGGAGACATTACATGGCTGTTAAAAAGAAAGCTGCAAAGAAGAAAGTCGCCCCAAAGGCTTCAGCAGTGCCCGCAAAAAAGTTAACCGCAATCAAAGAGCGTTATTCAAAAACAGCCATTCTCAACGAGATTGCTGAAAACACTGATTTAAGCCGCAAACAAGTGTCAGCCGTACTCGATGAATTATCAGACCTGACTGAACGCCATATCAAAAAACGCGCCTGTGGCGAATTTGTTGTTCCCGGTTTGATGAAAGTTATTACTGTCCGCAAACCTGCAACCAAGGCCCGCAAAAATGTCCCCAACCCTTTTAAGCCCGGTGAATTAATGGACGTGGCCGCTAAACCGGCACGGACGATGGTTAAGGTTAGGCCATTGAAAAAACTTAAAGAAATGGCAGAGAAATAAACTGCAATTTCTTTTCATAAAAAGCCCCTCCCGGGGCTTTTTTATTGTCTTTAATATTTTATTGTTAAAAACAAAAGTCAAAAATATGGGCATTTGCCTGTCTTGGTAACTGTCCCTACATTACTCTACCTCCAGTACCTATACAATCTTCTATGGAAACAATGCGCCGCAAACAACGAGACGGGGCTAAACCTCAAAACCGATACATTCTTTAAAGATTTATATTTGTTGGTTTTGACTTTGACTTAAAGCACCCATTTAAACAAGCCGAGGAAAGTGTAATATGGACGGGGATTTCTGCGAGGATGTCTGAGCATGTTTTTTATGCGAGTTCCGCAGCAGCCGTCGATATTGCGAATGACGAAGGTACCCTCATGCCTTTTATGAGGGCTTGATTAACGGGGCGGCATTCTTTTGGTTACTTTTCTGTTGCTGTAGACAGAAAAGTGACTCGCTGTCGGTCGACTACCGACGCCTTTGAATTTGTTTTTAAAATATTACTCCGATGGCGCGACAAAGCCTTCAATCTTTGCACCTTCTTCTCCGGTGAACAAAAACTTTTCCATTTCATCTTTTAAAAACTGTTTTGCTTTTGGGTCTATGGGTGACAAACGATTTTCATTCATTAACATTGTCTGACGTTCAATCCACATCTGCCATGCTTGTTTTGAAACCGTATCAAATATCTTTTGACCCATCTCACCAGGATAAGGTGCTTTTTCCAGCCCTTCCGCTTCTTTACCTAATTTCACACACTGCACCATCCGGCTCATTTTATTCTCCAACTTTTTTTGATGTTAGCTTAAGGACCTGATTATCGCACTAACCGGTGCCGCTAATCCCAGAGCATGCGACTGGTCTTTGTGATACCACTGATACTCTCTTTGCTGCATTATTTTATCACTATCTTGCTCATACTGAACCAGTGTAGGCGTAATAAACAGGTGGTAATGACTAAACGTATGTTTAATAACAGGCTGTTCTTCAGTATTTATCACGCGCATTGCCAGCTTTTGATGGCAGTACTGATTAACAGCCTCATCCAGTTCTAATTCTGGAAAACTCCATAAACCACCCCAGATACCCGCCGGCGGTCTTTTTTCTAGCAGCACCTGCTGCTTGTCGTTACAGAGGATCAAAAAACGCAGGAACTTTTCAGGCATCAGCTTTTTTGTTTTCGGTGTTGGTAAGCTGTGCACACAAGCGTTTTTTAAAGCCAGGCAATCGTCTGCTACAGGACACTGCTCACAGTCTGGTCTTGAGCGCTTACAGACTGTTGCACCTAAATCCATAATGGCCTGTGTGTAGTCTGCTACGCGCTGTTCTGGTGTTAATGACTCAGCCAGAGGCCATAACTGTTGCTGCACAGCACGACTGCCTGTCCAGCCCGCTATGCATTGATGACGAGTTAATACACGTTTTACATTGCCATCGAGAATCGCTTCAGGCTGATTCCATACCTGTGCCATTATGGCCGCGGCTGTAGAACGCCCAATACCGGGCAAGGCTTCAAGCGCGGCTCTGTTATCCGGTAAATCATTCAAGCCCTGCTCAATTATCAGCCTCGCTGTTTTATGCAGGTTTCGACAGCGTGCGTAATAACCTAGACCGGACCAGTAATGCAGCACCTCGTCTTCACTGGCAGCCGCCAGGCTTTGTAACGAATCAAATCGCTGCATAAAACGCTGAAAGTAATCTATCACCGTAATCACCTGCGTCTGCTGCAGCATAATTTCAGACACCCAGACCCGATATGCCGTTCGCGGTAACTGCCACGGCAGGTCTTTTCGACCAAACTGATCAAACCAGGTTAATAAACGTCTGGAAAAAGAATCTTCACTCATCGGCTTTTATTTTATAGTCACTGTAAATGCGGTAGCATACACTAAAGCGATCGGCATATAGCCTGCTTAACACGGGTAACAAAACCTTTTATACGGATAATCATACGTCTATGAATATTAGTAACATGCTCTTCAAGCTTTTTGACTTACTCAAAACAGCCGGCCAACAAATTTTTCGCCTTCTCGGTCAGCTAAGAGCATCGACAACAGGCACTGGAAAAATCCCGGGCTTCAGTTTCAACCTCGGCCTCGCACCCTCTTTACTGCTTATTTATTGCCTGATCATTGTCGTGACAGCTTATATCTGGGATAACGAACCGGATGCATTTAATGTGCATTCAAATGCACTTGAGCAGGCCAGCGGCGATGGCAGCAAACTGGTCACCGGCTACACCAGCACCGCCGCCTTAACCCATATCATGGAAACCCTGCTCAATAAAACCGGCGGCTACCTCAGTAATGACCGCTTTCCGCCCGGTGTTTTTATGGACAATGTCCCTAACTGGGAGTTTGGCGCACTGGTACAGGTACGCGACATGACACGCGCACTGCGAAATGATATCAGCCGCTCACAGTCTCAGTCCGTCGAAGATAAAGACTTAATCATTGCTGAACCACAGTTTAATTACAGTAACGATTCCTGGTGGTTACCTGCAACCGAAACCGAATACCGAGCCGGACTCAAAGCCATGTACCAGTATATGGCACGTCTATCTGAAGAAGATAACGGCGCACAGTTTTATGCCCGAGCTGATAACCTCAGCGACTGGCTGGCACTGGTGGAAAAACGCCTGGGCAGCTTGTCTCAGCGTTTAAGCGCCAGCGTTGGTCAGGATCGTCTGAATACCGACCTTGCCGGTGATACGGCGGCCCAGCAGTCGATGCCGGGCTCAGCTGAGCTGCACCTGAAAACAGAGTGGGATCAGATTGACGACATTTTTTATGAGGCTCGTGGTGCGGCCTGGGCGCTTAGCCATTTATTTAAATCCGTTGAAATTGATTTTGCCGAGATTTTGAAAAAGAAAAATGCGCTGGTAAGTTTACGGCAGATCGTGCGCGAACTCGATGCCACCCAGGAAGAAGTCTGGAGCCCGATCATTCTAAACGGCAGTGGCTTTGGCTTTTTTGCCAATCATTCTCTGGTCATGGCCAATTACATTTCACGTGCCAATGCCGCTGTTATCGAACTACGCACATTGCTTTCACAAGGCTAATTGCCGCTGCAGGCCGTTGCAAACAAACGGCCTGATTTATAAAGCCTGATTCTTCTGGTTTGCACCATCTACTGCCATTCATCTTGTTGTCACATTTCTCATGCACCATTAACTGGCAGTTTTTTGCCGTCTGCCTGAAAAACATCCCTGACAGCGGCCTTTTTCTGGCATGCGACTTGCTGTTTACAAATTAAGCTAACACCACATTTCGGCCAGAGCACACAATTTATTTTTATAGAGAATCATAATATGCCTGACACTTCAAAATGTTTTAATCTTATTAATGGTGTGACACATGATCTTAAATCGCCCCTGCACGCCATGCTGGGCTTTACGGATTTAGTTAAAAGCGACCTGGAACAACTATCCGTCTCCGGCTTACCGGAGAAAACACTGTCACATTTAAAACTCGTGACAGAAATTGGCCACGATATGCTCGAGCTGATCAACAACATGCTAACCGCTGCCCGTATACAGTCCGGGCAAATGGCAATAACACCCGTGATGCTAACGCAGGATATTATCAGTGCCCGGCTTGATGAGCTTGAACAAACCTTCATCGCCGAAGCACAAAGCCGTAACATTACGTTTTCAGTCAATTACGCACGCTTACCGGAACTCGCACAATGGGATGTCAAAAGCCTGCGCTATTTCGTCATGAACAACCTGATTTCAAATGCCTTAAAGTTTGTAGAAAAAGACGGCACTGTGGCCGTGCATCTCGATACCGATGACAATGATCGGGTTCACATCACCGTAGCCGATAATGGACCGGGCATACCGCTAAATGAGCGGCAGAACATCTTTCAGCAGTTTACTCAGGGAAAGACATCACTGCGATCAGCTCATGGCAGTGGCTACGGTTTATTCAATGCCTGCCAGATGATCAAAACTCACCACGGTCAGATCAACATCACAGAAGGCATCGGCGGGCTGGGCGTTTGTTTCACCGTCAGCCTTCCTGCCATGCCGTTTCAAAACGAGCCGCTGCAAAAATGATAAAGCCTGCAGATCGGGCGTTTACTATAACGCTAACTGCCAGTCACCGGATTTACCGCCTGACTTTTTCAACAGTCGAACAGTATGCATTTCCATGCCGCGATCGACCGCTTTACACATGTCATAAATGGTGAGCAAGGCTGCCTGCACAGCTGTCAGCGCTTCCATTTCGACACCGGTAACGCCGAGCGTTTCTGTCGTCACTTCACACCTCACACTGTCTTTATGGTCACTCTCTAACACCACGTTTACATGCGTTAGGGCAATCGGGTGACAAAGCGGAATAATATCGGCTGTTTTCTTTGATGCCATGATCGCGGCAATACGCGCAATGCCCAACACATCGCCTTTTTTATGCTCACCCTTATCGATCAAAGCCAGCGTCTCTGGCATCATTGTGATAATACCTTCGGCCACCGCGATTCGACGAGTGCTGTCTTTTTCACCAACATTGACCATATGTGCATCGCCAGCGGCGTTAAAATGGGTTAAATCAGTCATGAAGATGAATCCGCTTTGCTAAAAAGCTTATTTTATCCTACTCAAATCACAAATCACACCTGCTATAATCAGCATGGTTATGATCGATAACAGCAAACAGCACACACCACAGATGAAGATTAGCGTTAAATTCTTTGCCAGTTTACGCGAACAAACTGGCGTATCAGATCGCATCATTAGCTGCGATGAACCCCAGACAGCTCTGCAGATATGGCAACAGGCCAGTAACCAGCCGACGATGCCGGAAAACATATTATGTGCCATCAATATGGAATACGTGGCCCCAAGCTGCCTGGTGAATGACGGTGATGAAGTCGCTTTCTTCCCACCGGTCACCGGCGGCTAGCATGATAGCGCTACGAGACACGGTCTTTGACCCATGGCAAGAACTGCAAACTTTTCAACATACAATAGCGGCCGGAAAATATGGTGCCTGCTGTAATTTTGTTGGCAGTATGCGTGATTTCAATGAAGGCGATACTGTCTCGAGAATGACGCTCGAGCATTACCCCGGCATGACTGAAAAATTTCTGCAAACAATCTGTGATGAAGCCCGCGAAAAGTGGCCTTTACAGGACTGTTTAATTATTCACCGTGTTGGCGACATCAACCCCAATGAAAGCATTGTATTAACCGCAGCCTGGTCGGCTCACCGTGATGCCTCATTCGCAGCCTGTCGTTATCTGATCGAAGAACTCAAACACCGCGCGCCTTTCTGGAAAAAAGAAAATACCGGGCACGGCGAGCGCTGGGTCAGTGAAAATACGGCGAGCGAATCCTAAAAACGTCACAATTCTTTACACTATACGCTCGACTTTCTGACCAACAGTCTTTAACCTCAGGCACGACCTGAGTACTATAAGTTTTGATTACCCGGTGCCAATAAGGACATTCACCAGCTAATGAGTAATTTAAAGGACACATCATCATCGCTTAACGCCTTAAATTGTCACATCGATAAATTACTGTCACATTTTAACGAAGCCGCATTCATCTGTTATAGCGGCCAGTTATGGATGAACGCCCCCCTTTGCCAGATGTTAAACTGCGACAACAAACAGTCGCTCAGTGCTGTCGTGCCCAGCAATATGCATCATTTATTGTCTCAGCCGGGTAACCAACAGTTTGATCTTGAGCTCAATGGCAACCGCAAAGCTGTTACTGCCAGGGCATTACTCAGCCCCTATCAGGTTCAACAATACAAGATGACACTGGGTCTGATTATGAACACGCCAGCTGCCGTCGCATCCGCTGACATTTTTCCAAGCCCGAAAATCGAAATCATCAGTAACGACCTGCCTTTCGAACACCAAAAAGCCAGCGTCACGCTCGAGGCGATCAGTGACGGCATCATCAGCATTGACCATAACGGTTATATCGATTACCTCAACACCTCGGCTGAATTGATGCTGGGCATCGCCGCCAGTGATGTGCTTGAAAGGAAACTCAACGAGGTACTCACACTCGAAGATGCCGTCAGTGGCCTATGCGTTCAGGCTATCGCCAAGAATTTCAAACAAAAACCTCACCCCGACCGCCACTCACAGGAACTTTTGATAAAACATAAAAGCAGCGGCTTTTTATCACCCGTCGATATCTTTAGCTCGCCAATTAAAGACAACGCAGGAAATATTGCAGGCACTGTGCTGGTGATACATGACATTTCTGATTTGCAATACATGTCCGAACAGATTTTATTTCAGGCTAAACACGATTCACTGACAGGCCTGTTTAATCGCGGCGAGTTCGAAAGACAACTTTTAAACACACTGGACAGACTTCAACAGTCTGACGAAACACATGTCATGTGTTATATCGACCTGGATCAGTTTAAAACCGTCAATGACAGTTGCGGCCATCTGGCAGGTGATGCGCTGTTAAAACAAATCAGCGCTCATATTAAGTCTCACACTAAAGACCGTGATATTGTTGGCCGCTTAGGTGGTGATGAATTTGGTTTGCTGCTCAAAGACTGTGATATGAATCATGCCAGAAACGTTACTGAGCGTATCCGCCAGGCAGTAAAATCGCATCAGTTCAAATGGGATAATAAAACCTTTCGCATCGGTGCCAGTATCGGCGTAATGGTCATTGATAAAAACTCAGGCACACTCGATGACATCATGAGCACAGTCGATTCCGCCTGCTACAGCGCCAAACAGTCCGGCCGCGACCAGGTCAACTTCATCAGCAAGGATAATGAACTGATATTAAAGCGGCAGTCCGAGGCAGTCTGTGTTGAAAAAATAAAACATGCACTTGCGAAGGACGGTTTCCAGCTTTACACACAGTCTATTGCGCCGCTGGATGCATCGATAGAACATGGCGGCCATCAGGAACTGTTACTGCGCATGTGCACCGCCGATAACAAAATGCTAAATGCCAGTGATTTTATCAATACCGCACAGCGTTACCATATGATGGCGGATATTGACCGCTGGGTAATACAACATGCCCTGCTGCGACTGAGTGATTCAGAAGACGCATTAAATGATGAAAACATCGAACTCACCTGCATTAACATTTCATCGCAGTCGCTCAGTGACGATACTTTTACCGATGACGTTATACAGTATCTAAAAAACTCCCCGGTTCCGGCTCAAAAAATCTGTTTTGAGATTTCAGAAAACGCGGTGGCCAGCGATATTATTCATGCAACAGAGTTCATGCAGAAGCTGTCGGCTATCGGCGTGCACTTTTCTCTGGATAATTTTTGCAACAGTCTCAGCTCTTTTTCATATATTAAAAACTTACCGATAGATTTTTTAAAAATTGACGGCCGCTTTATGCACAACCTGATTGAAGATGCCGTCGACAGCGCACTGATCAGCGCGATCAGAGATATAACCAATATTCTAGGCATTCAGACCATTGCCGAAAGTGTCGAAGACCAGTACACCTATAATGCGTTAAAAACCCTGGGCATTGATTATGCCCAGGGTTTTTATATTTCCCGGCCTAAAGATTTACTTCAGCAATATGAACAGAGCCTCTCGGCCCCGCTGAATATTCAGTAACAGCGGTGTATCTTTATTTGAAATGACTTTTTCCAGGTCATCTAAATTGCTCACGCGTCGTTTGTTCACCGACAAAATCAGGTCATCTTTTCGTAAACGCCCGTACCATGCCGCGCTACCGTGTTTAACCTCATGTATATAAACATAGGTTCTTTTAGCATGGCTATCATCTTCTACCACCCCCAGTATCGCCCCGGCCAGTCTTTTACTATAACGCTGTCCATCAACTTTTTGTTGCTGACTTTCTTTTATCGTCGCGGTTAATATTTTTTCATTGCGGTCCCGGATGACTTTTAAACTGACCTCAACGCCTACCCGCATCATGCCAATAATATTTCTTAAGTCGGCAGCGCTTCTGACTTTTCGGTTATTCACTTCAGTTAATACATCGCCTACTTCAACACCTGCTTTGTCTGCAGGCGAGCCATCAACCACATCCGCAATTACCACGCCCTGATTCAAAGGGATACCAAAAGCCTGGGCAAGTTCATTACTCAGGTTCTGTATCGAAATCCCCAGACGACCGCGCCTGACTTCACCAAACTCCAGCAGCTGCTCAACCACCTGCCTGACCATATTGATCGGAATGGCAAAACCAATGCCAACGTTGCCACCTGAGCCGCCGGGTGCCAGAATCGCTGTATTCATTCCAATTAAATGACCATTAAGATCGACCAGGGCACCGCCCGAATTGCCCGGATTAATTGACGCATCGGTTTGAATAAAGTTTTCATAATCTTCTATGCCGAGGCCACTTCTGCCTAATGCGCTGACGATACCTGATGTAACCGTTTGATTCAGGCCATAAGGATTACCGACGGCAACGACAAAATCCCCGACTTTCAGCCTGTCCGAATCCGACATTTTCAATGCGCTCAGATTCCCCGCCTTTATTTTTAATAAAGCAACATCAACATCTGCATCCGAACCAATTAATTCAGCTATGACTTCACGACCATCGTTCAATGTCACGTGTATTTTGTCAGCACCTCTTATGACATGGTGATTAGTAATCACTAGACCTTTTTTAGCATCAACAATGACACCCGTACCCAGGCTCTGCGGTCTCGATTCTTGCTGTTGTTCAGGTACACCAAAAAAATGCCTGAAAAACGGGTCATCTAATAATGGATTAGACTGAGCAATACCGCGTTTACTGCTGGTCGCAATATTCACCACTCCGGGTTTAACCCGCTCAACCATCTGTGCCAGTGAAGGCATAGCCTTGCCTTCTACCAGATCGGGCAGTGCCGCATTGGCCAACGGCGAGAACAGCAGTAACAATGGTATCAGCTGAAGTATTTTAATCATTTCATTTTTATCCTCTACAATCGCAATCAGTTAATCCGACCAGCGAATAATCGCTATGTTCCCTCTAACAACTGAATAAAACGTCTTAGTCATTTATAATGTGGTTTTTGTTAAACAATTCAAGTAAACATGAATCACATTGTCCAGTGTCCTGTCTGCCAGCAAAGCCTGCAAGCTAAAGAAAACAAATGGCAGTGCGATAACCACCACCACTTTGACATAGCCAAACAGGGTTATTGCAACCTGTTACTCGCCAACCAGAAAAAGTCGCTGACACCTGGCGATGATAGCCGCATGCTCAATGCCCGTTTTCAGTTTCTTAATCAGGGCCATTACCAGCCTGTTGCTGATGCCATCTGTCGTCTCATAGCCCGGCACTGCCCCGGCCCAGAACAAGTCCTGGACATTGGTTGTGGAGAAGGTTATTACCTGTCATCACTCAAAGCGTCTCTAAACAACCCGGCTACGAGTTATTTCGGCACTGATATATCCAAACAGGCCCTGAAACTCGCCGCCCGTCACTACCCGTCTATTGACTGGTTTGTGGCCGCAGCAAAAAATCAGCCTTTCTTTGCCCAACAGCTTGATCTGGTGTTAAACATTTTTGCCCCTGCCGACTGGCAAGAAATCCACCGTATTCTTAAACCGGACGGCCATGTATTACTGGCTGTCGCTGGCAGCGACCACTTGCAAAGCTTGAGAGAAATGATTTATCAGTCCGTCAAACCACACCAGCCAGAACGTTTTTTAGAAAAGGTGGCGGCTAATTTTGAACTAATCGACAGTAGCGCTTGTCAATTTGAATTACTCTTGACGGATCAGGATTCGATTCATTCATTACTGCAAATGACACCGTATTACTGGCAGGCTGATGAAAATTGCCGCCAGTCGATAGAAAATTTGCAGAGATTGTCGACTCCTGTTAACGTTCAACTTTATTTATTAAAAGCCTGTTAACAACAAGGACTAACTATACCGATGATTAAACACTATTGCGTTACATTGATACTGGCTGCTGTATCTGTTTCTGCTGGAGCAGCACCTCAGCTCGACGACAAACAAAAATTGAGTTACCTGCTGGGTCAGAATACGGCCAAAAGCATGATCAGCAAAGACATTGAGATTGACCCTGCCTCTTTTCTGAATGGCATGAAAGATGCGCTTGCCCAGAAACCCTCTTTGCTAAGCGATGCTGAAAGCAATGAAGTAATGATGAAGTTTCAGTCAACCATGAAAAGCAAAGCCCAGGAAAAAGCCGCGAAACTCTCGGCTGCCAACATTGCTGCCGGTAAAGCCTTCATCGCAGAATACACCGGCAAAAAAGGTGTCACCAGCCTCGACAATGGCATCTCATATAGCGTGATTAAAAGTGGCTCAGGTGCACAGCCTAAAGCAACTGATACCGTTGTTGCTCATTACACCGGTAAACTGGTTGATGGCAAGGTTTTCGACAGCTCTGTTAAGCGTGGCCAGCCAAGCACTTTCCCATTAAAAAATGTGATTAAAGGCTGGCAAGAAGTACTGCCTCTGATGAAAGTCGGCGCCAAGTGGGAAGTGGTGATACCGCCTCAGCTGGCCTATGGCGAAAGAGGCCCGGGTGGCGTAATTGGGCCAAACTCGACACTGGTTTTTGAAATTGAGCTGATAGAAATTAAACAGCCGTAACGCCTTTAGTCAGTAGTCGTTAGTCAGCAATTATTTTTTGATTGGCGACTAACGACTTTTTAACTATTATTCAATATTTTGTACCTGTTCCCGCATCTGCTCGATCAACACTTTCAAATTCACAGCCGCTTTTGTGGTCTCCACATCAGCCGATTTTGAACCCAGTGTATTGGCTTCCCGGTTTAACTCCTGCATTAAAAAATCCAGTCTTCTGCCGATAACTTCGTCGCGCTGAAAGACCTGTTTTAATTCCAGCAAATGACTGTCGAGCCTGTCCAGTTCTTCATCAACGTCCATTTTTTGCGCAAGGCTCACCAGCTCCTGCTCAAAACGCTCCTGATCAGTATTTTGCAGCAAATCATGCAGCCGCTGACGCAGCTTGTTTTGTAATGCCATCACCACTGCAGGCCGCCGGTCTCTGACAGCTGCCACCAGCTGGCTGGATTTGTCGGCACGCTGTTGCACCATGTCCTGCAAACGCCGGCCTTCTGCCTCGCGACTTTGCTGTAATTGCGCAAGGCAGGCTGACAGCGCTTTTAATACCATGGCCTCACTCTGGCTTAAATCCAGCGTGTTTTCTGCCACCACCCCCGGAAAGCTCAGGATATCCAGTGCATTTAAGGCTTTTCCCACGCCCATTTGCGCTTCGATTTGCTGGCATGATGCAATCACAGCACTGACTCTGTCGCTGTTCAGCGTGATCTGCTGTGCTTGCTCTGACAATGACAGATAGCGACACGTTGCCTGCAGCTTGCCACGGCCGATAGTTTGCTGAATCAACTCCCTTGCGGCCATCTCAACAGCGCTCAATGCTTCGGGGAGTCGCATACTGATGTCGAGGTATCGGTTGTTCAGGGATTTCAGCTCCCAGTGGATTTGATATTGACCACAAGTCGCCTCGGCACTCGCATACGCTGTCATACTTTTCACCATAACCGCTCCCTGACACACACTTTAAGATAGATAACAAAGATTAAACCGTTAATAATTTCTCAAGTCCAGTCAGGCTGATTTATAATGCAGGGCTATTTGATAATGAGTGGAGTCATTCATGAGACCCAGTGGCCGTCAGCCCGATGAAAAACGCCAGGTAAGCATTACTCGCAATTACACCAAGCACGCTGAAGGTTCTGTGCTGATCGAATTTGGCCATACCAGGGTTCTTTGCACGGCATCGGTAGAAGAAAGAGTGCCTGGTTTTTTACGCGGCAAAGGTCAGGGCTGGGTTACCGCGGAATACGGCATGTTACCCCGCTCAACAGGTTCTCGTATGGGGCGCGAAGCGGCACGTGGCAAACAAAGTGGCCGAACACAGGAAATCCAGCGCCTGATTGGCCGCTCGCTTCGCGCTGCAATTGACATGGAAGCCTTAGGCGAACGCACGCTGACACTGGACTGTGATGTGATACAGGCTGATGGCGGCACGCGTACAGCTTCTATCACCGGCGCCTTTGTTGCACTAAATGATGCGATTGATACTTTGCTCAGGAAAAAACTGATCAAAAAGAGCCCTCTTATAGGCATGGTCGCATCAGTTTCGGTGGGCATCTACAACGGCACACCGGTTCTTGACCTTGATTATGACGAAGACTCCAGTGCAGAAACCGACATGAACGTGATCATGAATGATGCCGGTGCTTTCATCGAAGTACAAGGCACCGCCGAGGGTCACGCCTTCCACCGTAATGAGCTGAACCAGATGCTGGACCTGGCTCATAAAGGCATTACTGAATTATTCGATCTTCAACGCCAGGCTATGGAAGCATAACAATGGATAAAATCGTACTCGCCAGTAATAACGCCGGCAAGGTTCGTGAAATTAACGAATTGCTCAAAGCTTACGACATCAATGTTGTACCGCAAGGTGATTACGCTGTGGACAGTGTTGAAGAAACCGGCCTGACCTTCGTTGAAAACGCGATCATCAAAGCCCGTTATGCGGCGCTCAAAACGGGGCTGCCAGCCATCGCCGACGATTCGGGCATTGAAGTCGATGCACTGAATGGCGCGCCGGGTATTTATTCTGCACGTTTTTCTGGCGAAGGCGCGAGCGACAAAGACAACAACAAAAAGTTACTCGAGATGTTATCCGGCGTCGAAGAAGCCCGCCGTACTGCACGCTATCAGTGCGTCATGGTCTTTATGCGCCATGCCGCTGACCCGACACCCATCATCGCCAGTGGCCACTGGGAAGGCATCATTCTTAATGCACCGAAAGGCAGCAGCGGCTTTGGTTATGACCCTCTTTTTTATATTCCCACCCACCAGTGCTCAGCGGCTGAAATGAGCCCTGAGCTAAAAAACAAACTCAGCCATCGCTCAAAAGCGCTGATCAGCCTGCTGCATAAGTTACAGGAAATGGCCTTATAGATGGCTGTCCTGCGTTTCGCCGAGGTTGATCAAGACGCCCTTGCTCAGCTGTTAGCTCGCTACAACCTGCAAGTCATTACTAGCGATGACAGCACAGACATCCCCGGTAGCTTCTGGGGCGACGAAGAAGCCGGTTTGATCGATAACCGGCTCTATTGCCG
This sequence comes from Gammaproteobacteria bacterium, assembly GCA_029882395.1. Lineage (GTDB taxonomy): Bacteria > Pseudomonadota > Gammaproteobacteria > SZUA-229 > SZUA-229 > JAUVDT01. The sequence goes on from JAOUKT010000009.1 coordinate 50,131, forward strand.
AAATGATACGCCGCTGCATTCAGCTTTACATGAAGCCTGCCATTACATCTGTATGGATCAAAGCCGCCGCAAAGGCCTTCATACCGACGCCGGTGGCGATTTTGATGAAGAAAACGGCGTCTGCTATTTACAGATTCTGCTGTCAGAGCACTTGAAAGACATGGGCAAACACAGAATGTTCAGCGATATGGACGAATGGGGCTATTCATTCCGTCTCGGCTCAGCCCAGCGCTGGTTTGAAGAGGATGCAGAAGATGCGAGAGACTGGCTAATCCAACACAATCTCATTGATCAACACCAGCTGCCGAGCTGGCAAAACCGCATCTGAGAAAATAGCTGCTACACTTATTTGGATTGATTCTGAATAACTGGAAGCTATGACAGTGCTATATTTAAAGCTTGATAAATTGACCTTGCCGGCACTGAATTAGAGTGGCGGCATATGGATTTTCTTTCTAAGCTTGATTCAGCTTTATTATTAAACTCGCTCTCTGAGCCTTTCATCATCATTGATCTGAAAGGCAAAATAAAATTTTGCAATAGTGCCTGTGAAGAAATGTTTGGTTACACGACAGATGAACTGCTGGATCAGTCCATTAACACACTGATGCTTGAACAGGATGCCAAACAACACGATTCCTTTTTAAAAAAATACAATACCAGCGCCGAATCGAAGATTATCGGCTCCACCTCAGAAAGAGCACTGACCGGAAAAAAAAGAGACGGCAGTATTTTCCCGGTTGACATCAAAATCACGTCATTCAAACATCAGCATAACGATTACGTTATCGGTGTTATTCGTGACCTGACAGAATTAATCGGCACAAATAACCGGCTAAACCATGTGCTCACCAGCACCGATACCGTTCTTTATACCCTGCAGCTACACAATGATCAGCTATCAACCTTGTGGACCAGTGAAAATGTACTGCAGCAAACCGGTTACACGCTTGACGAGGCGTTAACGCCAGGCTGGTGGATGCAGAATCTTCATCCAGAAGACAGCGCGCAAGCTACCGAAAATTTTGATTTGTTTTTGCAAACAGGAAAGCTTGAACACGAATACCGTTTTAAAACCAAAAACAAAGGTTATATCTGGATTCAGGATAAACTCAAACTGATTCGCAATTCAGATCCGCAGCTGATACACGGCAGCTGGAATGACATTAGTGAACGGAAACAACTGCTATCAAACTTAATTAAAAGCGAAGACAGACTGGCCAAAAGTCAGGTCTTTGCCAATATCGGTACCTGGGACTGGAACATACAAACCGGTGAATTATACTGGTCTGAAATGATAGCGCCTTTATTCGGTTATAAAGAATCCACGCTTGAATCCAGTTATGCAAACTTTGTCAACGCTATTCACCCTGATGACAAAGACATGGTGCTTTCTGCCATGACTAATTGCATAGAAAACTCCAGCCAATACGACGTTGAACACAGAATCATCTGGCCTGATGGAACGGTACGCTGGATACACGAAAAAGGCGATGTAGTGCGCAATGAAAATGACCAGCCGTTTCATATGCTGGGTGTCGTCACCGACATTCACGAACGCAAAACGCTGCAACTTCAACAGGAGCTCAATCAGAAGCTGTTAAACACCTTACATGAGGCATTAACCTGTTTCACATTAAAGTCCGATCACAGAGCCTCATCTGAAATCCTTCTCGATGGCCTGCTGGCTTTCACCGACAGCGAGTATGGCTTTATCGGCGAGATCAAATACCGCGAAAACAACGCGCCATATCTTAAAACCGATGCCATCACCGATATTTCGTGGAACGAGCCTACACGCGAGCTTTATGACAGCTGGGCTGAAAAGGGCTTTGAGTTTAGCAACATGGACACCTTATTCGGCCATGTCATCACCTCTGGTGATGTCGTTGTCAGCAACTCACCCGCGACTGACCCAAGAGCCAAAGGGCTGCCACCTGGACACCCTGATATGAACAGTTTTCTGGGCATGCCTGTTTATTATGGTGACAAACTGATTGGCATGTATGGCCTGGCTAACAGGCCACAAGGCTATGAACAATATATCATCGATTCACTTAAGCTTTTTTCATCAACCTATGCCTCTATTGTTCAGGCCAAAAACGATCTGCAACAGAAAAAACAATCGCGGGCCGACCTTGTTCAGGCCAAGGAAGACGCCGAATCTGCTAATAAAGCCAAATCCATTTTTCTTTCCAGCATGAGCCATGAATTACGAACCCCGCTCAATGCTATTTCCGGTTTCTCGCAATTATTAAATTTAGAAGAAAACCTGAGTGATGAAGCCAGAGAAAACATCAAAGACATTGCCCTGGCCGGAAAGCACCTGCTGGCACTCATCAATGATGTGCTTGATCTGGCAAAAATTGAATCCGGCAGAAGCGAAGTCTCAATCGAGCCAATTTCTATTTGTGATTTATTTTCTGCCTGCGAGTCACTTATTGCGCCACTTGCTGAAGAATTTCAGGTGACTGTCAATTTTACAAAAAACTGTTATACAGATTCTTTTATACAGGCTGATTTCACCAAGCTCAAACAAGTACTTATTAATCTGATATCCAATGCTATTAAATACAATGATATCAATGGCCACGTTGAAATCAGTTGCAGTCCCATAACAAACAATGCGCTAACGGTTTCCATTAAAGACAACGGCAGCGGCATAGCCGAGAGCGATATAGCCAGCCTGTTTGAACCTTTTAACCGTCTCGGCGCGGAAAGCAACTCGTCTATTGAAGGTACCGGTATCGGCCTTACCATCACCAGAAAACTGCTCATGCAGATGCACGGCAGTATCGAGGTTAACAGCACCCTTGGTCAGGGTTCTGAATTTAGCTTCACCCTGCCCGCCGCTAAACAGCAGTCTGTAAAGAATACCCGTACTGAAGAGCCGGTCACAACCAAAAATACCCAGCAGCAAGGCAAAAAAGTTTATTACATTGAAGACAACCTTGTTAATCTGCGCATGGTTAAACAGCTCATCAATAAATGGACTGAGTTAGAATTTATCGGCTCTGCCGATCCGCTATTTGGCATCGAAGAAATCAAAAGCTGTTCACCGGATATTATTTTATTGGATATCAACTTACCAAAAATGAACGGTTATCAGGTTTTGCAACACCTGAAAGACAATAACATTTGCCCTGCTGCACCGGTTTTTGCCGTCACGGCCAATGCCATGGAAAAAGATGTTATAAAAATCAAAGCAGCCGGTTTTGATGAATACATCAGCAAACCCATCAATATTGAACAGCTGTTAGAAAAACTTAATTCAGCCATCGACAAATAAAAAAGCCCCGCTTTGCGGGGCTTTTTATTTTAAGATTATTTAAACCAATTAAGGCGCCGCGGGCACTGTCGCGATTACATCGGCTGCCTCGGCAGTGTGACTCAGTACAGCGCCATTGCTGGCAATGAACGACGCCATCTCTGTCTGCATTTCAGCATAGGCTTTGTATTCAGTAGTGGTCGGATCAACGTTTACCGTGCCATCGGCAAGGTAAGGCGTCAATACAGAACCATGATGCCCGCCACTGAACTTGACGACAGTATCCGTATTAGCCGCATAAGTATTACTGGTATCTATTTGCGTTAATGACATCTGCCTTACCAGAGGGTCAGTCCCGGAAAGCGGCGCATCGACCGTGCCTGAAACACTCAGCACATTATTTGGAATGACCTGATCCGGCAGGTTACTGACGCCATCACCCACTACTTCAAATAATAATACATCACGGTTTGCAGCGGTTGCCGTTGTATAGTTAACCGGATCAGCTGAGTCCAGTGCCATTTGTGTTGAAGCCAGGAAAGACTCATATTGAGCAAAACCTTTATTGACACCGTTTACACCAAGCCCGGCTGAAATAACTGAGCCGAACGTGGCTGAACCATCCAGTAGTTTTGCAATGCCGCCACCGGGCATTGCTAATACCGACGATTTAACAGATGTTTCTATCGCCAGAAACACGCCGCCAACGATGCCGCCAAGGGAATGGCCAACAAAATGCACATTGTTAACATCAAATACACCACCGGCTGTCGCACCGTTATAATCCATACCGATCAACGCACGTTTTAATGAAAACAAATCGGCCACGGCTTGTCTGACATTATCACGCGAAGTTAAAATGCTTTGTAAGTTAATGAAATGCGCGCCGGAACTATCCAGTGCTCCATCACCATCGGCATCTGTCGTACTCAACGTCGCATCAAAAATATCCAGATCAAATGTTCGCTCTTTAACCGTTGCGGTTCCGCCATGAATCGAAGCGCTAAAGCCTGCAGTTGCCGCTTTAAGAGCACCGATCTGGTCTTCATCACCCAGCAGTCCATGCAATGGCAAATCGATGGCAACCGCCGCATAACCTACATTTGCCAGTGCATCGGCTATGCCCAGCATCGTGCCACGACTGGTGGTGATGCCATGCTGGTAGATAACCACTGGCCAGCCTGCACCCGGTTCCGTGCCATTTGGAATTGAAATTAATAAGGGCACGGTTACCGCTGTTGATGTAGCAGGGTCTACCGCTGTATTGAGCTTGGTTAAGGGTGTGTCTGTCGCTCCGCGCCAGGAACCGGTTAAGACTGCGCTGTCATTCGCATTGGCCGGAACATTCAGGTAATACGGCAAGGTTATCTCACCCACATAAATCTCTGAACCAACCATGCCGGGCATACCTGTTTGTGGTGAGCTGCTAGCACTGGTGCTATAAATCGCCGAAACTGGTACCGGGTCGGTTTGAATTTTTGTATGTAACGCGGTTAACACATCACCGACTGACTGGGTGGTGAAGGTCCAGCTCATCACAATATCACTGGCTACAAGATCTGTTGAATCATAATTGCTATCGGCGATATCAGCCGTTACCGTATAGGTTTCGATGGCCGTTTCGGCCGCGTTTGTTAACTGACGCAAACCTTCCAGACTGGTAACTGATGCGACCACAGCTGCCTCTTCAGCTGCATCAAGTGAACCATTGCCATCTGTATCGGCTCCCGATAACAAACCACTAAATTGAATATCTGCCACAGTAGCGCCGGTAATTAACGGGTCTGCGCTTTTCGCAAAAGCATAAACCGCATCGGCTGTTGCATTATTGCCCTGTAAATCTGTAATGCCCTTTGTTACAGCCACCAGATAACTGCTTTTAGCGGCCAGTGGTTTTAACGGTGAGATCACCAGCTTGTTGGCACCCAGATCTACCGTATCACAGGCAGCATCTGCAATTTCATTGTCAACCGATGAAACACTAACGGCAAACTCAGCAGTCGTTAGCTCTCCGGTGATGGCCGTCACGGCACCCGAGCCATTTAATGTCACGGTAAACACCCTGACATTATTAGCCGCAACCAGTGACGCGCTATTGATAGCCGATGAAAACGATGTTGTGATCGGTGCTGTGGTTGAAAAACCATCAAGATCATTTAATGCCGTCTTGACCGCAATTTCTCCGGCATTTGGACAGATCGTGGTATCAAGAGCTGGTAGCGGGATTTCCAAGGTGCCATCAGCCGAGCCCTGAAATAATAAGTTATTCGGAAACGGAATAATGCCATCCGATGGACTAAATTTTGCAAAAAAACCGGATTCATTAATCGAATCTTGTGTGGTGGTATTCGGCGTTTCTTCGCAGGCTATCAGCGTTGCCGAAATGACGGCTGTTATCAGTAAACGTAAAGCGTTCATGTTGTTCTCCTGAAATCTTTTTTAATCAACACATGGTGCATAAAATAAAAGTGTTTTTGATTTTATCTGTTTAGTATTTCCAGCTGACCTGGGCGCTGATAATATCAACGCTGGCCTCATAGTTACCGGTTAAGGTATGTTCGAGTACCGGCGCTGCCGCTGATGCTTCAAATGTATTGTTAATGGCCGTGTCATCGACAATTAAATGCGCGTAGGCAAAACTGAAACTTCTTTCACTGTCCGCCTGATGCGTAACACCAAAACTTATCCAGGTGCGATCATTGCCGGGAATTCTTGGCGTGCGTCGTTCAGCTGATGGAATCGGCGTTTCATCTAAGGCAACACCAAAACGATAGAGCCAGTCATCAGATGCCTGATAATTCACACCGATTGAAAAACGGGCTGCGTCCTGCCACTCTTCTGTTGTCACCGAAGGCGCTTGTGCAGCATAACCGTCTGTCGAATCGGCATCATCATAAACCACGCGCAGCTCATCGAAGGCGCTCCATGAGGTCAGGCTGTAATCCACCATAATGGCGACGCTGTCATTAATATTTTGAAAATAACTAATCGAAGTTGTCGCCGGTACCGTAACAGCCGCCGTTAACGTTGTATCGAGAAAATTACCCGTATTTTCGGTTATGAAACTTAACTCGCCCGGCACGCTGAAGTCTGCCTTGCCGTCAACCTCGTGATCGATACCGGAGCGGTATGAAAAGCCAACCCGTACGTCTTTTGAGACTTCGTATAACACACCCAGGTTATAACCATAACCCCAGCCGCTGGCACTTAAATCAGCAAAACCATCGCTGCCCTGAGGCGTCGCACCTATCGATGCACAATAGCCTGATGGAAAAGTCGTACCTTCCTGCGCCAGACATAAAGTACCTAAATCAATCGCACTGGTCAGCTCAACATGAATATACTGCGCATTAATACCAAAACCAAGCGACACAGCGCCCATTTTATAAGCAATGCTGGGATTAAGATTAAGCGACATCACATCAGATTTTACCGCATGGTAACGCCCTACCCAGTCATCGTCGTAATTTGTACCCAGACCAAACGGCACGTTAACACCAAAGCCCATTTTCAAGTCTTTGTTGATTTCATTAACCCAGTAAAAGTTAGGCACCAATGCATTCTGGCCACCATCAGCTGTACGGTTGGTATTGGTTGGGTCAAGTTGTCCGCTGCCCATCAAGGCAGCAGTTGTTGAGCCATCATCTGTAAATTCAGCATTGGGCACGATCACATGAGCGGCAGCTAACATTTCATTATCTAAGCGCATCATGCCGGCCGGGTTAAACCAGATGGTTGATGCATCCTCTGCACTGGCGGCTCCTCCGGCAAACGAGTTACCCATTCCGCTGGCACTGTTTTCTATAATGGCAAAGCCTGCTGCATTTGAATGGCTCGAAACCAGCAGCAAGGCTGCTGTTGTAACCATGGCTAATATTTGTTTTATTTTCATCCTCTCACCTCTTGTTTTTACGTTACTTCCTGCAACACATTTTTATTTGGTAATGTTAGATTATAAATTTTTATTTTTTTCTTTTTTCTTTTTTCTTTTTTCTGATTCTCTATTTTTCTATTCTTATAACTTCTGCTTTATTTCTCGGTTTCTATTTTTCTTGGTCGCCCGTGTTCATCAATCGCAACATAAACCAGATTGGCCTCGGTCACATGGATACATTGCACCACGCCTTGCCGGCTTCGCTCTGCGTAAACATCGACCTTGATACTAACTGAAGTTCTGCCCGTTGAGACCACATCGGCATAACAACTCAGCAAGTCACCAATTAAAACCGGTTTTTTAAATTCAAATGAATCTACCGCTCGTGTCACCACATAACCTTTGGCATGCAAGCTTGCCGGAATGCTACCGGCCACATCCACTTGTGACATAATCCAGCCACCAAAAATGCTGCCCCCCTGATTGGCATCTGATGGCATGCAGGGCACGCGTAAAACGGGGATTTTGCCTTCGGGCAATATGCTTTTCGTTGTCACCATTTTATCTTAACGGGAGCCAGATCTAAGGCTCATTAAACACCGTGCCCTTCGTAGAGTTTATTGATTCTATCTGCAAAACGCTCCATGACTTTTGCCCGTTTTACTTTTAATGTCGGTGTAATCAGGCCATCGTCGATGCTCCAGGGCTCTAGAAACATCGCAACACGGCGGATCTGAGCATAACCTGGAAAATCTTTTAAGCGCTGAGAAATGCGCGAAAGAATCAGTTTTTCAATCTCTTTTTTCTGCAGTGATGCTTCATCGTCCGCATCGAAGCCGATTTTATCAGCCAGATCGTTCCACTGCTCAACATTTAATACTACACAGGCGGTTAAATAGGGCCGGGCTTCACCTATCACCATCACCTGCTCAAACATGCCATCCACGGCGATTGCCATTTCCATATCAGCCGGCGGCACCTTCTCGCCGTTAGCCAGCACCAGAATATCTTTCAGCCGGCCGGTAATATAAATAAAACCATTATCGTCAATGCGCGCCTTATCACCGGTACGCAACCAGCCGTCATCGGTGAAGGTGGCATCGGTGACTTCCTGGTTATTCCAGTAACCCAGCATATTGTTATCGCCGTATGACTGCAGTTCGTCGTCGACGCCAATGCGAACCTGCACATTAGGAAAGGCATAGCCGATGCTGTGAGGAATGTTTTTATAAACACGGTTGCTGGATATTACCGGGCCGGCTTCTGTTAAGCCATAACCCTGTACCAGTGGCAGCCCCAGGCCGATAAATAACCGCGCTACTTCTGGCGATAATGCGGCTCCGCCACAAATAGCGATGCGCATGCGCCCGCCCAGTTTTTCCATGACTTTAGAGGCGACCAGCTTATCCAATACAGGCCACAGCAATAATAATGGCGACCAGACTCTTCTTTTTTGCTCATATTCAAACCGCAACCAGCCGATGCTGACGGTCAAATCAAATAACTTTCTGGCAACAGCCGGTTTGGCATTCAGGCCAGTCATAATCTTGCTGTATACCCGCTCAAATATACGCGGTACCGAAACCAGAACCGTTGGTTTGATATTTTGCAGGTCTTCTCCCAGCTGTGGAATGGAGCGTGCGAAGTTGACCTGGGCACCAACCATCATCGGCAGCATATAGCCAACTGTTCGTTCAAACATATGTGAAAGTGGCAAGAATGACAGGTACTGGTCACTGTTTAAGAAATTACCTGACGGGTGTTCTTCACCACAAAGAAAGGCGCCATAGGCATCGCTGATAATATTTTTGTGGGAGAGCATGACACCTTTAGGCCGGCCCGTTGTGCCTGATGTATAAACAATACTGGCCATCTCTTGGGCTGCTCTTTCTTTTTGCTGTAATTCCCCTTTTGCACCGAATAACCAGTCAGCGCGGGATATTAGCCTGGCATCGGAAGGATGGTCTTCTTCATGCACCGGCTCTATGCTGATAATGCGCTGCAAATCTTTCAGCTCTGTCTTCAAATCCAGCAGCCGCTTCCACTGCTCTGTATCTTCTACCAGCAATATTTTTACATTGGCATCATTGAGTATATAGGCGACATTATCCGGCCGGTCTTCGACATATAAGGGTACGGTTACCAGACCCATGCCCAGCGCTGCCTGATCAAAAACAACCCAGTCCCGGCTGTTTTTAAGCATTAGGGCGACCCGGTCGCCTGGCTGTAGATTTTCTTTTTCAAGCGATGCCTGCCAGCGAATGATCTCGGTCGATATTTGACTCCAGCTGGAAGACTCCCATGTTTTATTTGCAAAGTTATACTGTTGGTAGGCAACCTTATCGGGGTTTCGTTTCAGACGCTCTCTAAAAAGAGCAGGGATAGTATCTGCAATATCCGGGGTAATGACATCCTGACTCATCCAGCTTCTCCAGTTCCGCTTTAGTACTTTATTTTACGTACCTTTGTTATATGCCTATCTTATATCCCTAACCACCATAATCTCAAGCGCAATCCGACTTCACTACTGTATCCGCTTTCAATAAATTTAATTTGGCCTTCTGAATTCACAATAAAACTCGCTGGAACAGCTTTTATACCGTATGTTTCAGCCCATTTGCCATTAACATCATCTAAAGTCGGAAAACTCAAACCCTGTTGGCGCATATAGCTCAGCGTATCTTCTGACCAGGAAGCAATGCTAAGAACAGCATAATCTTCTGAAATAGACTGGATTGAGTCTTCTTCTATACGACAAATGCGACACCAGCTGGCCCAGAAGTGAATCAGCATCGGCTTGCCCTGATAACGCTCCCATTGAATCGGGCTTTTATCCAGCAACACGCCCTCAATCGGTACAGCCTGGCCGCTCAGTACCGTCTGGTTTTGGTAGCCTCGAACCGCGACAAAAATAATCACGATCAATACAAAGTCGAACAGGTATTTACGCCAGCCACGATAATATTTTTTAAAATTCTTATACATAATAATCCTAAGGCGCGTTTATCTTTTAAATACCCTTAACCAACGCCAAAGACTAATGAGACTCATTAACGACTGCGCAAGATAAGTTAAAGCACAGGCCAGCAGAATTTTTCTGGCCGCTTTCATGTCATTCTGCGACAAATAATCGCCTTTCTTGAGTATTGGCAAGGCTCTGGAAAAACTGGCATTCCATTCCACCGGCAATGTCACCAGATGCACAAGCACGGCCATCATCATGCTCATCAGACCCAGCATCAGGACTATGCCGCTGGCAGCAGGAGAGCGTGATATCAGCCCGACCACAGGAATTGCCAGCATCAATACTGAGCCCATTTTTTCCGCATATTGCGCCAACACAACCAGCTTCACTCGCCAAAAAAAAGGCCGGTAATTCATCGCATGTTGCAAAGCATGGCCAACCTCATGCGCGCCGACCACGACGGCGGTCAATGAACGCTCCGTCATATTCTCAGCACTGAGCCTGACCGTGTTAGTCAGCGGATCATAATGATCACCGCCCTGGGTCGCTTCGAGGCTGACAAATGTTAACTGCAACTGCTTTATCAGATGCCTGACAAATTCCTCGCCATTGCCCGGAAAGTCCTGCCGTGGCGCGCTATAGCGCTTCAAAACGGCTTTTGCCCACAGCTGCGGGCCGATAAGCAGCAGCAATACCAGCGCTATTATGATGATAATTAACAATTTTTACTCTCTGCCTGCACGGCTATAGACTACCTAAAACAAGCCGTTAGTTTTAGGCTATAATGCCACTATACGTTAAAAACGTATTATTGATTTTTTCAAAGCTTCTCTAAGCTGGTTAAGGACTAATATATGGCATTGCCATCCGGCTCCCCTACACTTGAGCATGCTGTATTTCTTGAACGCATAAAGCTGATATACGCTAATGTGCCGGCCACTATTTTAGCCATACTTCTGGTCTCGCCCTGCCTGATTTACGTCAACTGGCAGCTGGTTGACCACGCCATCATTATTACCTGGTTTATCTTCATGAGCCTGACGATATTTTATCGTTATATCATATACCTTCTTTTTAATAAAAAAACCGACGAAGAAATTGATACGAGGCTATGGTATCGCTTGTTTCTGACCGGCACGGTGCTGACGGCAGTCTGCTGGGGAGTCACTGGCAGCGTGCTGTTTCTGTCTGATTCAATTCAACAACAACTCTTCACCGCGACTATGCTGGCAGGCATCTCAGCCGGGGCGCTGGCTACACAGGCACCTTTTTTTAGCATATTTGCAGCCTATACCTTGATTAACCTGACGCCGCTGATGCTGACGCTGTCCAGTTTTGGAACCGGCATCCATTACGCCACCGCTGTGCTGATTTTGCTTTTTATTATTTTTATCATCTTCGCTTCTGCCCGCATGTCAAAAATCATAAAGAACTCTATTTCTTTGCAGTTTAAACATGATGACGTTCTCAAAGACATTGCCGAACAAAAACAACAGACCGACAATCTCAACATCAACCTCAGGCAACAGATCAATGAACGTGAAGTCATTGAACAACACCTTGAAAACTCAATGTCACAATTAAAAGCCACGCTGGAGTCCGCAGCAGATGGCATTCTGGTTATCGATAACGACGAGAAAATCACCAATTTCAATCAAAACTTTATTGATATATTCAGCATTTCAGATTCGTTAATCCAGTCCAGAGATTTTTCCAGCATTCAAAACTGCATAAACAGCCAGCTGAAAGATCAGTCCAGACAATTACCATCATACCCAATCGATGATGTCGTGTTACTTGAATTAAATGATGCACGCCTGATTGAAGTTTTTTCCAGACCGCAAAAAATTGCAGACCATACCATAGGCCGCGTCTTCAGTTACCGCGATGCAACGATGAGAATTAACTCTGAGTCTTCCTTACAGGAAGCCAAAACAAAAGCCGAGATTGCAAATAAAGAAAAGTCTGATTTTCTCTCACGAATCAGTCATGAACTGCGCACACCATTAAATGCGATCCTGGGTTTCGGGCATTTGCTTAAGGAAAAAAACCAGGAGCACCTGCACACTGATGAAAAAAGTTATATTTCACATATATGCCTGGCCGGCGAACATTTGCTCAGCTTAATCGATGACTTGCTCGACATTTCTCGTATTGAATCCGGCAAACTTAATGTTAACCTCAGCAGTATCGCTTGCGAAACAATCATTAATGAGTCCATTAGCCTGGTCAAACCCATTGCCGATGTCAGCAATATCAGTATCAAAATCAATTCAAAATTCAGCCGCTTCCCTTATGTTTACGCAGATCACACCCGTTGCAAACAGGCACTGGTAAACCTGCTCACCAATGCCATAAAATACAACCATAAAAATGGTTCCGTAACATTAAGCCTGAGCCTCAATGAGTCTCAGATTCGTTTTGAAATCAAGGACACCGGCATCGGTATTGATAAAGAAAGTTTCAATGCCATCTTCCAGCCCTTTACCCGCCTCAAACAAGTTGAGAGCACAAAAGGAACCGGAATCGGCTTAACCATAACAAAACGACTGATAACAGTTATGAACGGCACAATAGGCGTAGAAAGCGTACCCGGCAAAGGCAGCACATTCTGGTTCCAGTTACCCCGCGCCTTACCGACAACCACAGCAGACGACAGCGTACAAATAAAATCTACAACACTGACAGATAATACAGTTGAAACCATGCACACCATTCTTTATGTAGAAGATGAGCCACTAAATCAGGCCCTGGTAAAATCCATCATCAGCCAGATCCCCAATACGCGCCTGATAACCGCACTGACCGGGGAAGAAGGCGTTGAAATCGCGCTGGCCAGACAACCTGACCTGATACTAATGGATCTTAACCTTCCGGGTATCAGCGGCTATGATGTCTTTAATATTTTAAAAAATGAAAAATCGTTTACCAAAACACCGATCTTTGCAGTCAGCGCCAATGCCATGCCAGAGGAGATACAGAAAGGTAAAGATGCCGGTTTTATTGACTATTTGATAAAACCGATTAACATTGATAATACTCGAATATTGCTGACCAATACTCTGGGCATGCTTGATAACCATTTAATTTAAAACCAGTAACAGAGCCACCAATCAAGCCATGCTTTACGACTTAAACATCTCATATATGACTGCGCGCAAGCCACAAACAGATAGCCTACGGAAGATCCTTGAAAAACATTCTTAAACTGTTATTAATTCGTGAAGATGAAAAAATAACCGTATTATATTTCTTAACTTTCTTTTTTATCGCCGGCTGTGGCATGGCGATGGGAAAAGCCTCTGCCGAAGCTTTATTTTTCAAACGCTATGGCATTGAAAATCTTCCGCTGATGTATATTGCACTAGGCGTATTGCTGACCATCAGCAGTCTTGTTTACGCAACCCTGGCTGATAAAATTTCTGCTGAAAAATTATTTTTCAGACTGCTGCTTATTCTCATTGTCGCTCTTCTAACACTCTGGGGCCTGCTAAGCTATACCGAGATGCCGGCAATATATCCCTTGTATTTTCTGCTTTACGAAGCCGCATCAGAAATAATGCTGGTGCATATGGCTTTATATATTAGTCAAAACCTGAATACCTTAAAAAGCAAAAGGCTGCTGCCTGTTATTCTTGCCGGCAGCCAACTGGGGCTGATAACAGGCGGCATACTTGTCGCTATACTGGCACCGCGCATTGGCACCAGCCAGATCATGCTTATCTGGAGCATGCTGTTATTTATCACCCTGGTGATAATGGTCAGCTGGCACAAACTAAAAGGGCCGTCTTGCTTCTTTTATAAGACACGCACACACAGTTCAGTACAAGCGTCACTACAGTCGGTTAAAAAAGGCATTAGTTTTACCCGGCAATCGAGTCTGCTAAGCGCCTCTTCCATTGCCTTTTTTTTCATGGTCATTACCTTTTATACACTTTATTATGTGACCAACACTATCTATACCGGCTATTTTGAAAACGAGCAGGAACTGGCTGCTTTTTTTGGAATACTAACAGCGACAACCGCCCTGATAACACTGCTGCTTCAGCTTTTCGTAAGCAACAGGACAATCGAGAAATTAGGCATACAAAATACCAATCTCATTTTCCCCCTGTCCATCAGTTTGAGTTTTGTCATTTTGCTGCTCAGCATGAAAATGCCTGCTGCCATTTTTGCAAGCTTTATCAAGGATACCTTTAACCCTGCCTTTAACAGCCCGGTTAGAAACATGATGTATAATATTTTACCCAAAAATATTCAGGGAAGATCACGCGCCGTATCTACCGGCATAATTTTGCCCGCGGCTTTACTCACCTGCGCCCTGATACTATTGTCTGCTCAGTTTTTCAGTAACAGTTTTTATTTTTTAGTCAGCGGATTTATTACCAGCTTGCTATTGGTTTATTTTTCAATTCGAACTAACAAAGCCTATCTTGGCACATTAATCAAACACCTCAGAGAACAGATATACATGCCTAAAGAAACACTTTCAGAAAATTCCGGCACATCACTGCTGGTATCGCTTCAGCAAAACATACACCAGGGCGATGACGCTGTAACCATTAGCTCTGCTAAAATTCTGATTGCCTCTCATCCAGACAAGGCAACGGATATTATTATAGAAAGACTGAAAAGCGCCAACAGTAAAACGGCTGATCAACTTATACGCATACTTGCCAGCCATACAGTTAAACCACTCAGAGACATTTTAAAACGGCCTGACAAGTACCCGGTGTATGATCATCATTTTGAAGCCACCATGCTACAGCTTTTGTTTGAAGCGCGAGACTCATTTGCAAAAAAATATATTTTAAGGGCGCTGATAAGTGACAACCCCCGGGTCTGGGCTACCGGGATCTACGGCGCCATTGTCTATAATGATAAAGCCAACCTGGCGCAGGCTAATTCAATCTGGATAAAACTAAGCACTGGCAACAACAAGGAGATACTCGCGGCATTACCGCTGGTGAAATTAATCAGTCAGGCTGATGAAAAAACAAAAGCCCGCTTAATAAACAATTACCAAAAGGCGTTTCCTGCATTACTGGAGTCAAACCAGCAAAGATGGCGATTACTTACTCTTGAAGCCCTGAGCAGCTGGCAGCACGGCAGCCTGCCAGATTTTTCCCCGATACTTAGCCGGCTTTTTGCAGACAGTGATCCTTTTATCCGCGCTGCTGTTATAGGTTGCTCTTTTGTTCTGGCTTATGATGAGCACATGGACCTTCTGGTAAAGGCGCTCGATGATGGTCATTCACAGGTACGCAAACAAGCCTTGGCTATATTGCTGACAACGCATAACAATAATGACGTCATAGCTGATAACTGGCTTATTAACAATGACAACTTCACCTCTCCTCGTGCTCAGCTCACTATCTTTGAACATTTAGTCAACAACGCCCTGAAAGAAACAAGCCTGCAGAAAATAGCTGACTCAAAAGCACTCTTAGGTCGTCAATATTATGATGCCAGGCAGATGCTTAAATCCCATCAGAATAAAAGCAACAGTTTCTTTCTTCTTTACCAGAGCATCAACGAAAGACTGGACTATATTTCACAGCTACTGCTTTCCTGCCTTGATCAGCTGCAGACATCAAATATTGCATCCGTGGTCAATGCTGCTATAAAAACGGCTGATAAAGAACACATAGCAACAGCCTGTGAAGCGCTAAGCAGTCTCGACAAATCAGAAGTCACCGCATTATTAATTGATATACTACGTGATGACTTTGAGCTTAAAAGCAATTATATTATGGGCTTCGACAATACTGACTCGGTTTTGAACTGGTGCAAACTTCAGGACCAGTGGCTACAGACATGCGCTCTCAGGGCACTGAATGATGACTGACCTTTTTGACAGAATATATTTACTCAAGCAGTCGCTCATATTCAGCAAAGTATTCACTGATGACTTAAGGTTTATCGCCGAATCATTATACGAAGAAATATTTTATAAAGGCGATCATATCTTCGAGCTCAATGATCAGGGCAATGAAATGTTTATCATTACTTCTGGTAAAGTCGGCATTTCTCTCAGTGATAACGAAAAGCACACTATCACCGAATTACACACTGGTGACTGTTTCGGTGAAATGAACTTGCTCGATGGACTGCCGCGTTCGGCAACCGCCCATGCTCTTGAAGACACTCATTTGCTTTGCCTCAATAAAAGCAATTTAAGAGGCCTGATACTCAGCTACCCTGAAATCAGTCTGGGCATATTAAACAGCCTGTCTTTAAAGCTCAGGAATACAAACCATCACACCCTGTCCAGTTCGTTAAAACAGAACAGTGTCTGATATGTAAACCAGAACCAAATTCGTCACTCTGTTGATGTTTTACTTTTTGGTACACACCTCTGCTGTTCTCAGCCAACGCACTGCCAACGACCCTCATTACAGAGCCGGTTTTTATTGATAGGCATATTTGCAACTGCACTGTGCCGCCATTAGGCTTAAATACATTTCAACCGTGCTTGCTAAAGACTATGCGACTCACAAAAACTTACCATCGCCGTTAGTCAATCAGCGAATCATAATGCCAAAGCATTTCTTTGCCTGCCACGCTGAACTCGCAAGCCGTCCACGGTGCATGCTTTAACAGGTATTTATACACGGCATATATCAGCATAAAAAACTAGTCTATCAGTTGAAATTTTTAAGCCTGTAGCAACTTACGTTACCCGCCAAACTGAAAAAAAACGGATTTTACTGCTGGAGAATTCATGCCCGTGACCATGGGCAGGACATTACACAGGGCGACTTCAATCACAGAGCACTCGCCTCTGGTCTGAACTTCACTAAATAAAATATAAAAACCACGTCCAAGCCACTGAAATAGCCTTGCTCTGTGCTCGTTCTAACCGTTACACTATGGGCACTTTCATATTGTTAACGGTATAAGGCTCTGACACAGTTGCTCAACAAAAAACCTCTGCAGACCATCAGACTAAAATAATATGGATTTTCAGTGGTTTACAATTGCGCTCGGTGATGCGACCTGGATCTCACTGGCATTTTTACTGGGATTTTTCGCTAAACTCATCAAACTACCGCCTCTGGTAGGTTTTTTGGCAGCCGGTTTTGCACTTAACTACCTCGGTATAACCAGTGGCGACATGCTGCAAAAGCTGGCAGACCTTGGCATAACCCTGCTGCTGTTTACAGTTGGCCTTAAGCTTAACCTGCGTTTTCTTATCAGGCCGCAGATATGGGCCGTAACAGCCCTGCACACCAGCATCACGGTGCTGCTTTTCGGCTCAGCTATCTTTGCGCTGTCCTTATCCGGTATCTCCGCCTTGTCGCAGTTAACCTTGCATAGCTCTTTGTTACTGGCTTTTGCGCTGAGTTTTTCAAGCACAGTTTTTGTTGTCAAATCACTGGAAGAAAAAGGCGATATGAAATCATTTCATGGTCGCATTTCAATCGGCATTCTGGTCATGCAGGATCTGCTCGCGGTTATCTTTCTGGCAATATCTACAGCTAAACTGCCATCGCTCTGGGCTGCCCTGCTGTTTTTGCTGATACCATTGCGGCCTCTGCTCATGCATTTACTGCAAAAGACAGGGCACGGCGAGCTGCTTATTCTCTACGGTCTGGTTCTGGCTCTCGGAGGCGCCGAAGTATTTGCGCTAGGCGGTATAAAAGATGACCTCGGCGCACTGATCATGGGTGTATTGATTTCTAACCATGCCAAATCTGCAGAACTTGCTAAATCAATGCTAGGGTTCAAGGATCTTTTTCTGGTCGGTTTTTTTCTTTCCATTGGCATGTCTGTCGAGGCCACACCGGAAGCACTGATTATTGGCGCCCTGCTAGCACCTTTTATACTGCTTAAATCAGCCCTCTTTTTTAGCCTGATGACGCTTTTCAAACTGCGCGCAAGAACCTCGCTGTTAACCAGCCTCAGTCTGACCAACTACAGTGAGTTTGGATTAATCATTGCATCAATTGGCGTCAGCAGTGGCTGGATGGAAAGCAAATGGCTGGTTGTCATGGCGATTACACTGTCGCTTTCATTTGTAATAGCAGCACCGCTGAACAGTATAGACAGCAAAATATATTATTATTTCAGACAGTTCTGGATGCGGTTTGAGCGTGCTCAACGGCTGCCAGATGACAAGATAATCGACACTCTGGGTGCAACCATCGCTATCTTTGGAATGGGCAGAGTCGGCAGTGGTGCTTATGATAAAATGCGCAAACTGCACGGCGAAACGCTGGTCGGTGTCGACTTCGATGCCGATCGCGTTAAAAGCCAGCAGGCGCTGGGCAGAAACGTAATCCACGGCGACCCCAGTGATGCTGACTTTTGGGAAAAAATAAAACTGGACCACCGCATCAAACTTGTGATGTTAGCCTTGCCCAACCTGCAGGCAAACCTGGAAGCGCTGGCACAGCTAAAACTCATTACATTTAGCGGCAGGATCGCGACAATAGCAAGATTCCCTGACGAAGCAAGGCTACTGGAAGAGGCCGGTGCCAGCGCCGTTTTTAATATTTACACAGAAGCTGGAGCCGGTTTTGCTGAGCACGTCGAAGATCAAAATAAACACTTTAAGCCAGCATAAACCTGAAGCAAAAGCTTTACTGCACACCCTCAATAATTCTCTGTTGCATGACAGTTAAAAGATCCAGCTGATCCTCAATCTCGTCATAACCTTGTTTCATAATTAAAAATTCAATTTTCTGCGCAACTTCAGTGATCTTTAAAAATCCAAAATTACCACCCGTGCCTTTCAGATTATGCACCCTTGCTGACAACTCGTCCCAGTTTTCGTCTTTATATAAGCTTAATATTTCATCGAGCAACTCAGGCAATTTTTTTACAAAAATCAACACCAGATCAATGGCACCTTCATCCTCTTCCAATAAAGCCGATGTCATCGCTTCAAGAGCCGGCTTTATTTCATCACTGGCGAGCAGATAGCGGCTCACTGTTTGATTAAATAAAAGCCGGTTAATCGGTTTTGCCAAAAATTCATTACAGCCTGCCTTGATATAGCCTTTAACGTCGTCTTCCATTGCGCTTGCCGTCAACGCTATCACCGGCAAATCCTGGTTATATTTTCTTAACTCATATACGGCTTCAAGCCCGCCCATGACAGGCATTTGCATATCCATCAGCACGGCATCATAATGATTTTTTTCAATCGCCGCCAAAGCGTCTTTGCCATTTTCGACAATATCACAATCAGCGCCAATTCGGGTAAGATACAGTTTAATCAGTTTCTGATTATCCTCTATATCTTCAGCCACCAGCACCTTGCCCTTAAATTTGGCTTTAGAATTCGGCTTTTCTGCAATAGTTTTTATATTAGAACGCGTTTCCGGCACTTCATATATCAGCCCGTCAAGCGCTTCACATTGCATCATAAAAGCAAACTGGCTGCCAATTCCTTCGGTACTCTCGACGGTAATAGTTCCATTTAGCTGCTCTGCCAGTTTTTTAGATAAATACAGACCCAGACCGATGCCGCCATACTTTCTTGTCGTTGTTGCATCGGCCTGTTCGAATGCATCAAATACCGTTTTCATATCAGCCTTTGTCAGGCCGATACCCGTATCAACTATTTCAAAACAAATCTTATTGTTTTTACTTTCATAGGATACCGTCATAATCACTCTGCCTTGTTCGGTGAATTTGACAGCATTAGCCAACAGGTTGATCAGTATTTGCCTTAGCCTGACAGCATCCGATTTAATCACGGCCGGTATGGGAAACAGATATTCAACACTGAACGCCAGGTTTTTTTCAGACGCCTGCATTTCTGCAAACGCTTTTACTTCACTGATAAGGTGCCGCACATCCACCGGCAGATGTGCAACATCAGGTTTTTCAGAATCAATAATTGAAAAGTCGAGTATGCCATTGATAACATCGAGCAAATGTTTACCGCTACGGACAATGGTATTGATTGAGTCAATACGTGCACTCATTTCCTGATCACCGTCCAGTAGCGATTCAGAAAAACCAATGATCGAGGTTAACGGCGTTCGTATTTCATGGCTCATGTTTTCTATAAACGAGCTTTTAACGCGGCTCAGATTTTCCGCTCTCAGTTTTGCTTTTGTTAATTCCTTTTTCGACTGCACCACTGTTGCATTCATCATCATAAAACTATTAGCCAGCTCACCCAGCTCGTCATCATATCGATAGTTCAGGCTGCCAATATCACGCCCGGATGCAATCTCCTTGCTGGCTTTACTGATGCTGGAAACAGGGTTTAAAATATAACGCCGGAGCACAAAAATCATCAGCGACGCGGCGACAAACATTGATACCAATAATGTGAAAAACATCATTTTTACAAGCTCATTGCCGGCTTTATTGATCACATCTGCCGGCAACATAGCAATTAAATATAAATAGTCATTAATTTTTCTGACGTTATAGACCGAGTCATCATCCCAATACTCTTTGTAATTTGCAGAGCTGCTGGCGGTGATATTGATATCTTCATGTAAAATTTGTGAAATGCGCTCTTTACTCAGTGCTTTTTTATTATCAAATACGGCATCACCTTTCTGATTTACAAAAAACACATCGCCACCATTAGCTATATGCTTGCCTCCGATGTGTTCTTTAAAATAAGCCAGGCTCATTGTCATCGATATATAGCCGAGGATATCTGAACCTGACTCAGTGTCTTTAGCAGCTGACCTTACCGCTTTGGCAAAAAAAATGGCGTAATGATGATTGTCTGCGTTCAGATAACTATTTGAAAACACCGCTTTTGAATTATTTATCTGCTTGTAAAAATCAAGCCTGGACTGTTCTTTTGCGATATCACGATGTCCGGCAGGCTCAAGCCCGGCAACTTCCCGGCCATCCACGCGTAATACTTTTATCTCATCATATTCAGGGTAAACCGACTGGTACGCATCAAGCTCAGCGGCCAGCTTCGTCTTCAATGCTGCGCTGATATCATGACCTGCGGCAATTTTCAGATATTTTTCGATCAAAATTGAATTTGAAAACAGCTCCATGTTTGACTTAGCCGTATTAATATCACTGATTAAATGATCACTGATATGGCCAACTTCTGCCGTCATCTGGTGCAGCGCGTTTTCTGTGGTTGTCTGTTGCAGTTTATAAGAGGCCACTGCGCCCAGAATCAACAGCGGCGTAATAATCAGGGGCGTCATCACCAGCAGAAGCTTAGAACTTAATTTCATTAAATCTGTACAGCCCTATCTATTATTATTTCAACAGCCTGTTCTCTAGCATCGATAAAAACCGGCATTGCCATTTAACAGGCAGCCAATACAACGAGACAGTAGCTGACACCGGTAACGGTCATAAAATGGGGGAGGGAAATCGGCTTCTGATATCAGCACAGCCATCAGACACTTAGCCATTCCAGCTGATCTCAGCAATCAACTCCATTTGTCTGCAACTCAAAATCAACAAACTTAGTTTTATATAGCTGATTTATCAGCATTTTACTATTGAGGCAGATAAAATTTACATTAGCATCGAATCAAAAGTCAGCCATTGCTCGCCTGATACGGGACAGAACACCGATAATGCCACCGGCTGATGTCACTCCCCAGCCACTGTTCATGCACCAGCTCCCACTTCTTTTTTATATCATCCATGCACTGACACCGGTTTGTTTAAGCAGCTCAATCCGTTATTAGTCTAACTTAAATAATCAACACGGGCACAGACAGGGCTTATCTAAATGACTTTCTTATCACTTTTATCTTATTCTTCGTTCAGCAATCCGCTGCAGTCTCTGATTATTTTCTTCAGTTCAGGCACGCAGGAGCCGCAGTTAGTACCGGCCTTTAAGGCGACGCCTATTTCTTCCACCGATGTCATTTTATTTTCGATAATCGCATTTTTTATTGTCTTAATGCCCACGCCAAAACAGGCACAAACCACTTTTCCCGCCTCTTCTTTTGCATCCGCCGGTTTGCCTGTCAGTAAACTGTGCCGCTCCGTTTCGCTTAACGTATCACTTTTAAACAGTTGAGCTAACCAGTCGCGACCCGGCAGTGACAGGTCCGGGCCAATAAACAGGCAGCTCTCAAGCCGATCGTTTTCTATGCGCGCTGCACGGTATCTTCGCTCGCCTTTATCGAAATACTCTATCCAGTTAACCTGCTGCGCATCGCTACACAGCAATCGTCGTGCACAGGCGGCCCAGTTCTCATCGCTGGCATCACCGGCCAGCTCATAGTGCCAGAAGCCGGCGCCTTTTGAACTCGCCCAGTATCGCGCATCTTTAATATCATGCCTGCGACGTGAAATTAAAAAGCCATACCAGTTAGCTTTATACGCTTGAAGCTTAATATCTGTTTTTTTATACTCCGGCTGGCCAGATAGCGGATCGCATTTTGCTGACACCAGTGAGTCCACATAAGCCTTGCTGCTGAAGCGGTCGTTCCAGTGTATCGGTATAAACACACTGCCCTTTTGCTGTGTATCCGATACCACAACTCTGACAACAATCGTCGCTTTGACACTGCTCACCGAAACCAGTGCCTTATCAACCAGGCCGTATTGTTTGGCATCTTCAGGGTGAACTTCTGCATAGGGTTCGATCACATGCGCCGATAACGTCGACGACTTGCCGGTTCTAGTCATGGTATGCCATTGATCACGCACCCTGCCGGTATTCAGCAGCAACGGGTACTCGTCGTATACCGGCTTTTTATTGGCAAACGAGTCGACGCTAATAAAACAGGCTTTTTTCGACTCGGTAAAAAACTCACCCTCGCTAAACATACGCGCGGTTCCCCCGGGCGAGGCCGTTGTCACGGGCCACTGCAGCGGCTGCAGTGCATCGTATTGCGCATAGCTCAGGTCTTTATATAAACTGATATCAAAGGCGCGCGAGGCGTTGTTTTTAAAACCGGATAGCGCGGCATGCTCAATAAAAATATCACGCGCTTCTTGATACTGAAAACACGCGGCATGACCCATGCGCTTTGCGACCTCTGCAATAATCCACCAGTCCGGTTTTGCCTCGCCGGGCGTGGGTAAAAATGCACGCTGTCTTGAAATTCGTCGTTCTGAACTGGTGACAGTACCATCGCGCTCGCCCCAGGTCTGCGCCGGTAATAGAATATCAGCATATTTGGTGGTATCCGTTTCGCGCATACAATCCGACACCACGACACACTCACAGCGCTCCAGTGCCTGGCGCACAAAGTCAGAATCCGGCAGGCTCACGGCAGGGTTAGTCGCCATAATCCACAGCACCTTTATTTTTCCCTGATGCACGGCTTTAAATAAATCCACCGCCTTCAGGCCTTGCGTTGCCGCCACAGAAGGCGACTGCCAAAACGTCTGCAGCAGATCACGATGCGCTTTATTTTCAATCGCCATATGTGCGGCCAGCTGGTTTGCCAGACCGCCGACTTCTCGACCACCCATGGCATTAGGCTGCCCTGTAATTGAAAACGGCCCCATGCCCGAGCGACCAATACGGCCCGTTAGCAGATGGCAGTTAATAATAGCGTTAACGCGATCACTGCCATTAGACCACTGATTGATGCCTTGTGAAAAAAGCGTGACCACACGTTCGGTCCTGGCAAACAAGCGATAGAAAGATTCCAGCGTCTGTTGCTCGAGCCCGCATTCCCATGCCACCGTATCCAGATCACACATCTGCACCGACTCTAACAGCGGCTCCAGACCTTGCGTGCTGGCTTTCACATAAGCGCTATTGGTTTCGCCTTGCTCATTCAGGTAACGCAAAAGGCCGTTAAATAACATCTGGTCTGTACCCGGCTTAAGCGGCAAATGCATATCCGCAATATCACAGCTGGCTGTCTGCCGGGGATCTATCACCACTACCATCAGATCCGGGTTATTTTCTTTGGCCTGTTTAATACGCTGAAATAAAACCGGATGGCACCAGGCGGTATTTGAACCGGTGAGTACAACTAGCTTAGCCCGCTCAAGGTCTTCATAACAACCGGGTACCGTATCTGTTCCAAACGCTCTTTTATAACCGGCAACGGCGGATGACATGCAGAGCCGAGAATTGGTATCAATATTGCCGCTGCCAATAAAACCCTTCATCAGTTTATTGGCAACATAATAATCTTCTGTCAGTAGCTGCCCGGAAACATAAAATGCCACAGAATCCGAGCCGTGCTTACGAATCGCTGAGGACAGTTTATCCGCCACCAGGTTTAAGGCGTTGTCCCAGTTCTCGGTTTCAGCTTTCACCTCAGGATAAAGCAGGCGGCCATCATAACCAATGGTATCGGCCAGCGCCGCACCCTTGGAGCAAAGCCTGCCATAGTTAGACGGGTGTTCAGGGTCACCTTTTACAGTCACATGACCTTCTTCGCTTAAAGCCGCAATCACACCACAACCCACACCACAATAAGGACAAGTTGTTTTAACTTCTTTCATGATCGCCATATTATCTCTCTAATAAAAGCCGGCTTTAATCCACGGTTCTTATTCATCTGTCGATACGCTGTTTGCCTGCTATTGCCCTGAGCGATGCCCAGCAAACGGCGCCGTTGTGTCGAGTTCACCTGTATTCCTTCTGAGTGTTTTCAATCGCATAAGCATCATTAGCCACTGGCTGCCAGCTTAGTGCTCGCCCTTGGTGCGCATCAATCCGGCAAGGCGGTTACCTTGCTTTTGGGGCCCACCAAAGGGGAATATTTTATGCAGGTAAGTACTGTTACCGCGCTCTTCACCCCATGCTGTTTTGAAATGTTTGGCTATCTTACGCACTTCTGCCTGTGCCCCGTGTGTCTCATAAAATTCTCGTAAAAACCAGACAACATCCCAGACTTCATCAGTCAAGTCCAGGTTTTCGGCTGCCGCCTGAGCCCGCACAAAATCCTCAGACCACTCGTCCCGGTTGACAATATAACCTTCACTACAGGTCAGAACCATCTTACCGTTTACATCCAGCTGTTTGGTTTGCATGTTTGCATACATAATTTGCTTACCTCTTTTCTCTGCCTTACTGCTGCCTGCCTGCAGGCATGACTGTGTTCATAGCTTTCGGCCTCTTCATCTGCAGCCGCAGCAACACCTGCTGCTGCAAATTTCAGCGACGCGCTTTTGTTGTTTGTTATTGCTTTAGTTGCAAGTAATGTCTTCCCATTCCACTACAGCTTTGTCTGCAGTTTTTATTGGTTTTTTTACGCCCGAAAAGCTTATTATCTTTGTTCTTTAAGTCAAAAGTCTTGAGTCCAAGGCCAGAAGCCTTAAATCTTTTTTTTTAACTGACGACTCTGGACTTACGACTCTGGACTGATAACTTACGGCTGTGTTCAGGTATTAGGACAACCCTGGTCCGCAGTCAGTGACAGCATAATGCTATCGCCTTCCATCTTAACCGGGTAACTGGCTGCACAGCCATCATCCGGCGCTACCGCTGTTCCGCTAGCCAGTTCTATTTTCCAGTCATGTAACGGGCAAGCGACTTTATCACCCAGTACAATTCCCTGTGATAACTGGCCGCCCTTGTGCGGGCATTTATCAGCCAGCGCAAAAACTTTATCTTCTGCTGTTCTAAAAACAGCAATGTCACCCTTGCCGGTTTTCACGACCCGCGCTCCCAGCTTTGGAATATCTGTTAGCTGCCCTACTTCAATCCAGTCACTCATTTCTAAAAACCTCTTTAACTATCACATTCCACCACAGAGATGCCGCACTCAAATCATTTTTTTAAGTGCTTCACCGCTGCAGCAGGTTTTGTTTACACTGTTTCTGCTTGTTTTTTGATGACTTTCATCGGCGTGAACTCATGTGCCTCACTGCCCTGAGCGCGCTCTGCCCACGGGTCATGCTGCATGAATGACTGACCGTAACTGAAACGCTCTGCCAGCTCTTTGCGTTTATCATCATTCAGCAGAATGTCTTTAACGTAGGCCAGGCCTACCCGTTCGATCCACGGCGCGGTACGCTCAAGGTAATGCGCTTCTTCACGGTAAAGCTGCATATAAGCCGCGCTGTATTGCAGCACTTCTTCTTCGCTCTCGACGTTGCACAACAAGTCAGTTACCCGCACTTTAATACCGCCGTTACCGCCAACGTGTAATTCATATCCCGAATCAACACAGACCACACCGTAATCTTTTATCGTGGCTTCAGCGCAGTTACGCGGGCAACCCGATGCCGCCATCTTAAATTTATGCGGCATCCACGAGCCCCAGCTCAGTTGCTCAAGCTTGATCCCAATGGCGGTTGAATCCTGAGTACCAAAGCGGCACCATTCACGACCGACGCAGGTCTTAACCGTACGCA
Source organism: Gammaproteobacteria bacterium (assembly GCA_029882395.1). Classification (GTDB taxonomy): domain Bacteria; phylum Pseudomonadota; class Gammaproteobacteria; order SZUA-229; family SZUA-229; genus JAUVDT01. Next base: position 76,471 of record JAOUKT010000009.1, read on the forward strand.
AGGCTTTACCGTAAGCATGGCCGGAGACCATGCCGGCATCGTTTAAATCTTTCCATATCAGCGGCAGCTCTTCTTTCTTCAGGCCATACAAACCGATACGCTGCCCGCCGGTGACGTGTACCGTATCGACGTTATATTTTTCAGCCGCATCTGCCACTGCGCGTAACTCCTGCGGCGTGGTCATGCCACCCCACATACGCGGGATAACAGAATAGCTGCCATCACCCTGGATATTGGCATGAGCACGTTCGTTAATGAAACGCGACTGGTTATCATCAATCTTTGCTTCCGGGTGTTTGCAAACCAGGTAATAATTCAGTGCCGGACGACACTTACTGCAGCCATCCGATGATTTCCACTCCATAGCATCCATCACTGCGCGGATTGATTTCAACTGGCCTTTGTTAATTTCGGCCCGCACATCATCGTGCGAATGATCGCTACAGGCACACATTGGTTTCAAATGCGGCGCTGTTGAATAATCGCCACCCAGAGTATGTGACATGATTGACTCTACCAGGCCAGTACAGGAACCACACGAGCTGGATGCCTTGGTGTGGGCGCGCACTTCATCCAGGGTAAATAGTTTTTTATCGTTAATCGCGATAACAATTTCACCTTTGGTGACACCGTTACAGCCGCATATTTCTGCGCTGTCGCTCATCATCGCAACGCGGTTGTCATCACCATGGCCCGAGTCGCCTAAGTGTGCCTGACCGAATAACAGGTTTTCACGAAACTCAGAAATGTCCGTACCGTCACGCATTAAATCAAAATACCAGCTGCCATCAATGGTCTCGCCATACATTACCGCGCCTTCAATCTTGTTGTTTTTAACAACAATCTTGCGATAGACACCGCGTGCTTTATCCTGAAAAACCAGCTCGTCTGTATTTTCATCACCAATAAAATCACCGGCAGAAAACAAATCTATGCCCGTTACTTTTAATTTGGTCGAGGTCATGGTGCCTTCATAACGCCCAATGCCCATTTTCGCTAAATGATTGGCACAGACTTTGGCCATTTCAAACAGCGGCGCAACCAGACCGTAAGCAATGCCACGATGCTGCGCACATTCACCCACCGAATATATCGCCGGGTCAAATGTCTGCAAGGTGTCATTAACCACAATACCGCGCTCACAATGAATGCCGGCGTCTTTCGCAAGTTTTATATTTGGCTTGATACCCACCGCCATTACCACCAGGTCCGCATAAATTTCTGTGCCGTCTTTAAAGCGCACTTTTTCAACCCGGTCTTTACCGATTATCGATTCCGTTTCTGCCTGCATTAAAAAGTGCAGGCCACGTTCTTCCAGCGACTCCTTTAACATCGCCGCCGCCGGGCCATCCATCTGCCGTTCCATTAACTTGTCCATCAAATGAACAACCGTCACACTCATGCCCTGCTGCATTAAACCATTAGCCGCTTCAAGCCCTAACAGACCACCACCGATTACCACCGCGTGTTTATGTTTCGCGGCGGCTTCAAGCATCAGGTCGACATCTTTAATATCACGAAAAGCAATCACCCCATGCAGGTCATTACCCGGCACAGGAATAATAAAAGGCTCAGAGCCGGTAGCTATTAATAACCGGTCATACGACTCTTGCGTACCATCATCGGCCAGCACTTTTTTATTAATGCGATCGATCGAAGTAACGGCTTTGCCCGCATGCAAAGTGACTTTATTTTCTTCATACCACTGCCTGTCATTGAGCATGATCTCATCAATGGTTTTTTCACCGGCCAGCACAGGCGACAACATAATACGGTTATAGTTACCGTAAGGCTCGGCACCAAACACCGTAATGTCATACATATCCGGGTCGATTTTTAATAACTCTTCAACGGTACGCATGCCTGCCATGCCATTACCGATAACAACTAACTTTTCTTTCATACTGAGCTCTCCGGGCTACTGCAATATTAATGTGCAGTTCTATTATGCAATTCTCTAAACCCAGTAGAGCAACTAGCGTGCCAGCACATAAGCGCTCACTTAACCATTATTTAAGTAGTTGATAAATAACGTAAATTATTTAAATCAACAGTGCCTTTTAAATATAATATATTCAATAGTTTCGCACCGTTTAAGTGCCTTAAAAAACAGATCGCACATAATTGAAGCACGAGATTAGAGCGCTAATGGATTGTTATGGTGCATGCACACGGGCGCATTGAGGGCACAATCAAAGGTGAAATAAGACTGTTAATGCCAGTGTGGAAACGCTAATATCGATTAGAGAATGAGAAATAATTGGTTGGAGTTGTTTACTAATATAAGAGCTCTGCCCCTTAAATTGAAAATTGAGCTTTTGTATACTAAAGCGAATAACACGTTGATATTAATACTATTTATGAATGGATTGAGATATATAGAAAAGATAGGATATACGGCCATGGGCGTAATATATTACGGACGTGTCCGTCTACTTAAATGTTATGTGTAAAAAGGAAAATCATCAATGACACCTGATAATTTCGTATCCTTAATCAAAGAAGCAGTTGAGGTTGGTGCCAAAGATGACGTCATCGAAAATTTAAAAGAGCCGCCTGGCCGAAAACCTGATCCTGAATTATTGAAAAATTCAGAATGGTATTTATCATTAGATGAGAAAGGAAAAGAAAGAGTTAAATCAATTATTTCAGACTCAATATCTGAAACAATTTTTGGTTTTCTTTCAGTGCTTGATGGTGTCCGTTCTATATCTGAGTCTGGCGAAGAAAATTCACTGGAACTGCATCATAAAGACAAAGGTAAAAGAACTCTCCTAAATGATCAGTCAAAGGAATATTTACATGACATGTATAAAAACACATAACAATGCGGTCAAGTTCGCCCGTAAAAATCACGGGCTGGATGCTGAGCACAAAACGCGCCGCACCCCATACCTTAGTCGTTAGGGGTATAAATTTGATCAGATTATTCTGCATTTTAATATTATTGCCAGGCAGCATACATGCTGGCGATTATTTTCCCTGTGATTTTAGTGCTACAAAAAGTATTTCATTTAGGGGTGA